>NZ_JBLKCZ010000069.1:0-3275 GCF_047530595.1 Enterobacter sp. 01-M-02-SI-ECC | reverse complement strand
CCGGTCATCTCAAAATTGGTGTTAGTGTTAGACATATATTCAAGCCTATCTCTTATCTGGAGATACAGCTACTGTCTGGTGTTTCAGGGGGCTACATCAGAATTGGGGAAAAAGTTGTTTTGTTAACTGCTTATGTCGTCATTTGCAGGGCTATTAACTATAAGTAACTGTCCTGATGGTTGAATGTTGCATATGTGATCTTTTATTGACTTAGATCAATGCAATTGGTGTGGTCCCCACCTGGTGCGGATGTGTGCATTTGTACTGATAACTAACTGTAACAGTTACATTTTTTGTTACATGTCGGTGTGATGAAAAGTCCGAAAACTGACTTATAGGAAAAACATTTTAAGTAATGGAGTGGGCTTTATTTTAAAGATAATTAAGTGTTAAGAGTTGTCTGTCTAACTACCCATGGGTTTTGGCGAACAAAATCACGTACTCCACTTATACATGCGCTTGAGATGATGTCAAAATTCGGGTGATTTGATGAGACCATATTCCCGGTATTATCAAGAAGCATAATAGTACCCAAAGACCGAACCAGTTGATATTCATTAAACTTATGCTTTAGCATAGTTTGTAATCTATAAATTGTTTCACCTGAACTGTTACCTTCTATACCTACAACGGAAACAGTGCAGTTAAGTTCCGCACTATCAGATTGATTGTCGTACCAGAAATTATCGTTATAATTGGTTTTCTTTGCTAAGTCGAGTTTACCAGGCCATTTTACCCAAGCAGAAGAATTATTTTTTGACCGGAAGATTTGCTTCAACTGTTCTATTGGTGCGATCTGTTCAACAGACCATGAAGAATTAAATTCGTTAAGCAATAACTCTGGATCAATAACAGCAATAAAATCAAATTCCTCTTTAGTAATAGAGCTAGCTCGATCTTTAAGATAAAAAAGGCCCAGTTTATAACCCTTGTCACTTTTCCAGTTTGCCCCTACAGGCTGATAGTCTGTATTTATAAATGGCTTAAATGTGTGTGTATCAGGAGAAAAAATCACTGATGGTGCCAGAGTTCGCCCTCGGTTTCGGATTGGACTTACATAAATTTTTTCTCCATCACTTAACATTTCTATGATTGCTTTTGTCACAACTACTGAAATAGAAGGAACACATTTAGTTTGATTTTCGTGCCCGACATGCGACAACCTTCCATCCTCACTCTTCAGTACCTTTGCAAGGCAAGTCGGGCAATACTGTTGGTCTCTATCATGAACAGGCATAGCAAGACGACCGGAATCGTTAAGTACCAACTGAAGTAACGGATGATCCTCTTTCATCATGGTCATTTCTTCTCTTTCACCTTTCTGGGCTTTTCGTTTAACTGTCTCCATTGCCATGGAGGGACAGGGTTGGGGTCTGCCCATAACCCCTTTGCATCCTTGCGTGCTGCGGATTCATACTTGAGGTAGCTCGGGACAATGGCGTTATCTTCGAACCGATATACCCACGCATATCCGCTGTCCACCATAGAAGCGTTAATGTCATAACCATCTAACCAAATGGTCCCTAACATTCGGCCATAGATATCTACACCATGGTCGTTCACGGTAATGATTTTGGTTGCAATAGCTGTGGTTAAGGCCTGCTTTGCTTTTTGCCCAAAAGCTTGTTTGGATTCAGGAGCGTCTATACCATACATCCGTATTTTGATGGTTGTATTTTGAGCATCCAGCGCAGTTATGGTGTCACCGTCAACAATCTTAACCACCTTTGCCTCAAATGTTGTTGAGTTCCCCCAGGACGCCGCAGGGAATACAACGATCATGATTGGCAAAAGTAACTTTTTTAGATAACCCATCATTTCACCTGAATTTGTTGAGTGCAGACATGTATACACAAGGCAATTCACAGGCACTATTTTAACAAGTCATAAATTCCTGGACGGGCTAAAAACATATCATTTTGCAACTTAAAGCCAGAAAAATCACAATGAATTTAGAACCTGTACCAAAAAACAATCCAAATTAAGAGTGTTAATCTATCTCAAAGATATTATTCCTGAGAGAGTTTGGATGAAACGTAACACTCATGATCAAGAAAAAGACCTGAAAGATGTGGGTAAAGCTCCATCTTTGATCCACAAAACATTGTTAATAGCATCGACCATTTATGATCTTAAATATCTGGCTCAGGTTTTAAATGATGAAAATGGCAGTAATTGGTCCCGTGCCTCGCTTAAGCGTCAGGTTAAAGGAAAGCCTGAGCATTGTGAGCTGAGTATCACTGATGGACGTTATCTACAGTCTTTAATTCCTTCCCGACCTACTAATTACGAGGACAGGAAATTTAGCTTTATCGATTTGTTTGCAGGGATAGGTGGACTACGAAGCGGATTCGATGCCATCGGTGGAAAATGTCTTTTCACGAGTGAATGGAATACTTATTCCAGCCGTACTTACCGGGCGAACTGGTATTGCGATGAGAACGAGCACCGCTTCAATTCAGATATCCGTGACATCACGCTTAGCAACCGGCCCGAAGTTTCTGATGAAGAGGCATACAAGTTTATCGATACATCTATCCCGGATCATGATGTACTTCTTGCGGGGTTTCCGTGTCAGCCATTCAGCATTGCCGGTGTCAGTAAAAAGAACTCTTTGGGACGCAAACACGGTTTCGAGTGCGACACTCAGGGTACGCTCTTCTTTGATGTGGCCAGGATCATCCGGGCAAAACAACCGGCAATTTTTGTTCTGGAAAACGTTAAAAATCTGAAGAGTCACGATAAGGGTAATACTTTTAACATCATCATGAAAACGCTGGAAGAGCTTGGCTACGACGTCGCAAACAGCGAAAGCATGGGCGCGGATGATCCTAAAGTCATCGACGGCCGTCATTTCCGACCCCAGCACCGTGAGCGTATCGTCCTTATTGGTTTTCGCCGCGACCTGCGCCTGAAAGACGGTTTTTCTCTAAGAGACATTAAAGACTTTTATCCGGACAAGCGCCCTTCTCTCTCCGATTTACTGGAACCGACGGTAGATAGTAAATACATCCTCTCCCCTAAACTCTGGGAGTACTTATACAACTATGCAAAGAAACATGCAGCAAAAGGTAATGGTTTTGGTTTTGGGCTTGTAGATCCTTCCAATGTTAATAGTGTCACCAGAACCCTCTCAAGCCGCTATATGAAAGACGGATCTGAAATTCTTATTGATCGTAAGCGTGCAGTGAGAACCGTATTGACGAAGTGAAGCTGGTCAGGCAGGCAGAGTAACCCGCCACGGGAGCAGAGCACCCACCCGGTTCACAGGCCAG
>NZ_JBLKCZ010000068.1:0-3322 GCF_047530595.1 Enterobacter sp. 01-M-02-SI-ECC | reverse complement strand
CGCGGCCATAACAGCGGAATGACACCGGTAAACCGAAAGGCAGGAATGCGGGGGAGCACGAGGGAGCCACCAGGGGGAAACGCCTGGTATCTTTAAGCCGCATCGGGTTTCGCCACCGCTGATTTGAGCGTCATTTTCGTGATACTCGTCAGGGGGGCGGAGCCTATGGAAAAACGGCAACTCCGCATCCTTTTCTTGGCCTTTCCTGCTTCGAGCGGCATTTGCTTATCCTGTAATCTGTGAGCTGGTAACGCCCGCCGCAGTCTCACGGCAGGAGCGTAGCGACCGAGTGAGCGAGGAGGCGTCATTTCATCACCACCTGCATTTTGCACTTACGCCCGGCAGCCGCATTTTTCCCCTGTCACATGAAGCACTTTCATAAATTACCACTCCGTCATAACATGTTTAGCCAGTATACACTCCGCTAGCGCTACGTGACTGGTTCAGGGCTGCGCCCCGAAACCCGCTAAAACCACTGCCGCGTCTGCGGCTTGTCCAACACCGTGCCGACCGGGAAAAGATTTCCCGTCCGTCCCGGCGTTATCAGGAGGCCGGATTGGCAGACAAACGCAGCAAAATGCTCACCATGTGGGTGACTGAGGACGAGCACCGGCGTCTGCTGGAGCGCTGCGAGGGTAAGCAACTCGCGGCCTGGATGCGGCAGACGTGCCTGGACGAGAAGCCCGCACGCGCCGGCAAACTTCCGTCGATCTCGCCGGCGCTGCTTCGTCAGCTTGCCGGCATGGGGAACAACCTTAACCAGATTGCCCGCCAGGTTAACGCCGGTGGTGGAAGCGGACACGACCGCGTGCAGATTGTCGCCGCGCTGATGGCCATCGATGCCGGACTCGAGCGGTTGCGGCATGCCGTACTGGAAAAGGGTGCTGATGATGATCGTTAAGTTTCATCCTCGGGGGCGCGGCGGCGGCGGCGGGCCGGTCGATTATCTGCTGGGTAAAGATCGCCAGCGCGACGGCGCCAGCGTTCTGCAGGGGAAGCCGGATGAAGTCCGGGAGCTTATCGACGCCTCGCCCTACGCCAAAAAGTACACTTCCGGCGTTCTGTCTTTTGCCGAACAGGATTTACCGCCCGGCCAGCGCGAAAAGCTGATGGCGAGTTTCGAGCGGGTTCTGATGCCCGGACTCGATAAAGACCAGTACAGCGTGCTGTGGGTTGAGCACCGGGACAAGGGGCGGCTGGAGCTGAACTTCCTGATCCCGAACACGGAGCTTCTGACCGGCAAGCGGCTACAGCCGTATTACGACCGCGCCGACCGTCCGCGCATCGATGCCTGGCAGACCATAGTGAACGGCAGGCTGGGGCTGCATGACCCGAACGCGCCGGAGAACCGGCGGGTGCTGGTCTCGCCTTCCGCGCTGCCGGAAGCGAAGCAGGAAGCCGCCCAGGCGATTACGAGCGGCCTGCTTGCCCTTGCCTCATCCGGGGAGCTGAAAACGCGTCAGGACGTCACTGAGGCGCTGGAAAGCGCAGGTTTTGAGGTGGTGCGCACCACAAAAAGCAGCATCAGCATTGCCGACCCGGACGGGGGGCGAAACATCCGACTGAAGGGAGCCATCTATGAACAGTCTTTTAACGCTGGCGAAGGACTTAGAGCAGAAATCGAAAGCGCAGCAGCAGACTACCGGCGAGATGCTGAAAGCCGCATTCAGCGAGCACGAGAAGTCTGTCAGAGCGGAACTGAGCGAAAGCGAGAAGAGAATCAGCGCCGCCATCCTCGACCACGACCGGAAGCTGTCCTCAGCCATGAGCCAGCGCACGAAAGGGATGCTGCGCATGGTCAGCCAGACGTGGCTGACCATCGTTCTGGTCTCCGCGCTGCTGATAGCGTCGAGCGCGGGCATTCTGTGGTGGCAGGGGCAGCAGATACTCGAGAACTATACGACCATCCGGGAGCAGAAGAGCACGCAGGCCATGCTGTCAGAGAGGAACAGCGGCGTACAGCTCTCGACCTGCGGCGAGCAGAGACGCCGCTGCGTGAGGGTGAACCCGGAAGCGGGACAGTTCGGAGAGGACTCGAGCTGGATGATACTGGCGGGGAAATAGCACATGACGGAGCTGGAAAAACAGTTGCTGAGCGCATTAGAGCAGCTACAGCAGGACTACTCGAAAAGGCTGGACGAGTGGGAGAACGCCTTCGCGGAATGGCGGACGATGTCTGGTCTTATTCAACGGGAGAACGCGGCGCTGAACGAGCGCGTCACGGTCTTGAGCAGGCAGGTGCAGAGTTTGAGCGAGCAGCTGCGCCGGTTGTCGAAAGGCTGAACGCGATAGAAACTCACCGGCAGCAGGAGCGGGCGGTGCAGCACCAGAAAGCGCTGGAGCTGGAACGATCGCAGTGGCAGCATCATGGTCCTTCGCTATGATAAGCCGGGTTCTATTAATTAGTTGTTATGTAAAGATATTTAAATTTTTCAACATGAGGTATTTTTATGAATACATATATTTTCCTGGGAGGGGCTATTGTGGCTGAAGTCATAGGCACCACCTTTATGAAATATTCAGAAGGATTTACACGCCTGTGGCCGTCTGTAGGAACTGCAATAAGTTATTGCGCTGCCTTTTATCTGCTTTCCCAAACATTGGAAAATATACCTACCGGTATTGCTTACGCAATTTGGTCTGGTGCGGGAATTGTACTAATAAGCCTAGCTGGTTGGTTGGTTAGCGGTCAAAAACTTGATTGGCCCGCAATTGCAGGAATGTTCCTTATTTGCGTTGGAGTTTTGGTTATTAATATTTTTTCAAAATCTTCTGCGCATTAACTTTTTACCGAAGCATATTGGCCAAAGCAAAAGGATTTCCTTGAGATCCTTTCTTTCTGCGCGTAATCTTTTTCCCTGTAAACAAAAAAACCACCGCTACCAACGGTGGTTCGTTTGCCGGAATTCAGAGCTACCAACTCTTTGTTCCGATGGTAACTGGCTTTCACGGAGCGCAGATACCTAAACTGTCCTTTCAGTGTAGCCGCACTCAGGCTTTCACTTCAAGAACTCTGTAGGCATTCTCTACAATCTCTGCTCCGTGAACCCAGTTACCAATGGCTACCGCCACTGGCGATTTGTCGTGTCTTTCCGGGTTGGACTCAAGTTGATAGTTACCGGAACGGGCGTGGTAGTCGGACTGAACGGGGGGTTCGTGCATACAGTCCATCCTGGAGCGAACTGCCTACCCGGAACCGAGTTTCAGGCGTGGAATGAGAAACCGCGGCCATAACAGCGGAATGACACCGGTAAACCGAAAGGCAGGAATGCGGGGGAGCACGAGGGAGCCACCAGGGGGAAACGCCTGGTATCTTTAAGCC
>NZ_JBLKCZ010000067.1:0-3335 GCF_047530595.1 Enterobacter sp. 01-M-02-SI-ECC | reverse complement strand
ATCCCCTGGGCGAAATGCGCCTGGTAAGCAGAGTTTTTGAAATGTAAGGCCTTTGAATAAGACAAAAGGCTGCCTCATCGCTAACTTTGCAACAGTGCCGTCCGTCGCACCGCGAGCTTGTGCAGATATGCGGCCTCCCCCTTGAGGGCGTCGGGCCAGAACTCGGGATCCTCGGCCGACAAGGTGCAACAGCCGACGATGCCGTCGCTGCAACTCGCGACTAGGAGCTCGGATCTCAGGACGAAGGTCTCCGCGAATGTCCGGTCGATCCGCGCGACGTCCCAGGCGGGCGTTCCCTTGGCGGACATCCACGCCGCAGCGTCGTGCATCAGCCGCACAACCTCGTCGATATCACCCGAGCAGGCGACCCGAACGTTCGGAGGCTCCTCGCTGTCCATTCGCTCCCCTGGCGCGGTATGAACCGCCGCCTCATAGTGCAGTTTGATCCTGACGAGCCCAGCATGTCTGCGCCCACCTTCGCGGAACCTGACCAGGGTCCGCTAGCGGGCGGCCGGAAGGTGAATGCTAGGCATGATCTAACCCTCGGTCTCTGGCGTCGCGACTGCGAAATTTCGCGAGGGTTTCCGAGAAGGTGATTGCGCTTCGCAGATCTCCAGGCGCGTGGGTGCGGACGTAGTCAGCGCCATTGCCGATCGCGTGAAGTTCCGCCGCAAGGCTCGCTGGACCCAGATCCTTTACAGGAAGGCCAACGGTGGCGCCCAAGAAGGATTTCCGCGACACCGAGACCAATAGCGGAAGCCCCAACGCCGACTTCAGCTTTTGAAGGTTCGACAGCACGTGCAGCGATGTTTCCGGTGCGGGGCTCAAGAAAAATCCCATCCCCGGATCGAGGATGAGCCGGTCGGCAGCGACCCCGCTCCGTCGCAAGGCGGAAACCCGCGCCTCGAAGAACCGCACAATCTCGTCGAGCGCGTCTTCGGGTCGAAGGTGACCGGTGCGGGTGGCGATGCCATCCCGCTGCGCTGAGTGCATAACCACCAGCCTGCAGTCCGCCTCAGCAATATCGGGATAGAGCGCAGGGTCAGGAAATCCTTGGATATCGTTCAGGTAGCCCACGCCGCGCTTGAGCGCATAGCGCTGGGTTTCCGGTTGGAAGCTGTCGATTGAAACACGGTGCATCTGATCGGACAGGGCGTCTAAGAGCGGCGCAATACGTCTGATCTCATCGGCCGGCGATACAGGCCTCGCGTCCGGATGGCTGGCGGCCGGTCCGACATCCACGACGTCTGATCCGACTCGCAGCATTTCGATCGCCGCGGTGACAGCGCCGGCGGGGTCTAGCCGCCGGCTCTCATCGAAGAAGGAGTCCTCGGTGAGATTCAGAATGCCGAACACCGTCACCATGGCGTCGGCCTCCGCAGCGACTTCCACGATGGGGATCGGGCGAGCAAAAAGGCAGCAATTATGAGCCCCATACCTACAAAGCCCCACGCATCAAGCTTTTGCCCATGAAGCAACCAGGCAATGGCTGTAATTATGACGACGCCGAGTCCCGACCAGACTGCATAAGCAACACCGACAGGGATGGATTTCAGAACCAGAGAAAGAAAATAAAATGCGATGCCATAACCGATTATGACAACGGCGGAAGGGGCAAGCTTAGTAAAGCCCTCGCTAGATTTTAATGCGGATGTTGCGATTACTTCGCCAACTATTGCGATAACAAGAAAAAGCCAGCCTTTCATGATATATCTCCCAATTTGTGTAGGGCTTATTATGCACGCTTAAAAATAATAAAAGCAGACTTGACCTGATAGTTTGGCTGTGAGCAATTATGTGCTTAGTGCATCTAACGCTTGAGTTAAGCCGCGCCGCGAAGCGGCGTCGGCTTGAACGAATTGTTAGACATTATTTGCCGACTACCTTGGTGATCTCGCCTTTCACGTAGTGGACAAATTCTTCCAACTGATCTGCGCGCGAGGCCAAGCGATCTTCTTCTTGTCCAAGATAAGCCTGTCTAGCTTCAAGTATGACGGGCTGATACTGGGCCGGGCGCCATTGCCCAGTCGGCAGCGACATCCTTCGGCGCGATTTTGCCGGTTACTGCGCTGTACCAAATGCGGGACAACGTAAGCACTACATTTCGCTCATCGCCAGCCCAGTCGGGCGGCGAGTTCCATAGCGTTAAGGTTTCATTTAGCGCCTCAAATAGATCCTGTTCAGGAACCGGATCAAAGAGTTCCTCCGCCGCTGGACCTACCAAGGCAACGCTATGTTCTCTTGCTTTTGTCAGCAAG
This sequence comes from Enterobacter sp. 01-M-02-SI-ECC, assembly GCF_047530595.1. Classification (NCBI taxonomy): domain Bacteria; kingdom Pseudomonadati; phylum Pseudomonadota; class Gammaproteobacteria; order Enterobacterales; family Enterobacteriaceae; genus Enterobacter; species Enterobacter sp. 01-M-02-SI-ECC. The sequence continues at coordinate 1,077 of NZ_JBLKCZ010000067.1, read as the reverse complement.
ATAGCCAGATCAATGTCGATCGTGGCTGGCTCGAAGATACCTGCAAGAATGTCATTGCGCTGCCATTCTCCAAATTGCAGTTCGCGCTTAGCTGGATAACGCCACGGAATGATGTCGTCGTGCACAACAATGGTGACTTCTACAGCGCGGAGAATCTCGCTCTCTCCAGGGGAAGCCGAAGTTTCCAAAAGGTCGTTGATCAAAGCTCGCCGCGTTGTTTCATCAAGCCTTACGGTCACCGTAACCAGCAAATCAATATCACTGTGTGGCTTCAGGCCGCCATCCACTGCGGAGCCGTACAAATGTACGGCCAGCAACGTCGGTTCGAGATGGCGCTCGATGACGCCAACTACCTCTGATAGTTGAGTCGATACTTCGGCGATCACCGCTTCCCTCATGATGTTTAACGCCTGGCACAGCGGATCGCAAACCTGGCGCGGCTTTTGGTACAAAAGGCGTGACAGGTTTGCGAATCCGTTGCTGCCACTTGTTAACCCTTTTGCCAGATTTGGTAACTATAATTTATGTTAGAGGCGAAGTCTTGGGTAAAAACTGGCCTAAAATTGCTGGGGATTTCAGGAAAGTAAACATCACCTTCCGGCTCGATGTCTATTGTAGATATATGTAGTGTATCTACTTGATCGATCAGGATTTTGTATATCTCCCCACCACCTGAAACAATGACATGATCCGTTATTTTCTTTAGGTTGGTTAAAGCATCTTTAATTGATGGAAAGATCACTACGTTCTCATTGTCAGATGTAAAACTTGAACGTGTTACGACCGCATACTTTCGGTTGGGTAATGCTCCCATTGATTCAAAAGTCTTGCGTCCAACCAACAGCCATTGGTTATAGGTAATAGCTTTAAACAGGAGCTGTTCACCTTTGGCACTCCATGGAATATCAGGGCCATTCCCGATAACTCCATTCTTCGATATAGCTACCATTAGTGATAGTTTCACAATTCTTCCTCAGAGGTTAACTTTGTTTTAGGGCGACTGCCCTGCTGCGTAACATCGTTGCTGCTCCATAACATCAAACATCGACCCACGGCGTAACGCGCTTGCTGCTTGGA
>NZ_JBLKCZ010000066.1:0-3478 GCF_047530595.1 Enterobacter sp. 01-M-02-SI-ECC | reverse complement strand
TTGTTGGGTTTCTCATCGTGAGTTACCGGTTCAATATTCCAGACAGACTCGCGGTTCATTTAAGCATCCATGCCCGCCCTGAACTCCGGGCACACTATAGGTCACATCACCGCACCACACCTGATTTGGTTCCGTTACGGCGAACTGTCGCTCAAGATGATTCGGGATAGCAACGTGCTCATGACCGCCACGCTTATACCGGTGAGTCGGCTGCTGGCAACTGACCAGCCCCAGCTCTTTCATGAGTCTGCCAGCAAGCCAGCGCCCCATCTGGTAACCTCTCTGGGTTGCCATTGTGGCGATGCTTCTTGCTCCGGCAGAGCCGTGGCTGATGCCATGCAGTTCAAGTACCTGACTGCGTAATACAGCCCGTCTGCCGTCTGGCTTTTCAGGACGGTTTTTCCAGTATTTGTAGCTGCTGCGATGAACCCCGAACACATGGCAGAGAGTGGCCACAGGATAACGCGCCCTGAGTTTCCCGATTATCGAGAACTGTTCAGGGAGTCTGACATCAAGAGCGCGGTAGCCTTTTTTAATATTTCATTTTCCATTTCAATACGTTGTAGCTTTTTCCTGAGCTCACGGATTTCAATTTGTTCCGGGGTAATGGGGGAGGCTTTTGGTGTTTTGCCCTGCCGTTCATCACGTAATTGTTTCACCCATCGCGTCATTGTGGAAAGGCCGACATCCATAGCGCTGGCTGCATCTGCCACGGTGTAGTTCTGGTCAACGACCAGTTGAGCGGATTCGCGTTTAAACTCTGCGCTGAAATTTCTTTTTTTCATTATGACACCTGTGTTGTTCTGAGGTGAGCATATCACCTCTGTTCAGGTGGCCAAATTCAGTAAACCACTTCAGACTGCGCCATTGTGATTCGGTGGTGATATGTGACAGGGACGGCGGCAGGGCCACGCCTTCGAACCAGACGCTCAGCAGAAGCTGGCGGATATTCCACATCCAGCGGGCGCGCATGGCATCCTTACGGAAGCTGATTTTCTTCCACTTCCCGTGCTCATCGATACCGCCACAGGTGACGGAGACGTGGACATGAGGGTGCCAGTTCTGCCTGATAAAAATGTCAGGGCAGGTCTGCGCGAATACGCCTCATTGTCGCTACATTTTCTCCCTGGCATATAGCGAATTTATTGCCAACGCTGCCGCTGCGGTGCGATTGTCCACACTCAGCTTTGGAAATACAATTTCAAGGTGTTTATTCACGGTTCTGGGGCTAAGGTTTAAAATATCGCCAATTTCGCGGTTTGTTTTTCCCCTGGCAATCCACAGGAGGACTTCGGCTTCTCGTTGCGTCAGCCCTAGGTTGTTTTTCAGGCGTTTCACCGCTTCGACTTCTTCATGTCCTTTGATCTCTTCAATACGTAGCAAACTTTCTCCTTCAGCGGTCCGGCGTGAAAGATAGAATTTCAGAGCGATGCCTTGCGATGAAAGATCTAAGGGTATTTTTAAACCTTCCGTATTGTTCAGCCAACCGATGATCCGGTTTACTATTTTTTTATTGGGTTCATACCCGGTATCGCTGAAGTTTTTCATCAGTTGCCATGCATTGGGCGTGGCCCAGCGTAGTTGCCCCTCTTTGCTAAAAACACATAAGGTCTGGCCAACGGAATCCATCGCGCTATAGGCACTGACCGTTAATTTTGAGTTCCGCAAGTGGGTACGCATTCTGACAACCAGCTCTTCCGTGCGTATCGGCTTAATTACGTAATCGACCACCCCGGCATCAAATGCATCAACGATATTCTGCGTATCACTCAGGCCTGTCATGAAAATAATCGGGGTATGCCGCAGCCCCGGATTTTGCCGCAGGCGCTTACTGGTTGAAAACCCATCCAGATGCGGCATTACGGCATCAAGCAGAATGATATCTGGGGTTATCTGGCTGGTTATCGAAAGGGCTTGATTACCCTCCAGAGCGACCAGAACGGTAAAACCGGCTTCATCAAGCGTGTCATTCAACATACTTACCGTGTTGATATCATCATCGACGATAAGTACCGTCGGCTTTGCTATTGCCATTTTTCTCTCCCTCCGGGCGTTCAAGACTCTCGACTATCTCTTTGAATCGAAAGCGCCTCAGCAACTCGGCAAATTTTTCGCCCTCGGCTTTGCTGATCTGGTTAGCGGAAATATGTTTGTCCAGCAGTTCACGAAACCCTCTCACATAACCCAATCTGGCCATCTCTTTTAACGACTCAATCTGGACACGGGTAAGCTGCGAGCGTGGTTCATGTATTTCCGGCTGCTTTGGCGGCTGACATTCCGTGCGCCACTGGAGATGCAATATTTCACCGATGTTCTCCAGTAGTAAAGGGAAACGCAGCGGTTTAACCAGGTAGCGAACTTCCCCTTCGCCAGTGAAATGGCGGCATTTACCCTCATCCGCTTCCGCAGAAATCATAATTACCGGCGCTAATTGTCCCTTATTACGTAACTGACGTAGCAGTTCCCACCCCGACATTTCAGGCATTGCAACATCCAGAAGAAGAAGGTCGATATGATTTTGCCGGGCTAAATGTAGCGCGACATGACCATTTTCGGCTGTTAGCAGCGTGAAGCCTATGGGCGTGAGTAAATCCATCATCAGCTGCCGATGGGATTCATCATCGTCAACTACCAGCAGGGTGTGTCGCTTGCCTGGATATCCGGTGATTACCGCAGGCTCGGCGGGTTGGTAGGCATCCCCGCTATAGCTTGGCAGCATCAGGGTGAGTTTAAACGTTGTGCCTTCGCCACGGATGCTTTCCACCTGGAGATCGCCACCCATGATATAAGTCAGAAGCCGGGTAATCGTCAGCCCAAGGCCCGTCCCGATCCGACGACTATCGCCGGATACGCGTTCGAAAGGCTTAAAGATGCGTTCCAGGTTCTCAGGGGCGATGCCGATGCCGGTATCGTGAACCGAGAAAAACGCCACCTCGCTACGATACTGGAAATCGAGGGTTACACTGCCTCTGTCCGTGAATTTAACCGCATTAGAAAGCAGATTGATAAGAATTTGCCGGAGGCGTTTCTCATCCGTCATCACCGCCTCGGGCAGCCAGTGTGGGGCGTTGTAGTGAAATGTCAGTCCTTTATCGCTGGCCTGTTGTTCAAACATGGCGACCAGTTGCTGCACCAAATCGCCAATGCGCACTTCTTCACGATATATTTCTAATTTTCCCGCTTCAATTTTCGAAATATCCAGTAATCCCTCAATTAGATTAGCCAGATGCTCGCCGCTTCTGCGCATAATACCGATACCGCGCTGCCGGGCTGGGGGGATATCATCAGCACGTTCGAGTAATTGCGCATAACCCAGCATCGCATTGAGCGGCGTTCTGAGTTCATGAGTAATGCCGGTGAGATAGCGGCTTTTGGCCTGATTAGGGAAGGTGCGAACAAGTCCCTGATATGAGATCATGTTTGTCATCAGGAGCCATGGAACAGGGTTCATCATGAGTCATCAACTTACCTTCGCCGA
>NZ_JBLKCZ010000065.1:0-3583 GCF_047530595.1 Enterobacter sp. 01-M-02-SI-ECC | reverse complement strand
CGATACCAATAAGCGCAATGTTTTCCATGATGGTTCTCCGAATGAAAGCCTGTCCTCAGCATAGTACTGGGAAGGAGGGAGTGACCATCTCATTAAATATGGATTTAAGAGAATTACGCACTGCTGTAGTAACCGTGACAGAGTACTCCTGTAAGAGAGAGTCAAAAATGCCGTCCACTTGCTCTAACGAAAGAGGAGAGCAAGAGAAAGGGATCAAAAGATCCACAAGCTCTGAAAATTCTATACTCTCTTTTGAGACGAAAAAGATCGCTGCCTGCCCCTTAAAGTGACGCCTGATCCTTAACAATTCCTGCTGCAGTCTTGCAATCGCTCTGATGTCATCTTTCAATACGGAACAGGCGTTCTGTATGACATAAATCCGACCCGTCGGATCGTCATCCGCAATGGCTTTTAAATCCTGATACAGCAATGCGTCTTGATCCGGTTTCAGAGCCCTTTTTGTCTTAAAATCAACCCAACCATACCCCAGATTCCACTCCTTTACCCTGAAGCCCAGTGTGGTCGCAACGGTCTCGATTTCTTCATCGATTCGATTGACGTCCTGGCCCAGAATCTGAATGCCTGTTACACCGGAACGAATGGCCTCAATAATGCCTTTAATATCCATACTTAAAATCCAAACAGAGAGGCCACGCCGCTACAGAACGATGAAACACCACTGCCTATTGCTGACCCCACCAATTTAACGGAATCAACAACTGCAGATACAATTCTCTTTCCACCTTCATAAATCGCTTCTCCAACGGTACTTCCTGCCATGCCGCCGACCACCCCACCAACAAGGCCCCCAATAGCAGTCCCCACGGGTCCCAGAACGGTTCCCAGTGCAGCACCTATGCCCGCTCCCTTGGCCCCACCGACAAGTCCCCCCACAAGGCTGCATGTGACACTGCCGGCTTGATCAAGCGCTTCTTCCGCTGTGATTTCTCCGGTTGCGTATTTGTAGAGAACCTTCGCGTTTTCAATACCGATGCACACAGCATTAGCAATTCTGCCAGCCGGTGTATTTTTTAACACAGTGCCCAACCAGCCACTTTTCACTGCTACGGTCACAGCACCCGTGACAGCGACGCTTAACCCCGAGGTCGCCGCCGATTTCAGAGCACTCTGTACAAACTCCTGGAGGTCTTCTTCAGCACTATTATTTTCTTGCCCTGTTATTCCCTTCCAGATCCGCCGCCCGAGAATACGTGCCCCCTGAAATCCCACAGACAAAAGAGCCGCAGTACCCGCGTTTTTCCCGATATTTTTTGCAATATCGATCCTGCTGGTCTCGTTCCAGTCATATTGTTTGGCTTCGGCTTTTTCCTGGGCTCTGCGTTGCCTCTCTTTGGCTTCCTGTTTAGAAAGCGGCTTCGATTCAACGCCATCAATTTCTATTGTTTCAGTACTGCCAGGTATGTCTTCAGACTGCCCTTCAGGCACCAACTTGCGCTGCCCCCGATAATCACCCTTTTTAAGCAATGTGTCTGTTGCATCCGCATCGGCCCCATATTTGGCCTGATAGCGACGTACAATTTTTCCCTCGCCATCCCGAATCACAACATCTACCGAATTTTTGCCATATGTCCCGCCGGATTTGGGTTTTAACACTTCAGCGCGGTATTCACTGCCTTTGGCTACTGCATCAAGGTTGAAGGTATCAGCATGGTGCTGTTCAGCAATAAAACCATCCAGATTAAGCTGCTGGTTCAACTGGCCATCGTTCCGGTAAAGCAAATCAATGTTTGCTTTGTTTGCCGTCTCAATGGCGCTATCAATTATCGTGGCGTATGCGCCGAAGTTGGTGACGCCGCCTGCCGTTGCACCCTGCTCAATTTTCCCCGCCAGCCAGTTGCTGGTACTTAATCCTTTGCTGTGATGTGCCGCCAATTCTTGCTGAGAGGATCGGAAAATCGCCACCTCCTCAACAATCTCGCTAGCCGCTTGTTGGCGTTCCTCTTCAGTGCGCCAAATATCCGGATATTTAGCGAATTCAAGGTTAAGCCAGGCCTTACTGGAGAGATCAGGCGATTTATCTCTGTAAGAACGAATAAATGAACCAATCACTCTGCGAGTTTTGTTTGCCCCCGCTGGCGTAACCTCTATCTGTCCAGCTAAAGCGTCTGCCTGAGCTTCACTATGATGTGCGCCATTCGTTATCAGTGTCGGTAAATCCACATTTTCCTGATTCCTTTCCATTATGCTCCCCTACCAATAACCTTGATCATCATTCGCAATAGAGACTGACGCTGCAATATTTGACTTCGTACGCGCATCGAGCTCAATGGACGCCGGTAACACGTTCGGGTTTCGGGACTGGGTACGCAGGGTCACAGACATTGTCACTCGCTGGAAAAATTCATGCATCTGCCCGGCGTTTTCCGCATAAAAAAGGTCATGCGGCGTGCCCTCGGTAAATCGCTTCAGAACCGCCTCATCCGCATCACGCCCGATAGCCATTGCCATGCGGTCACATTTGGACGAGCGTCCTTCGAGAATAAAGTCCTCCAGTGGCCTTTCCCAACGGTCATTAGGCTGTCCGTCTGAAACGAGAACAATCGTCGGCCTGTAAGCGCGGGACGGCGTGGTTTCCTTGTCTTCAATCATGGCCTTGGCCATTTCGAGTGCGGTTCCCATCGGGGTCATACCGCTTGCTTGCAGACCCTGCCACTGCACCTGAGAAGCCCGGGTGTAGGGAACATGTAGCTCAACCTGATCGCCAAAAGTAATGACGGAAACCAGGATCTCGGTCTCCATTTTCTCTTCCTGCGCAAAGGCATCCAGCATATCCCTGACGGCCTTGTTCAGGTTATCGATTTTCTCTCCGGACATACTGCCACTGACATCCAGAAGCAGGACGACGGGAAGCGGCCTGGCGGTCGGTGCGGTGAATTTTTTTGGATCAAACATGGGTTATCCTCCTGATACGCTTGTTGGTTATCATCTTGACCCTGAATCCTGTTTAGCATCCCATCCGTCTACTGAACCTCTGACATCACTGGCTGTCGCCCAGATTTGACGGTGTTGTTCTGTACGTTGCTGAATGCTTTTCATTTTATATGCTGCTGTACGATGCTTTGTTGGGCGGCCTCCACCAGAGCAAACATATCCTGACCTCACGACGAGGCCAGTCCAAAGGATTCCGGACTGATGCCACCGGGATGCCCGTAATACCGGGCATGATTGCTAAGCACTTCAATGTAATCGAAGATATCCGCCCGGACCACCTCCCGAATTTTGTTTATTCTCTTCCTGATGCGTTCTTTTTTACGTGAACTGAAGAACGATTCGGTGAAAGAATTGACGCGCCTGTGTCAGTCGCAGACATCTGACATGGATGAGGTCCGATACGATCCATAGATAGCGTTTACGGACGGTATCGCGTTTTGGTACCGCAGGGTCTCTTTGTCCGATAGCCCTTCGCCTGTCCATCTGTCAACACTGACTTTTGTTTGCGGATCACTACACATCAGCACAAGGGGCTAAGGAAGGTGCGAATAAGCAGGTCATTTCTTCCCAAGCTGACTCGCTGATTAAAATTTCGCGGATCTGGGCCGATTTTTTTCCCGCAAACACATCG
>NZ_JBLKCZ010000064.1:0-3665 GCF_047530595.1 Enterobacter sp. 01-M-02-SI-ECC | reverse complement strand
TGGGGTCGGTTCCGGCTGAGGGCGAAATGACACCCTAAGCTTTCGGTTCCTTGGGCCAAAGATATTCGCCAGTCAGTAGAATGTGCGCCCAGCCCAATGGGGATATGTGGGGAAGAAATTCAGGGGGAACATCCAACCCTTCGTTCCGCCGCTCCGTGACGGCATGACCAAGATGGACGGTATTCCAGTAAATGATCACCGCAGTCAATAAATTGAGCCCAGCGATTCGGTAGTGCTGCCCCTCTGTCGTGCGATCGCGAATTTCCCCCTGCCTCCCGATACGGAGCGCATTTTTGAGCGCATGGTGGGCCTCTCCCTTGTTAAGACCGATCTGAGCACGCCGCTGCATGTCCGTATCCAGGATCCACTCAATAATGAAAAGGGTCCGTTCAATACGACCAACTTCACGAAGCGCAACTGCAAGGTTGTTTTGTCGTGGGTAAGAAGCGAGCTTGCGCAGGAGTTGGCTGGGCCTGATTTTGCCAGCGGTCATCGTCGCGGCACAACGGAAAATATCAGGCCAGTTCGCAACGATAAGATCCTCCCGGGCTTTTCCACCTACCAACTTGCGTAACTCCCTGGGGGTCGTATCGGGATTAAATACGTACAACCGCTTCGATGGCAGATCCCTGATTCGCAGAACGAGATTGTAGCCGAGCAGGCTACTGGCTCCGAACAAATGGTCGGTGAATCCTGCTGTATCGGCATACTGTTCGCGAACATGGCGACCGACCTCGTTCATCAGTAGTCCATCGAGAATATACGGTGCCTCGCTCACGGTCGCCGGGATCGACTGACAAGCGAATGGCGCGAACTGGTCGCTTACGTGAGTATACGCTTTGAGGCCGGGAACAGAACCATATTTGGCATTGACCATGTTCATGGCTTCGCCATGCCGCGCTGTCGGGAAAAACTGACCATCGCTCGATGCTGACGTGCCCATCCCCCAGACGCGTGACATCGGCAGTTTACCCTGCGCGGCCACCACAATTGCCAATGCCTGGTTCATGGCTTCGCTTTCAACATGCCAGCGGGCAAGGCGTGAGAGCTGCCAGTAATCATGCGTGTTTGTAGCTTCCGCCATCTTACGCAGGCCCAGATTGAGCCCTTCAGCGAGCAGGACGTTGAGCAGACCGATCCGGTCGCGACATGGAGCCCCGGTTCTCAGATGGGTAAACGCATCTGTGAAACCAAGGGCTGCATCAACTTCAAGCAGCATGTCGGTAATCCGAACGGACGGCATTCGGCGATACAGATCCAGTATGAGTGCCTCGGCACCATCCGGCACGTCTGCTGTCAACCTGTCGATCCGCAACGTTCCATCTTCTATGCTACCGTGCGGAATAGTGCCGTTACGGGCAGCCCGGGCCAGCCGCTTAAGAGCGATCGTGAGTCGCGCCTTTCTGTCTGCCAGCCAATCCTGTGGGTTGGAAGGCACGGCCAGTTTTGCATTTTCCTGCGCCGCGATCATCGGCACCAGTACCTGCTTGAGGTCACCATAGCGGCGCGAATGAGCGAGCCAGACATCTCCGGAACGAAAAGCATCCCGGAGGTGAAAGAGTACCGCCACTTCCCAAAGACGGGTATCTCCTTTTTCCTGAGCTCGTAAATGACGGTTCCATTTGGAGCTGGGCCGCAGGAAACGCCTTTCTGGCGATGCAACACCTTTCATCTCTCCGATCGACAAAGCTGCTGCTACCAATGGTCCGGCGACCGGCGCGGCTTCGAGCTTCAGACAGCGCAACATGCGGGGCGCATAACGACGAAAGCGATGGTATCCCTGCCCGACATATGCAAGAGGCTCATCGGCTAGCGTGTTGCTGAGTTGAGTCCCTGTCGCTACCAGTTGAGCGAGCCGGTCCCATGCAACCGAACTGGCGACAGCCATCTCCAGCGGGGTTCCGTCACTGCGGGCCTCAAGCAACGAAGCTCCCAGCGCGGTGAAGGTACGGATCGTATCCGTGAGTGTGGCTTTAGAGCCGGAAATTGTTTCGTCATGCTGGCGCTTCGCTTCCCGCCAGGTTTTTCCTACGATCCTGTCATGGGTTTCGACTATGGCATCAGCAATCGCCGCTTCCCACTCCACAACACAGACGGCAAGGATCGCCCAGCGGCGGTCCGAAGTGATGTCACGCAAACCGTCGGTGAAGTAGCGTTCACCCTGCCGACGCAGCCGGGCAATGCGATGGGCAGGTATGCTGGCCAAAGCACTATGATTGATATTCAGGGTACGCAGAAATTCGAGCCTGTCGAGCAAACGGTTAGCAGCAGCCGAGTTGTTACCAACCTCGAAGTTGCGAAGCCAGATGAAACGACTGATATTGCCGGCGAGCATTTCACTCAGAAGTTTGTCCAGGTGATCGCGAACATCCGCTGTTAAATTTTCCGCAATCCGCGTTTCAATCCGCCGCTCAGCGGCGACCAGAGCATCCGCGCACAAGCGCTCGATTGTCGATACTGCGGGCAGAATGGTGGAAGTTTCCCGACACCGCACAATAAAACGATGAGCAAGATCCTCGTTTGATCTGGCATCTTCGGCCTGGCCGAAAGTCCACTCCCGCAGATCACGGGCACCACGGCCCGTGAAGGTCTTGTAGCCGTAAATTTCGCGCAGCGTGTCCATGTGCTGCTGACGGGTTTGGCGCCGTGTGGCATAAGTGAGAAGCGCATCAGCCGGAACTCCAAGCTGAGCACCGACGAAGGAAAGGACTTCACGCGGGATCATCTCACCAGGAGCCAGTGCACGGCCCGGATATCGTAAGGCACAAAGTTGCAGGGCAAAGCCAATCCTGTTTTCCGGTCTGCGGCGCTGCCTAATGTTTTCCAGGTCATCATCGCCCAGCGTGTAGAACTTCAGTAGCGACAGTTCGTCCGTGGGCAGATCGAACAGCGCTGCTCGCTGCCGTTCGGTGAAAATATGGCGTCGTGACATACAAATTCGTCCCTTTTGAAGTATAGTCTGTTTTGGACAACAGCCAGCCCATATAAATCAGGGCGTTCCGATACAAAAATCCAGGAGGGTTCAATTGGGACATCGTGCCGCCATTTACTGCCGGGTTTCAACAGCGGATCAGTCTTGTGAACGCCAGGAATTTGATCTGCGAGCCTTCGCCGGCCGTGCCGGCTACGACGTGGTGGGAATATTTAAGGAAACAGGTTCAGGAACTAAACTCGACCGGGCCGAGCGAAAGAAAGTCCTGGCGCTTGCCCAGTCCAGACAAATTGATGCAATCCTGGTCACTGAGCTTTCCCGGTGGGGGCGCTCGACGCTCGATCTGCTCAATACGCTACGTGAACTGGAGAACTGGAAGGTTTCCGTGATAGCCATGAATGGAATGGCGTTCGATCTTTCGTCGCCGTATGGACGAATGCTGGCGACGTTTCTTTCCGGCATTGCGGAGTTTGAGCGGGATCTCATCAGCGAGCGGGTCAAGTCAGGCCTTGCTGTTGCGAAGGCACGTGGTAAGAGGCTTGGTCGTCAGGCCGGAGTGCGACCAAAATCAGACCGACTTTTGCCTAAGGTGGTTGCGATGAGGGCCGAGGGACGCAGCTATCGCTGGATCGCACGCGAGCTCGGTATCAGCAAGAATACCGTCGCTGACATCGTGCAACGACACAGAGCTAACGCTTAGGGTGTCATTTCGCCCTCAGCCGGAACCGACCCC
>NZ_JBLKCZ010000063.1:0-3798 GCF_047530595.1 Enterobacter sp. 01-M-02-SI-ECC | reverse complement strand
AGGAAGTCACTGTCGTTCTCAAAATCGGTGGAGCTGCATGACAAAGTCATCGGGCATTATCTGAACATAAAACACTATCAGTAAGTTGGAGTCATTACCGGTGCTCTGATATATTTATTATACTATAGTGGGGTATGTGTTGATCTTAATGTAATACTCCCCTATAGTATAAGAAATACAGAGCAGTGAGGTAAGCAATGCCCAGTACTCCTGAAGAGAAAAAAAAGGTCCTAACCCGGGTTCGCCGTATCCGGGGTCAGATTGATGCTCTGGAAAGAGCACTTGAAAGTGGCGCTGAATGCCGTTCCGTTCTCCAGCAAATCGCCGCCGTCCGGGGCGCCGCTAACGGACTGATGGCAGAGGTGCTGGAGAGCCACATACGGGAAACCTTTGACCAGAATGACAGCTACAGTCATGAAGTCAGTAAATCAGTTGACGATACGATTGAGCTGGTTCGTGCCTATCTTAAATAGGTGAGGCCATTATTACATTGAGGATATATTACGTATGAAATCACGTGCCGCTGTTGCATTTGCACCAGGGAAGCCCCTGGAGATTGTTGAAATTGATGTTGCTCCGCCTAAAAAAGGCGAGGTGCTGATTAAAAACACCCACACAGGTGTCTGCCATACCGATGCCTTTACCCTCTCAGGGAATGACCCTGAGGGCGTTTTCCCGGTGGTTCTCGGCCACGAGGGAGCCGGTATCGTCGTTGAAGTTGGTGAAGGCGTCACCAGTGTGAAGCCGGGTGACCATGTTATTCCGCTCTACACCGCTGAATGCGGGGAGTGTGAATTCTGCCAGTCCGGTAAAACGAACCTCTGTGTATCGGTTCGCGAGACTCAGGGCAAAGGACTGATGCCTGACGGGACCACTCGCTTTTCATACAACGGTCAGCCTCTTTACCACTACATGGGATGTTCCACATTCAGTGAATACACCGTTGTGGCCGAGGTTTCTCTGGCAAAAATTAACCCGGAGGCGAACCATGAACACGTCTGCCTGTTGGGTTGTGGCGTGACTACCGGTATTGGCGCCGTCCATAACACGGCTAAAGTGCAGCCGGGCGATTCAGTTGCCATTTTTGGTCTGGGGGCAATTGGTCTGGCTGCGGTACAGGGGGCCCGTCAGGCAAAAGCGGGACGTATTATCGCTATCGATACTAATCCGACAAAATTTGACCTGGCCCGTCAGTTCGGGGCCACTGACTGCATTAACCCGAATGATTATGACAAACCGATTAAAGATGTTCTGCTGGATATCAACAAGTGGGGTATTGACCATACCTTTGAATGTATCGGTAACGTTAACGTCATGCGTGCAGCGCTGGAAAGTGCTCACCGTGGGTGGGGGCAGTCCGTTGTCATTGGTGTCGCAGGGGCCGGACAGGAGATTTCCACCCGTCCTTTCCAGCTGGTCACCGGGCGCGTATGGAAAGGTTCCGCGTTTGGCGGAGTAAAAGGCCGCACTCAGCTCCCCGGTATGGTCGAGGATGCCATGAAGGGGGATATTGACCTTGAGCCATTTGTAACCCATACGATGACACTGGATGAAATCAATGACGCCTTCGAGCTTATGCATGAAGGCAAATCTATCCGGACAGTGATTCATTACTGATCCCATCAGAATTTTAATCAACTCAAACTGAAGGAAGTGGAAAATGACAACTCCGGTAATTTCTGGTGACGGCATCTTTTCTCATGTGTTCATTGGCGCAGCCGATGTCGAGAAATCCTCCGCATTTTACGATGTCGTCCTGGGCACGCTTGGTATCAATAACCTCGGCCCGTTTGGCAACGGCTGGGTACTCTATGGCCGCGAAAAGCCGGCATTTATCATTGCCCGTCCGGGCAACGGTGAAGCACCTTCCGCTAACGGGGTGACTGTCGGCTTCGCTGCTGCCACCCCGGAAGAGGTTGATGCTTTCCATGCTGCCGGCCTTGCCGCCGGTGGAGCTGATGAAGGTCAACCTGGCCCGCGTGGTCACCTTCCCGGGGCCTATGCTGCCTACCTGCGGGATCCGGCGGGTAACAAAATCACGGCGTATACGTTTATCTGACGTCCGGATTTAAAGATACTTCCCCTGGCTTCGGTCAGGGGAAATAACCATGAGATAACGGCTGATGGAACTCATTGAGCAGCATGCCAGCTCTGGCGGCTGGCAAAACGTGTACCGGCATTATTCACAATCCCTTAATTGTGAAATGAATTTCGGTGTGTATCTTCCTCCCAAAGCAGTAACAGAAAAACTGCCGGTACTATACTGGTTGTCGGGCCTGACCTGTACTGAGCAGAATTTCATCACCAAATCAGGTATGCAGCATTATGCAGCCCGGCATAACGTCATCGTTGTTGTCCCGGATACCAGTCCCCGGGGTAATAATGTCCCGGATGCCGACAGTTACGATCTTGGCCAGGGGGCCGGTTTTTATCTGAACGCGACGGAACAGCCGTGGAATGTTCATTACAGGATGTATGACTATATTCTCAGAGAGCTTCCGGATGTCGTCATGAATCATTTTCCTGCAACGGCAAGAAAATCTATATCCGGTCATTCTATGGGAGGGCTGGGTGCTCTGGTGCTGGCTCTGCGAAATCCTGGTGAATATGTGAGCGTATCAGCATTTTCCCCGATAGTATCGCCTTCTCAGGTGCCATGGGGGCAACAGGCATTTAGCGCTTACCTGGGTGAAAACAGAAAAACGTGGGAAGCCTACGATCCAGTCAGCCTCATTTTACAGGGTGAAAAATTACCAGAAATCTTCATTGATCAGGGGCTGAGTGACGCCTTTTATGAAGAGCAACTGCGCACCAAAATCCTTGAGAGAGTATGCAATGAGATGAACCTCAATGCGTCGTTCCGATATCATACTGGATACGACCACAGCTATTATTTCATTTCCAGCTTTATTGGTGAGCACATTGCTTACCATGCCAACAGGCTCAGGCTGTCAGCATGAGTTGATTTCCAGCCTCAGAAAATGTGCTTAATTTTCAGGCCTGAACAGGGCCTGAACCCTGCAGACCTGAGATGTACTGTAACTGGTGGCTTCAGCAGTTTCTCTTATGCTCAGTTTCTTGACCTGTCGGTAATACAGAACTTTCTTATGTCGTTCCTGATCGGCCTGTTTGCCCCGGTGAATAGCCACGGATAATCTAGACACTTCCGAGCCGTTGATGGACTGACCCCGCCCCGGTAGACGATCCTGCCCTATAGTTTGGACTGACCCCACGCCTGTAGACAAATCCTGTCCTCACGACGAGGCCTGTTCGAAGGCCTCCGGACTGACGCCGCCGAGGTGGCTGTGGCGCCGGGACCGGTTATAGAAGACTTCAATGTAATCGAAGATCCGCCCGGGCCAGATCCCTGGTTTTATATATGCGTTTTCTGATCCGTTCTTTTTTCAGCGAACTGAAGAACGATTCGGCCACCGCATTATCCCAGCAGTTGCCACGCCGGCTCATGCTCGGCGCCAGGTTATTGGCCCGGTAGAAGCGCTGCCAGTCGTCACTGCCGTACTGGCTGCCCTGATCGCTATGTACGATAACCTCGCTGTCTGGTTTTCGGCGCCAGACCGCCATCATCAGCGCGTCGAGCGCCAGTTCGCGTGAGAGAGTGGGTTTCATCGACCAGCCGACCACATTACGGGCGAAGAGATCGATAACCACCGCCAGATACAGCCAGCCCTGCCAGGTGCGGAGTAGAGTAAGAGGCAGGGCGTAGTCGGACTATTTCCCTGCCTCTCCTCCCCGAACCGGACGTGCACCTTTCAGCGCATCCGGCTCTCCATTTAAATG
>NZ_JBLKCZ010000062.1:0-3835 GCF_047530595.1 Enterobacter sp. 01-M-02-SI-ECC | reverse complement strand
TACCCGTCAGCGAAAAGTAATACCCCTCTGGAGGCCACGGACGGCGCGGCCTCCAGAGCACTTTGTCGTTTTTGGACGGAAAATCCCTAGAACCCCATTCCGGTAACTATCAACTTGAGTCCAACCCGGAAAGACACGACAAAATCGCCATTGGCGGTAGCCACTGGTAAGCAGGATGTGCGAGAGATGTATCGAGAGTTCTTGAAGTGGTGGCCGGACTACGGCTACACTGGAAGGACAGATTTGGTGACACGTCTCGCACAAGACTGTTACCACGGTTCAGAAGTTCCCCAACTTACTGAACCTTCGAAAAACCACCTCCCCAGGTGGTTTTTTCGTTTTCAGAGCAAGAGATTACGCGCAGAGCAAAACGATCTCAAGAAGATCATTTTACAAATTGGATAATATCCCTCCGCCCCTAACACTAATATAAAATTATCGGGCTTGCATGCCCCTCACCATTTTCCCCATATCCACCACCAAACAATAGTTCGTCGAGTTCTTTGCTAGCTTGATCAATACACGCAGCCACATGAATAGCAGAAGGGTACTCATCATACTGAAAATTATCGCTTTTTTCAGGAGGGAGTCGATCATAATACGGATGACAATCCACATAATAATGACGTATTAGCATCCCAGTTTTATCTTCGTACTCTGATGGCTGCAACGTACTCCCTGGGAAAGCTTTTGCAACATGTATAGCAGCTTGAAAGGTATCAAAATATCGCCCAAACATTGGCGTTTCAAAGCTAGGCGACTCTGTCGAAAAATCCCCCATAACTTGCGCCAAATAACCATTATCTATCTGCCATTGAACATCTGATCCCATAGCCCACTCTCCCAGAGTTACTCCTAATAAATAACCATAATATGTATTTACCATAACGCTTCTTGGCCGCACCCCCTGAGAGCCCCTCAGCGCGTTTCTGCGGCCTGAGGGCCGTTTCCGGCACCTTTCCCCGGCCCAAACCCTGAAAAACGCCCCTGATAATTTCTGCGCGGCTGCATGGCTATGCACAAGAGTGAATGGCGGCCGGTTTCGTGAAGGAAATACCGTGAAAGCTCCGAAAGAAACGCTTAATTGCACAGCAGCACATGAACGTGATCAGATGAAATCTGTCTACTGCCGCACTTCTTCACGAAAGGCCCGCTGAGCGTCAGATTCGGGCCTTTCTTACTAAAAAGATTTCAATAGAATTTTTTAGCAGGCGATTTTTATCTATAACCATACATTGAGCATAGAAGACCCAAATTTATGTATGACTCAATAGAAAAAAACAAATCACAGCCATCTAAACACTGAGACAGCAAGCCAAACAAAAATCAAAGAAATAACTCCATTTTTAATCAAATAATATAGTTTTCGATTCCTTTTTTTTAGCTTCTGACCTGCATCACGAATAGCATTAACATATTTAAATAAATGATTTATAGCACCAGTCCTGTCATTATTATCGTTGGGTGATGCTGCCGCTGACATTAGCACCCCACCTATCCACCTATTTATTTTTTGTGACCACCGCCACTTCATCGGCCTTTCTATATCACAGAACAAAATAATACGTGTCTGCTCGGTATCATTCTGAGCCCAGTGAACAAAAGTTTCGTCAAAAATTATCACTTCACCATCATGCCAACTGCGGCGTACACCATCAACTTCAATAAAACACCGTTCATCATTTGGTGTTGATAATCCTAAATGATAACGAACTGAACCGGCATAAGGGTCACGATGCTTTCCTAAATGGCTTCCTGAAGGCAATTCAGCAAACATCGCTGCTTTAATACAGGGAATAGAGCTAACCAGTTGGGTTGTTACTGGGCAAAGCCGCTCCGCTGATGGATGAGCATCTCCATACCACTTGAGGTAAAAGCGCTTCCAACCGCGCTTAAAAAATGTATTAAATCCTGCATCATTATTTTTTTCAGATGATTTAATGTGCCCTTGCAAATTAACAGCTTCGTCTCTTATAACCTGCCAGTTATCAATTAATGGTTGAAGTTCAGGAAATGTTTCTGGGGGAAACCATGCCTGCTTTGACGGCAGCTTCGAAAAGCCTGTCATAAACATATTTATCGGAGCCATAAATGTTGAATGATCAAATAACTGCCTGGAAAACTTTTGTTTTATTTTACCGCGAGAATGCGCATACAATACACTGATAAGAAAAACAAAAATAATAATAAGTGACAGCATGTGTATATTCCTTGTTCACGCCAATAATAAAAATCTCTTAAAGATAACATAATGAATGCACTTAAATTATAATCTAAATGCTATTTATCAATAGTATAATCGAAGCTTCACCAGAACATATCTACTACACAGGCAGAGAGGATTTCAGCAGGAATTATGCTGAAATGAATCAAAGGGACGGACCGTGATATACCCGCTGTCGCTGTGATCGTTCGAGCTCCAGCGCTTTCTGATGCCGCGCCTCCCGCACCTGCTGCAGCTCGACGGCATTCAGCCGCTCGACAACCGGCGCAGCTGATCGCTCAAACTCTGCACCTGCCTGCTCAAGCCCGTGACGCGCTCGCTCAGCGCCGCGTTCTCCCGTTGCATAAGACCAGACATCGTCCGCCATTCCGCGAAGGCGCTCTCCCACTCGTCCAGCCTTTTCGAGTAGTCCTGCTGTAGCTGCTCTAATGCGCTCAGCAACTGTTTTTCCAGCTCTGTCATGTGCTATTTCCCCGCCAGTATCATCCAGCTCGAATCCTCTCCGAACCGTCCCGCTTCCGGGTTCACCCTCACGCAGCGGCGTCTCTGCTCGCCGCAGGTCGAGAGCTGCACGCCGCTGTTCCGCTCGGACAGCATCGCCTGCGTGCTCTTCTGCTCCCGGATGCTCACGTAATTGTCGAGTATCTGCTGACTCTGCCACCACAGAATGGCCGCGTTCGAGGCGATCAGCAGCACGGAGACCAGGACGATGGTCAGCCACGTCTGGCTGACCATGCGCAGCATCCCTTTCGTACGCTGGCTCATGGCTGAGGACAGCTTCCGGTCGTGGTCGAGGATGGCGGCGCTGATTCTCTTCTCGCTTTCGCTCAGTTCCGCTCTGACAGACTTCTCGTGCTCGCTGAATGCGGCTTTCAGCATCTCGCCGGTAGTCTGCTGCTGCGCTTTCGATTTCTGCTCTAAGTCCTTCGCCAGCGTTAAAAGACTGTTCATAGATGGCTCCCTTCAGTCGGATGTTTCGCCCCCCGTCCGGGTCGGCAATGCTGATGCTGCTTTTTGTGGTGCGTACCACCTCAAAACCTGCGCTTTCCAGCGCCTCAGTGACGTCCTGGCGGGTTTTCAGCTCCCCGGACGAGGCCAAGGCCAGTAAACCCCGTGTAATTGCCTGAGCGGCTTCCTGCTTCGTTTCCGGCAGCGCGGACGGCGTGACCAGCGCCCGCCGGTTTTCAGGCGCGTTCGGGTCATGCAGCCCCAGCCTGCCGTTCACGATGGTCTGCCAGGCATCAATGCGCGGACGGTCGGCGCGGTCGTAATACGGCTGGAGACGCTTGCCAGTCAGCAGCTCCGTGTTCGGGATCAGGAAGTTCAGCTCCAGCCGCCCCTTATCCTGGTGCTCAACCCACAGCACGCTGTACTGGTCTTTGTCGAGTCCGGGCATCAGAACCCGTTCAAAGCTCGCCATCAGCTTTTCGCGCTGCCCGGGCGGTAAATCCTTTTCGGCAAAGGACAGGACGCCGGATGTGTACTTTTTTGCGTAGGGTGAGGCGTCGATAAGGGGTTCTAGGGATTTTCCGTCCAAAAACGACAAAGTGCTCTGGAGGCCCCGCCGTCTGTGGCCTCCAGAGGGGTATTACTTTTTTCGAGATCCCTATT
>NZ_JBLKCZ010000061.1:0-2639 GCF_047530595.1 Enterobacter sp. 01-M-02-SI-ECC | reverse complement strand
GTTAGTGGAAGCGTCTGGAAAGTCGCACGGTACAGGGTGACAGTCCCGTACACGAAAGCACACAGGCTGTGAACTCGAAGAGTAGGGCGGGACACGTGGTATCCTGTCTGAATATGGGGGGACCATCCTCCAAGGCTAAATACTCCTGACTGACCGATAGTGAACCAGTACCGTGAGGGAAAGGCGAAAAGAACCCCGGCGAGGGGAGTGAAAAAGAACCTGAAACCGTGTACGTACAAGCAGTGGGAGCACCTTCGTGGTGTGACTGCGTACCTTTTGTATAATGGGTCAGCGACTTATATTCTGTAGCAAGGTTAACCGTATAGGGGAGCCGAAGGGAAACCGAGTCTTAACTGGGCGTTAAGTTGCAGGGTATAGACCCGAAACCCGGTGATCTAGCCATGGGCAGGTTGAAGGTTGGGTAACACTAACTGGAGGACCGAACCGACTAATGTTGAAAAATTAGCGGATGACTTGTGGCTGGGGGTGAAAGGCCAATCAAACCGGGAGATAGCTGGTTCTCCCCGAAAGCTATTTAGGTAGCGCCTCGTGAACTCATCTTCGGGGGTAGAGCACTGTTTCGGCTAGGGGGCCATCCCGGCTTACCAACCCGATGCAAACTACGAATACCGAAGAATGTTATCACGGGAGACACACGGCGGGTGCTAACGTCCGTCGTGAAGAGGGAAACAACCCAGACCGCCAGCTAAGGTCCCAAAGTCATGGTTAAGTGGGAAACGATGTGGGAAGGCACAGACAGCCAGGATGTTGGCTTAGAAGCAGCCATCATTTAAAGAAAGCGTAATAGCTCACTGGTCGAGTCGGCCTGCGCGGAAGATGTAACGGGGCTAAACCATGCACCGAAGCTGCGGCAGCGACGCGTATGCGTTGTTGGGTAGGGGAGCGTTCTGTAAGCCGTTGAAGGTGTGCTGTGAGGCATGCTGGAGGTATCAGAAGTGCGAATGCTGACATAAGTAACGATAAAGCGGGTGAAAAGCCCGCTCGCCGGAAGACCAAGGGTTCCTGTCCAACGTTAATCGGGGCAGGGTGAGTCGACCCCTAAGGCGAGGCCGAAAGGCGTAGTCGATGGGAAACAGGTTAATATTCCTGTACTTGGTGTTACTGCGAAGGGGGGACGGAGAAGGCTATGTTAGCCGGGCGACGGTTGTCCCGGTTTAAGCATGTAGGCGGAGGTTCCAGGTAAATCCGGTACCTTTTAACGCTGAGGTGTGATGACGAGGCACTACGGTGCTGAAGTAACAAATGCCCTGCTTCCAGGAAAAGCCTCTAAGCATCAGGTAACACGAAATCGTACCCCAAACCGACACAGGTGGTCAGGTAGAGAATACCAAGGCGCTTGAGAGAACTCGGGTGAAGGAACTAGGCAAAATGGTGCCGTAACTTCGGGAGAAGGCACGCTGATATGTAGGTGAAGCCCCTGCGGGTGGAGCTGAAATCAGTCGAAGATACCAGCTGGCTGCAACTGTTTATTAAAAACACAGCACTGTGCAAACACGAAAGTGGACGTATACGGTGTGACGCCTGCCCGGTGCCGGAAGGTTAATTGATGGGGTTAGCGGCAACGCGAAGCTCTTGATCGAAGCCCCGGTAAACGGCGGCCGTAACTATAACGGTCCTAAGGTAGCGAAATTCCTTGTCGGGTAAGTTCCGACCTGCACGAATGGCGTAATGATGGCCAGGCTGTCTCCACCCGAGACTCAGTGAAATTGAACTCGCTGTGAAGATGCAGTGTACCCGCGGCAAGACGGAAAGACCCCGTGAACCTTTACTATAGCTTGACACTGAACACTGGTCCTTGATGTGTAGGATAGGTGGGAGGCTTTGAAGCGTGGACGCCAGTCTGCGTGGAGCCGTCCTTGAAATACCACCCTTTAATGGCTGGTGTTCTAACGTAGACCCGTAATCCGGGTTGCGGACAGTGTCTG
This sequence comes from Enterobacter sp. 01-M-02-SI-ECC, assembly GCF_047530595.1. Lineage (NCBI taxonomy): Bacteria > Pseudomonadati > Pseudomonadota > Gammaproteobacteria > Enterobacterales > Enterobacteriaceae > Enterobacter > Enterobacter sp. 01-M-02-SI-ECC. Next base: position 693 of record NZ_JBLKCZ010000061.1, on the reverse strand, counting down.
GTGGGTAGTTTGACTGGGGCGGTCTCCTCCCAAAGAGTAACGGAGGAGCACGAAGGTTAGCTAATCCTGGTCGGACATCAGGAGGTTAGTGCAATGGCATAAGCTAGCTTGACTGCGAGAGTGACGGCTCGAGCAGGTGCGAAAGCAGGTCATAGTGATCCGGTGGTTCTGAATGGAAGGGCCATCGCTCAACGGATAAAAGGTACTCCGGGGATAACAGGCTGATACCGCCCAAGAGTTCATATCGACGGCGGTGTTTGGCACCTCGATGTCGGCTCATCACATCCTGGGGCTGAAGTAGGTCCCAAGGGTATGGCTGTTCGCCATTTAAAGTGGTACGCGAGCTGGGTTTAGAACGTCGTGAGACAGTTCGGTCCCTATCTGCCGTGGGCGCTGGAGAATTGAGGGGGGCTGCTCCTAGTACGAGAGGACCGGAGTGGACGCATCACTGGTGTTCGGGTTGTCATGCCAATGGCACTGCCCGGTAGCTAAATGCGGAAAAGATAAGTGCTGAAAGCATCTAAGCACGAAACTTGCCCCGAGATGAGTTCTCCCTGACCCTTTAAGGGTCCTGAAGGAACGTTGAAGACGACGACGTTGATAGGTCGGGTGTGTAAGCGCAGCGATGCGTTGAGCTAACCGATACTAATGAACCGTGAGGCTTAACCTTACAACGCCGAAGCTGTTTCGGCG
>NZ_JBLKCZ010000060.1:0-3977 GCF_047530595.1 Enterobacter sp. 01-M-02-SI-ECC | reverse complement strand
CCTGCAGCTCACGGTAACTGATGCCGTATTTGCAGTACCAGCGTACGGCCCACAGAATGATGTCACGCTGAAAATGCCGGCCTTTGAATGGGTTCATGTACAGCTCCATCAGCAAAAGGGGATGATAAGTTTATCACCACCGACTATTTGCAACAGTGCCAATTAATTCTCCAACCTGTTTGGCGGCCATAGCATAAGCAATAGCTGAGCCAGCACCGCCTGTTCCAGCTAGATAGACTCTTTTACCTGTCACATCGAAGCCTCTTTTCAAAAGGCTCGATACGAAACCTTCACCATCGAGCATATCCCCATGTAGTTGGCCCTGAGCATTCCTCCTGATGACGTTGCATCCTCCGATTGCCATAGCAGATTCACTGGCTGAATCAATTAATGAAAGCGCATGTTGTTTGTGAGGCATCGTTATAATGGCACCACGAAAATTCTGAATACATTTCAGACCATTGACAGCGGTTTGCAGACCTACAGAGTTTATATGGAGAGGGACCATCAAAGTGTCGGGGATTTGTTTTTCAAGGATGGCGGCATTTATCATGAGTGGAGCGCTGACCTGAGCGATCGGGTCACCTATGATCGACAACAGTTGCAATTTACCACTAACAATACTGAGTTCATTCATCACTGATACCCGTATGTAAAATAAATTAACCAGACTATTTTACATAGGATTACATGAAAGACTGGTTTAATGGCAAGTAGAAATGCTGTATCAGCCACCTCAACAGGGGAAGACACATCTACATACAGTGATTGAAGGTTACGCCTTCAAATGCTCATATGTCAATAACGTAATTAGAGAATTTGTAGAAACCTACATGTCAGGCTTATTGCGAGATATAATAGATTTAAATTGTACTTTTAATACCTGATACAACGATAAATCTCCAAAATTTGGTGTAAATAATTATCTCATCTGTATTTTTTAGTGGAACATTCGTATTGTCCTGTCCCCCGTTGACTACACATTCTGAAGTGAGGGATGTCTGTTCTTAGAACGAAGCGGACAAGATGGCTGGGTTAGAGGTCCGCTGTGAGCGAAAAGCAGTCCTAATATTGCTGTACTTGTTGTGATTGAAAGACGGGTAGCCGGAAGTCGCCTTGACCCGCATGGCATAGGCCTATCGTTCCCACGATCAGCGATCGGCTCGTTGCCCTACGCCGCTCCAAAACCCGCGACGCAGCGCCGGCAGGCAGAGCAAGTAGAGGGCGGCACCTGCAATCCATGCCCACCCGTTCCACGTTGTTATAGAGGCCGCATAGATCGCCGTGAAGAGGAGGGGCCCGACGATCGAGGTCAGGCTGGTGAGCGCCGCAAGAGATCCTTGAAGCTGCCCCTGACGTTCCTCATCTACCTGCCTGGACAACACTGCTTGCAGCGCCGGCATTCCGATGCCACCCGAAGCAAGCAGGACCATAATCGGGAACGCCATCCATCCCCTTGTCGCCAAGGCAAGCAGGATGTAGCCTGCGCCGTCGGCAATCATTCCGAGCATGAGTGCCCGCCTTTCGCCGAGCCTGGTGGTTACAGGGCCGGTGATCATTGCCTGGGCGAGTGAATGTAGAATACCAAATGCGGCAAGCGAAATGCCGATCAAGCTCGTGTCCCAATGAAAGCGATCCTCGCCGAAGATGACCCAAAGCGTGGCCGGCGCCTGTCCGACGAGTTGCATGATGAAGAAGACAGCCATCAGGGCGGCGATGACGGTCATGCCCCGGACCCACCGGAACGAAGCGAGCGGGTTGAGAGCCTCCCGGCGTAATGGTCGACGTTCGCCTTTGTGCGACTCCGGCAAAAGGAAAATGCCCATCAGGAAATTGAGGCCATTCAAGGCTGCTGCGGCGAAGAACGGAGCATGGGGGGAGAAACTGCTCATCAGCCCACCGAGCACAGGTCCCGCGACCATCCCGAACCCGAAACAGGCGCTCATGAAGCCGAAGTACCGCGCGCGCTCATCCCCATCTGTGATATCGGCAATATAGGCGCCGGCTACCGCACCAGTCGCCCCGGTGATGCCGGCCACGATGCGCCCGATATAGAGAACCCAAAGGAAAGGCGCCGTCGCCATGATGGCGTAGTCGATAGCGGCGCCGGACAGCGAGACGAGCAAGACCGGCCGCCGGCCGAAACGATCCGATAGCGCACCCAGCACAGGCGCGCAGGCAAATTGCATCAACGCATACAGCGCCAGCAAAATGCCATAGTGGGCGGTGACGTCGTTCGAGTGAACCAGATCTCGCAGGAGGCCCGGCAGCACCGGCATAATCAGGCCGATGCCGACAGCGTCGAGCGCGACAGTGCACAGTATTACGATCAGGGGTCTGTTGGGTTTCACGTCTGGCCTCCGGACCAGCCTCCGCTGGCCTCCGGACCAGCCTCCGCTGGTCCGATAGAACTCACGGATCCTTTATCACTGATAAGTTGGTGGACATATTATGTTTATCAGTGATAAAGTGTCAAGCATGATAAAGTTGCAGCCTAATACAGTTATCCGTGTCGCCCTGGACCTGTTGAATGAGGTCGGCGTAGAGGCTCTGACGACACGCAAACTGGCTAAACGGTTGGGGGTTCAGCAGCCGGCGTTATACTGGCACTTCAGGAACAAACGGGCGCTGCTCGACGCACTGGCCGAAGCCATGCTGGCGGAGAATCATACGCATTCGGTGCCGAGAGTCGACGACGACTGGCGCTCATTTCTGATCGGGAATGCCCGCAGCTTCAGGCAGGCGCTGCTCGCTTATCGCGATGGCGCGCGTATCCATGCTGGCACGAGACCGGGCGCACCGCAGATGGAAGTGGTCGACGCGCAGCTTCGCTTCCTCTGCGAGGCGGGTTTTTCGGCTTGGGACGCCGTCAATGCGCTGATGACAATCAGCTACTTCACTGTTGGGGCCGTGCTTGAGGAGCAGGCCGGCGACAGCGATGCCGGTGAGCGCGGCGGCACCATTGAACAGGCTCCGTTGTTGCGGGCCGTGATAGACACCTTCGACGAAGCCGGTCCGGACGCAGTGTTCGAGCTGGGGCTCGCGGTGATTGTCGATGGATTGGCGAAAAGGAGGCTCGTTGCGAGGAACATTCAAGGGCCGAGAAAGGGTGACGATTGATCAGGACCGCTGTCGGAGCGCAACCCGCTCACTACAGCAGAGCCATATAGACAACATCCCCTCCCCCTTTCCACCGCCTCGTGCGCCTGGCGGGCAAGAGCCAGGGCGGCCGTCTTCACATTCTGCCCTGCGCAGATAAGATAGATTTAGCGTGGACTCAAGGCTCTCGCGAATGGCTCGCGTTGGAGGCTTTCATTGATACTTGTGGGGCACCGCAGGGAAATACCGGCTATGTCGTGCTGCGCATCGCAGCCTGCGCCCTTGACTTGTCTCGCCTCTCGGGACTCACCCCTTGATACTGAACAATATCGCCAGCAGCTTCAGTCCTGTCCCGATAACCACCCCGTGGTATCCACTCCGATTTCAGACTGCGGAACAGTCATTCTGCAAAGCATTATCCCAGCAGTTCCCGCTGCGGCTCATGCTGAGCATCATTCCATATTGAGCGGCCAGAATCCGGTACGGCAGGCTGCAATATTGGGTTCCCTGGTCCGAATGGAAAATTATACCTCCCGGGCAACCTCGGCCCTGCCAAGCCATTGCCAGCGCTTGTTTTTGCAAGCAGGCTGTTTGCTTCTGACGAGAACGCCCAGACCACTAATTTATCTGTATATATTCAAGTTTCATCTTGTTTCCCCATGTAAGTATCCCTGCAAAACGAACCATTCACTTTTAGAGATCCTCCGACATACTAATTATGTCCTCTGAGGAGATCTCCATGCGTAAAGTCCGATTCACCGAGCTGCAGACATTCGGCCGGCACTGTTGCAAATAGTCGGTGGTGATAAACTTATCATCCCCTTTTGCTGATGGAGCTGCACATGAACCCATTCAAAGGCCGGCATTTTCAGCGTGAC
>NZ_JBLKCZ010000005.1:0-269624 GCF_047530595.1 Enterobacter sp. 01-M-02-SI-ECC | reverse complement strand
ATCTGAGCCATGATCAAACTCTTCAATTTAAGTTTGATGCTCGTGAATTAAACTTCGTAATGAATTACGTATGTTCACTCAGAGACTTGGTATTCATTTATTGTCCGAAGACATTAAGAATCCATGTCACTTTGAGTGCCCACACAGATTGTCTGATAAATTGTTAAAGAGCAGTGCAACGCGGCTTTCGCTCACCGTTGCGAGGTGGCGTATATTACGCTTTCCTCTTTCAGAGTCAACCCGTTATTTCAGGATTTTTTCTCTTCAACCGAACCGCTTGTTGTGTGAAGTGATTCACATCCGCCGTGTCGATGGAGGCGCATTATAGGGGGCCGCCGAGGAATGACAAGCGGAAAAATGCATTTTTATTTCAACCGCTCACCTTTTCACCAAAAAGGCTATTTTTGGTGCTTTTTAATCTCTTTTGGCAGGTCGGCCAGGCTATTAATTACCCAATCCGCTGCATTTTCTGCTTCTGGCGTCACTGGCTTGCCGGTGCGTACTAATATTTTGGTTCCTACACCCGCTGCCGCTGCTGCCTGCATATCTTCCAGTTTATCGCCCACCATATAAGAAGCAGACATATCAATGTGCAGGAACTCCTGTGCAGAGATGAACATCCCCGGATGCGGCTTACGGCAGTCACAGGTCTGGCGATACGCTTCTACCGTTCCCTGCGGGTGGTGCGGACAATAGTAGATGCCGTCGAGATCCACGCCTCGGTCGGCCAGCGACCAGTCCATCCATTCCGTCAGCGTTTCGAACTGCGCTTCGGTGAATTTACCGCGTGCAATACCGGACTGGTTCGTCACCACCACCAGCGCATAGCCCATCTCTTTCAGCTGGCGCATGGCATCTATTACGCCCTCGATAAACTCGAACTCATCAATCTCATGGACATAACCGTGATCCACATTAATAGTGCCGTCACGATCGAGAAAAATTGCGGGTACTGATTTTGCCACCGGTTTGCTCCTGAAAAAGGCATGTTCGACTAGTATCTCATGAATCGCAGCGCAATAAAGTGCTCATCGTACAGAGTTGGATTGATTTAGACGTCTGGATGCCTTAACATCCGTTTTGTTTACGGTCATCACCCGTATCTGGCAGAAGAAAATGCCACGGCTAACTTACATACGATAAAAATAATCTAATGATTAAACTTTCCAATATCACCAAAGTGTTCCAGCAGGGGAACCGAACCATTCAGGCACTGAACAACGTCAGCCTGCATGTTCCTGCTGGTCAAATTTATGGCGTCATTGGCGCATCGGGTGCAGGTAAAAGCACGCTGATTCGTTGTGTTAACCTGCTTGAGCGCCCAACCCAGGGCAGCGTAGAAGTTGGCGGCCAGGAACTTACCGCCCTCTCAGAGAAAGAACTCACCAAAGCGCGTCGTCAGATTGGCATGATCTTCCAGCACTTTAACCTGCTGGCTTCCCGCACCGTGTTCGGCAACGTTGCCCTGCCGCTTGAGCTGGATAACACGCCGAAAGAAGAAGTGAAGCGTCGCGTTACCGAGCTGCTAGACCTCGTGGGTCTGGGCGACAAACATGATAGCTACCCGGCAAATCTGTCCGGTGGGCAGAAACAGCGTGTGGCCATTGCCCGCGCGCTGGCAAGCAACCCTAAGGTACTTCTGTGTGATGAAGCCACCAGCGCACTGGATCCGGCAACCACGCGTTCTATTCTGGAACTGCTGAAAGACATTAACCGTCGCCTGGGCCTGACGATCCTCCTTATTACGCATGAGATGGACGTGGTGAAACGCATCTGCGACTGCGTGGCGGTCATCAGCAACGGTGAACTGATCGAGCAGGACACGGTAAGTGAAGTGTTTTCGCATCCGAAGACGCCTCTGGCACAGCAGTTCATCCAGTCCACGCTACATCTGGATATTCCGGAAGATTATCTGGGGCGTTTGAAAACCGAACCCGCAGCAGACAGCGTCCCGATGCTGCGCATGGAGTTCACCGGTCAGTCCGTTGACGCTCCCCTGCTTTCCGAAACCGCGCGTCGCTTTAACGTGAACAACAACATCATCAGCGCGCAGATGGATTACGCCGGTGGCGTGAAGTTCGGCATCATGCTGACAGAAATGCACGGCACACAAGAAGAAACCCAGGCCGCGATTGCCTGGCTGCAAGAACACCATGTAAAAGTAGAGGTACTGGGTTATGTCTGAGCCGATGATGTGGCTGCTGGTTCGCGGCGTTTGGGAAACGCTGGCAATGACCTTTGTCTCTGGCTTCTTTGGTTTTGTGATTGGCCTGCCGGTCGGCGTATTGCTGTACGTGACGCGCCCGGGGCAAATCATTGAGAACGCGAAACTGTACCGTACGCTCTCAGCGCTGGTAAACATCTTCCGTTCTATCCCGTTCATTATTCTGCTGGTGTGGATGATTCCATTTACCCGCGTGATCGTCGGAACGTCTATCGGCCTGCAGGCAGCTATAGTTCCGCTGACCGTTGGCGCTGCGCCGTTTATTGCCCGTATGGTGGAAAACGCCCTGCTGGAGATCCCAACCGGTTTGATCGAAGCATCACGCGCGATGGGTGCCACGCCGATGCAGATCGTCCGCAAGGTTCTGCTGCCTGAGGCGCTGCCTGGGCTGGTGAATGCGGCAACTATTACGCTTATCACCCTGGTCGGTTATTCCGCGATGGGCGGTGCCGTTGGTGCCGGCGGTTTAGGTCAGATTGGTTACCAGTACGGCTATATTGGATATAACGCTACCGTGATGAATACCGTTCTGGTATTGCTGGTTGTTCTGGTTTACTTAATCCAGTTCTCTGGCGATCGCATCGTCCGGGCTGTTACGCACAAATAACGTTACACACAACACAAACTCTACGAGTTAAGGATAAAACATGGCGTTTAAATTAAAGACCTTCGCAGCAGTAGGCGCACTGATCGGCTCTCTGGCACTGGTGGGTTGCGGTCAGGACGAAAAGGATCCAAACCACATTAAAGTGGGCGTTATCGTAGGTGCAGAACAGCAGGTTGCGGAAGTTGCTCAGAAAGTGGCAAAAGAGAAGTATGGCCTGGACGTGGAGCTGGTGACCTTCAACGATTACGTTCTGCCGAACGAAGCGCTGAGCAAAGGCGATATCGACGCGAATGCCTTCCAGCATAAGCCATACCTGGATCAGCAGATTAAAGATCGCGGTTATAAACTGGTGGGTGTCGGTAACACCTTCGTTTATCCGATTGCCGGTTACTCTAAGAAAATTAAATCACTGGACGAACTGCAGCCGGGCTCTCAGGTTGCCGTGCCTAACGACCCAACTAACCTTGGTCGTTCCCTGCTGCTGCTGCAGAAAGTGGGCCTGATCAAACTGAAAGACGGTGTTGGCCTGCTGCCAACCGTTCTGGACGTCACCGAGAACCCGAAAAATCTGAAAATCGTTGAACTGGAAGCACCGCAACTGCCACGTTCTCTGGACGATGCGCAGATTGCTCTGGCCGTTATCAACACCACGTACGCCAGCCAGATTGGCCTGACGCCAGCCAAAGACGGTATCTTCGTTGAAGATAAAGACTCCCCGTACGTTAACCTGATCGTGACTCGCGAAGACAACAAGGACGCGGAAAACGTGAAGAAATTCGTTCAGGCCTATCAGTCAGACGAAGTTTACCAGGAAGCCAACAAAGTGTTTAACGGCGGCGCTGTTAAAGGCTGGTAATCTCACCTCAGTGTAATATCATCAGGACGGGCTTATGCCCGTCTTGTCATTTGTGCAGTCAACTGATTCAATATCTGACGTTTTGATTATCCATTGAGGAAATATTATGCGTGCTTTACCGATCTGTCTTTTAGCACTCATGCTGAGCGGCTGTTCTATGCTAAGCAGATCTCCCGTTGAACCTGTTCAAAGCACGGCAACCCCGCCAAAGACCGAGCCTGCGAAACCGAAAGTGGTTCGCCCTGCGCCGGTTCGTATTATCACGAAAGCGGACGAACTCGTCGGTAAACCGTTCCGTGAACTGGGCGAAGTGAGCGGCGAATCCTGTCAGGCGACCAATCAGGACTCACCACCGAATATTCCGACAGCGCGTAAACGTATGCAGATTAATGCCGCAAAAATGAAAGCCAACGCGGTTCTGCTGCACAGCTGTGAAGTCACCAGCGGCACGCCGGGCTGCTATCGTCAGGCGGTTTGCATCGGTTCTGCGCTGAACATCACGGCGAAATGAGTGCATTTCAGTTCGAGCAGATAGGCGTTATCCACTCTCCTTATAAAGAGAAGTTCGCCGTCCCCCGCCAGCCCGGTCTGGTCACCAGCGGAAGCGGTGAGTTACACCTGATTGCGCCTTACAATCAGGCCGATGCAGTACGCGGGCTCGAGGCTTTCAGCCATTTATGGGTGGTGTTCGTGTTTCACCAGACGATGGAAGGCGGCTGGCGTCCTACCGTGCGTCCTCCTCGTCTTGGCGGAAATGCGAGAATGGGCGTGTTTGCGACTCGCTCGACCTTTCGCCCAAACCCGGTTGGCATGTCGCTGGTTGAACTGAAAGGCATACGTTGCCAGAAAGATCGGGTGATACTGGAGTTAGGTAGTCTGGACCTGGTAGACGGCACGCCGGTAATCGACATCAAACCCTATTTGCCCTTCGCCGAAGCGCTCCCGGACGCGCGTGCAAGCTATGCTCAGGACGCGCCGCAGGCGGACATGCCTGTTTATTTTACGTCAGAGATAACCGCGCAGCTCGGTCAGCTGGAGAAACGCTATCCTCGCGTACGGGATTTCATCACTGAAGTTCTGGCACAGGACCCGCGTCCGGCCTACCGTAAAGAAGAGGAAGAAGGAAAAACGTACGCCGTCTGGCTGCTTGATTTCAACGTTCGCTGGCGCGTCACCGGGGCAGGTTTTGAAGTGTTTGCCCTTGAACCCAGGTAATTTTGTTCTCCTCTCTTTTGGCATCTTTACCACACTGGTAAACTAAACCACTTTTTTTGTGTCAGGCTGGTGTTTCAGCCTGTTCCAATCGTCGAAATGGAACCGTAACAACATGCGTACTAGCCAATATCTGCTCTCCACTCTGAAGGAGACGCCTGCCGACGCCGAAGTGATCAGCCATCAGCTGATGCTGCGCGCCGGGATGATCCGCAAGCTGGCCTCCGGGTTATACACCTGGCTGCCGACCGGCGTGCGCGTCCTGAAAAAAGTCGAAAACATCGTGCGTGAAGAGATGAACAACGCCGGTGCTATCGAGGTGTCCATGCCTGTGGTTCAGCCCGCTGACCTGTGGCAGGAGAGCGGCCGTTGGGAGCAATATGGTCCTGAACTACTGCGCTTTGTCGATCGCGGCGAGCGTCCTTTCGTTCTCGGCCCAACGCATGAAGAAGTCATTACCGACCTGATTCGTAACGAGCTGAGCTCTTACAAACAGCTGCCGCTGAACTTCTTCCAGATCCAGACCAAGTTCCGTGACGAAGTTCGCCCACGTTTCGGCGTCATGCGCTCTCGCGAATTCCTGATGAAAGATGCTTACTCTTTCCATACCTCTCAGGAATCACTGCAAGAGACTTACGACGCAATGTACGCGGCATACAGCAAGATCTTCTCCCGCATGGGTCTGGATTTCCGCGCTGTGCAGGCTGATACCGGCTCCATCGGCGGTAGCGCATCCCATGAGTTCCAGGTACTGGCGCAGAGCGGTGAAGACGATGTGATCTTCTCTGACTCTTCAGACTACGCGGCGAACATCGAATTTGCAGAAGCGTTGGCGCCAAAAGAACCACGCGGCGCGGCAACGCAAGAGATGACGCTGGTTGATACGCCAAACGCGAAAACCATTGCCGAGCTGGTTGAGCAGTTCAATCTGCCAGTCGAAAAAACCGTGAAAACCCTGCTGGTGAAATCCACCGAAGGTAGCGCTTATCCGCTGGTTGCCCTGCTGGTGCGTGGCGATCATGAGCTGAACGAAGTGAAAGCCGAGAAGCTGCCGCAGGTAGCCAGCCCGCTGACCTTCGCAACGGAAGCGGAAATCCGCGCCGTGGTGAATGCGGGTCCAGGTTCACTGGGTCCAGTCAATCTGCCGGTGCCGGTTGTTATTGACCGCACGGTAGCCGCGATGAGCGACTTCTCCGCCGGTGCGAACATCGACGGTAAACACTACTTCGGCATCAACTGGGATCGCGACGTGGCGACGCCGGAAGTGGCTGACATCCGTAACGTGGTTGCAGGCGATCCAAGCCCGGACGGTCAGGGTACCCTGATGATTAAGCGCGGCATCGAAGTCGGTCACATCTTCCAGCTGGGCGATAAATACTCTCGGGCGCTGAACGCCGCTGTTCAGGGTGAAGATGGCCGTAACCAGATCCTGACCATGGGTTGCTACGGTATCGGGGTGACGCGCGTGGTGGCTGCGGCGATTGAGCAGAACTACGACGAACGCGGCATCGTCTGGCCGGACAATATCGCGCCGTTCCAGGTGGCCATTCTGCCAATGAACATGCACAAGTCTTACCGCGTGCAGGAGCTGGCCGAGAAGCTGTATGCCGAGCTGCGCGCTCAGGGTATCGAAGTGCTGATGGATGACCGTAAAGAGCGTCCAGGCGTGATGTTTGCCGATATGGAACTGATCGGTATCCCGCACACCGTCGTCATCGGCGACCGTAACCTCGACAGCGATGAGATTGAATACAAATACCGTCGCAGCGGCGAAAAACAGATGATCAAGACCGGCGACATTCTTGATTACCTGGTGAAAGCCATCAAAGGCTAAACAAAAAACCCCGCTCAGGCGGGGTTTTTTAATGACTCAGCGTCAGCTTATTTACTGTTACAGTCTTTACCCGCAACAAACTTCGCGTCTTTATCTGCCACCAGCGTTTTCACCATCTCCCCGCTATCCGGGTTTGGCTCCAGCGTAAAGTGACCGTCAACCGTCAGCAATACCGGCTTGCTGTCATTGCCGCGTGCCACAGCGTAATCACGTTCAAGCTGCGCATTGTTTGCCACGCTGACCTTCCTGCCGGTTGCGCAGTCGGTAAAGATCGCCGCATCCGCCATATAGAAGTACATTCCCCGCATTGCCATCGGCGTGGCAGGCAGAGCCGCTTTTACCGGCGCAAGCGTGTAGTTGAACTGGGATTCAATCGGGTTGCCTTCGCGGTCAAGCATCTCCATCCCCTCACCTTTGGCGCGGAAAAAGGTTTTCTCACCGGTGGTGTCCGTCAGGACCAGCTTCTCGGCCGTACGCGCCCATGTTCCATAAGTTGCAAAAGAAGAAGGCTCTTTTGCGCCCTGATAGCGCTGGTTCATCACCCAGGTGCCGTCTTTTTGCAGGAACAGAGACGTTTCAATGCCTTCGCAGTCCGCGCAAGGCAATACGCCGCGCCAGCTCTGCTGCATTGGTTTTAATTCTTCCGTTTGCGTGGGTTGTAAAACCTGCGTTTCGGAGCGGTTGTTACACCCAAAAAGCGCAAAAAGCGTACTCGCTGCCAGCGCTGACCATAATACTTTTTTCACAATGAATTCCTTATGAAAAGTGTGTTCCCTTTCGTCACTCTGTCGGGCGACGAACTTTACCGCGTAGTGCTTTCACTGTGGATTTTTGGGCCTTCGAGGACAACCGACGCTCTTTCGATGCGCGGGTTGGCCGCGTTGCCCGGCGGCTTTTTTGTACCGTCGTTAACTCTTTGATGACCGCCACCAGCCTGGCTATCGCCGCTTCCCGGTTGAGCTCCTGGCTGCGGTACTCCTGGGCTTTGATCACCATCACGCCGTCGCTGGTGATCAGGTGATGGCTGGCGGCAAGCAGGCTTTCTTTATAATACTCTGGCAGGCTTGAGGCCCGAATGTCAAAACGCAAATGGATAGCCGTCGACGCCTTGTTGACGTGCTGCCCGCCAGCCCCCTGCGCACGGATGGCGGTGATTTCCAGCTCGTTGTCAGGGATGCTGACGTTTAGGGACAAGACGATCATGACGCGGGTTGCCACGCCGTTAAATGAATTTCCAGATTATTCTGAGAATCAGAGAGCCAGATGGCGCCATCCTGAATCGTCGCCTGCAAAACCATGGTCCGGCTGGCAAATTCGCTCAACTGCGCCAGCTGCTCATCGTCCAGATACCAGACCGTGAGATTTTTAAACTGTCCGCACTTGCTCTTGTTTTGCTGCCACCAGATCTCCGCAGCGCGCTGATTATACGCGAATAAGGCCACTTCAGCGGACTGGGTGCAGGCCTTCTTAATTCTGCGCTCGTCAGGCAGGCCGAGTTCGATCCACAAATCGATACCCAGATGATCGTTGCGCAGCCAGGCTTCAGGCTCGTCTTCTGCGCTTAATCCACGGGTAAACTGCAGACGCTCGTCGGCATACTTAATCCACGCCAACAGGCGCAGCATCATGCGCTCCTGGGTTTCGGAGGGGTGGCGTGCCAGCGTAAGCGACGCGTCGAGGAACTGGTTGCGATCCAGATCGGCCACATTGACCACTGCTTTATAAATTGTCGCTTTCAGCGCCATGAGAGAACTCCATTCGAATCAGGCGCACATTGTAGCGAAAACCGCGGCAAAAGGCTGTTACAGGGTGTTAAATACACCGCTATCAAGGCTCTGATATTGCTTAAATGAGTATGGTATAGTCACCTTGCTAAACCGAGTTTATCTTCGTAGGCTTAATGATATCTCACAGTAAGTCAGTGCGCTGGCGGGAGGGGATGTGAATAATTATTGTGAGTTAATTCGCAAACGGTATGCGGAAATCGCCAGCGGAGATCTGGGGTATGTCCCGGACGCGTTGGGCTGTGTATTGAAGGTGCTTAATGAAGTGGCCTCTGATGAGAGCCTTTCAGAGTCGGTCAGGGAAAAAGCAGCGTATGCTGCGGCGAATTTACTGGTGAGCGATTATGTCGATGAATGATACTTATCAACCCATCAATTGTGATGACTATGACAACCTCGAACTCGCCTGCCAGCATCATTTATTACTGACGCTGGAGCTAAAAGATGGCGAAGTGTTGAAGGCGAAAGCCAGCGATCTGGTTTCACGAAAGAATGTGGAATACCTGATAGTGGAAGACGCCGGTGCGACGCGTGAGCTGCGTCTGGACAAAATAGCCAGCTTCAGCCACCCGCAAATCGGCACCGTCGTGGTGAGCGAATCCTGATGACACTAACGGGCAGCCTGGCTGCCCGTTACGCTTTTTGCCACTCAAAACGGACACCCTCTTCTGACCACCCCTCTTCCGTGATGAAAACCCCTGCCGCAGCGATAAGCGTTTCACCGTAGAACAGCAGCGGCGTGGTGTCGCGTAGCCACGGCGGCACGTTACACTCCTGCCATATTTTCTTCAGCTTCCGTCCCCCGTTGCGCCCGACGATATGCAGCATGCCGCCAGCCTTAAAGCGCACGGTGACAGGTTCTCCGGGCTTCGGCAGCCGCACATGACCAGACGACAGAAGAGAAACGCGTCCTGCCTCACAGGGCAATATCAGGGGCGCGTCAGGAGAAAGCCAGTCGAGCACCACATCGGTCAGCGAGGGCATGGATTTTATCCACCAGAGCTCCCCCTTATAGCGTCTAACCTCAAAACCGTTCAGGTGGACGCACGGGGAAGCATCATCCCGCGCCAGAGCGACTTCTTCCCAGATACGGCTCAGCATTGTCCTTGACGGCATCGCGGCGCGATGAAAGGCCAGCCAGCGTCGTAGCAGCGCGGCGCGACGTACCGGACTCATCGCTTTCATCGGTGCGATCGCCAGCGCCCCGTCGGCAGAAATCAGCCCAGCCAGCTCGTCGCTCAACAGCTCATCCAGCAACAACTCCTGTTCGGCGCACAGCATGGCGCTTCTTGCCGTCGCGTCGGCGAAATGCGGCCAGCGCTCGCCCAAAAGCGGGAGGACGCGCAGGCGCAGGAAGTTACGGTCATAGCCGTCATCCTGGTTACTCTCATCTTCGATCCAGTTCAGCTGATGTTCTCGCGCCCAGGCTTCCAGTGAGGCACGCGTCTCGCCAAGCAGCGGACGCAGTAACGTTGTGCCGGCAAATTCAGAACGCGCCGGCATGGCAGAAAGTCCCGCCGGCCCGCTGCCCCGCTTAAGCGCCAGTAGAAAAGTTTCACACTGATCGTCCAGATGCTGAGCCGTGACCAGCGCTTCTCCAGCACGTAATGCCCCGGCAAACGCGGCATAGCGGGCTTTACGCGCCTGCGCCTCGATGCCCAGCCCTTCCTCCGCAAGCGTCACTCGCTCAACGATGAGCGGGATCGCCCAGGCCGCACATAAGGCTTCGCAGTGCGCCACCCACGCCTCTGCGTGAGGACTTAATCCGTGGTGAATATGCATCGCCCGAAGCTGGACGTCAGGTTCCCGAGCGCGCCAAAGCTTAAGGCGATGCAGCAACACGGTAGAATCCAGGCCACCGCTAAACCCCACCAGCAGCTGGCGGTACGGTGAAACGGCTTGTGCGATAGCGGGTAAGGTCATAGGAGATTACACATAAAAAATGCCCGAACTGAGCGGGCATTATCACACAGGACAACCATTACTGCTGATAAAGCTCCAGGGGCAGGCCGTCCGGGTCGTTGAAAAAGGTAAAACGCTTGTCGGTGAACGGATCGACGCGTATCGCTTCGCACGTCACGCCGTGTGCCTCCAGATGTTTTACCGCGCTATCCAGGTCATCGACGCTGAAGGCAAGATGACGCAGGCCACAGGCTTCCGGGCGGGACGGACGCGCAGGCGGAAAAGGAAAAGAGAACAGCTCAATCACATACTGCCCGTTTAACGCCAGGTCGCCCTTCCAGGAGTCACGCTCCTCGCGGTAGGCCTCGCTCATGAGCGTAAAGCCGAGGATGTCGCAGTAGAAGGCCTTACTTTTCGCGTAGTCGGTCGCAATGATCGCAATATGATGAACCTGTTTTAAACCCAGCATAGCTTCTCCTTTTTATGATGCCTGAACGTTACAACCGAAAACCCGCACCTGGCAAGCGGTCACCCTTATTTTAGGACTCGCACCCAGTAAACGCCGTTCTCATCGCGCTTCGCACCGTGGATATCCGTCTCAAAACCGGGATAGTGCCGCCCAACCGAACAGAGCATCAGCAGGAAATCGAGCACGGCCCGACTCTCTTCGGTAATCATCTCTCCCGGCATCAGGAGCGGAACGCCCGGCGGGTATGGCAGGATCATGTTAGCCGATACGCGCCCGACCAGGTTTTCCAGCTCAACGGTTTCGACCTCCCCTTTCACCTGGCGCTGCCATGCTTTGTGCGGGGTAAACTTCATCTCCGGTAAGACATCGAACGCCTGAAGCATCAGACGCGGCAGATCGTGCTGACGGATCAGCCTGTGGATCCCCTGGGCCAGATCCTGAATGCGCATATTTCGATAGAAGTCAGGATCCTCCGCGTAGAGATCCGGCAGCATGTTTTTCACCCGCAGGTTGAGATCGTAGGCGCGCTTAAACTCCATCAGGCCGCGCAGCAACCCCATCGCCCGGGTTTTATCGATACCAATACTGAACAGGAACAGCAGGTTATAGGGGCCGGTTTTCTCCACCACTACGCCACGTTCATCAAGGAATTTCGCGACCAGCGCGGCCGGAATACCTTCATCGCTCATCTTGCCCTGCTCATCCATACCCGGCGTCAGGATCGTCACTTTTACCGGGTCGAGGAACATATGGTCGCTATCGGCATCCCGGAAGCCATGCCAGTCTTCTCCGGGCGAGACGGGCCAGCATTCTGCTTCATCAATCTCTTCCGGCTGCCAGATATCAAAGAACCAGCCGTCGGCTTCATCTTTCAGTCGCTGAACCTCTTTGCGGAAATGCAGCGCGCGTTCTACCGAACGGTTGATGAGTCGTTTGCCCGGATTGCCGCGCAGCATCGCCGCGGCCGTTTCTATGGAGGCTACCAGCGGATAGCTCGGTGAGGTGGTGGTATGCATCATAAAGGCTTCGTTGAACGTGTCTTCGTCGTACTCGCCTTTGATGTGAATAAGCGAAGCCTGGGAAAACGCCGCGAGCATTTTATGGGTCGACTGCGTTTCGAAGAACACTTTACCCGGCACGCGTTCACCGCTCATGCCGCTTTTGCCGGCGTAAATAGGATGGAAATTAGTGTATGGCACCCATGCGGAATCGAAGTGGATCGACGGCACGTCCAGCGTCTGTTTGATCCAGTTCGTGTTGTACAGCAGACCGTCGTAGGTGGAGTTGGTGATCACCGCATGGACAGGCCAGCTTGCGCCAGGAATTGCCGCAACCTTACGTTCAATGGCGTCATGGGTGAACTCCCGGCGCGGAATACCGCCAAGAATACCGAGCGCGTTACGCGTGGGCGACAGCCAGAGCGGTACGACGTCGCTCATCATCAGCAGGTGTGCCAGCGATTTATGGCAGTTACGGTCAATCAGCAAGGTGCTGCCAGCAGGCGCAGCGTACATCCCGACGATTTTGTTCGAGGTCGAAGTGCCGTTGGTCACCATATAGCTCTGTTCGGCGCCAAAGGTGCGGGCGATATACTCTTCGGCTTCCAGATGCGGGCCGGTGTGATCCAGCAGAGAGCCTAGTTCGGTGACTGAAATCGACACGTCCGCTTTCAGGGTGTTGCCACCGAAGAAATCATAGAACAGGCAGCCCACCGGGCTTTTTTGATAGGCCGTCCCTGCCATATGCCCTGGCGTACAGAAGGTATATTTGCCCTCCTTCACGTAGGTGAAGAGCGCGCGAGTAAACGGCGGAGTGATGTTATCGAGATATTCATTCGTGTATTGCTGAATTCGGGTCGCAATGTCTTCCGCCACGCCGAGTGAATATTCAAAGAACCACAGCGCCATACGCATATCATTGGCGCTGACGTCCATGGTTGAGTGGGTATTAATAAAGGCGTACAGCGGGAGATATTCGTTCAGCCTGTTGATATCGCTGCACAGTTCAAGATCATATTCGTCCCAGTCGAAGATCACGCCGCAGATACGCGGGTTATGCTCGATGAACTTCAGCAGATCGGCGCTGTTGTGCGGCCAGATTAGCTGATACCCGCGCGACTGCAGGGCTTGCTCCAGCTCCTTAATCGGCTCATCTTTATAAAAGACGCCGTGTGGCCCCATAACGGCAATGATATTCATGGGCTTCCTCCTTAAAAAACATTAGCTAAGCATAGTCCGGCTAAACCGCAGGTAT
The DNA here is from genome assembly GCF_047530595.1 of Enterobacter sp. 01-M-02-SI-ECC. Taxonomy (NCBI): domain Bacteria; kingdom Pseudomonadati; phylum Pseudomonadota; class Gammaproteobacteria; order Enterobacterales; family Enterobacteriaceae; genus Enterobacter; species Enterobacter sp. 01-M-02-SI-ECC. The sequence goes on along the minus strand of NZ_JBLKCZ010000005.1, from coordinate 256,483 downwards.
AAAAAAAGCCGCAACAGTGTGCGGCTTTTCAGATAATTGTGAAGCTTACGCGTAACCGTAGGTCATCAGACGCTGGTAACGACGGTTGAGCAGATCGTCTTTGCTCAGCACGTCCAGGTCTGCCAGGTCAGCCAGCAGCTGCGCTTTCAGGGACGCTGCCATCACTTCCGGCTTACGATGTGCACCACCCAGTGGTTCCGGGATGATGGAGTCGATCAGCTTAAGCTCTTTCAGGCGTGGCGCAATGATGCCCATTGCTTCCGCGGCCAGCGGCGCTTTGTCGGCGCTTTTCCACAGAATGGACGCGCAGCCTTCCGGAGAGATAACGGAATAGGTGCTGTACTGCAGCATATTCACTTTATCGCCCACGCCAATCGCAAGCGCACCGCCGGAACCACCCTCACCGATAACGGTACAGATGACCGGCACCTTCAGACGAGACATCTCGCGCAGGTTGCGCGCGATAGCTTCAGACTGACCGCGCTCTTCCGCGCCCACGCCAGGGTATGCACCCGGGGTGTCGATGAAGGTGATGATTGGCATGTTGAAACGCTCAGCCATCTCCATCAGACGCAGGGCTTTACGGTAGCCTTCTGGTGCTGGCATACCGAAGTTACGACGGATTTTCTCTTTGGTTTCACGACCTTTCTGATGACCAATGATCATCACCGGGCGTCCGTCCAGACGCGCGATACCGCCAACGATAGCTTTATCGTCAGCGTATGCGCGATCGCCTGCCAGTTCGTCAAATTCGTCAAACGCCAGGCGGACATAATCCAGGGTGTACGGACGCTGTGGATGGCGGGCCAGCTGGGCCACCTGCCATGCGCCGAGATCGGCAAAGATTTTGCGCGTCAGCTCTACGCTTTTCTCGCGCAGACGATGCACTTCTTCGTCGATGTTAATATCCAGTTTTTCATCCTGACGGCTTACCGCTGTCAGAGAATCGATTTTCGCTTCCAGCTCAGCAATCGGCTGTTCGAAATCAAGGAAATTCAGACTCATAGTATTCCTGTATTAGTCAAACTCCAGTTCCACCTGCTCCGAACCAATGAGGCCACGGAGATCGTTCAGTAAACGATCGCTCGGAGAGACACGCCACGTTGCACCAAAGCGCAACCGCGCGCGTGCATCCGCCCTCTGATAGTAGAGATGTACTGGAATTGTCCCCGAGCGGTGGGGTTCCAGAGACTGACGGAGTCGGTTTAAAAGCTGGTCATCAATTTGCCTGTCCGTCAGCGAGATAGCAAGCCCGCGAGCATATTTTTCCCGGGCTTCGTCAATGTCCATCACTTCGCGGGCGGTCATTTTAAGCCCCCCACTGAAGTCATCAAAGCTGACCTGTCCGCTGACGATAAGTATGCGGTCTTTTTCCAGCAATTGCTGGTATTTATCCAGCGCGTCGGTGAACAACATCACCTCCAGACGCCCGGAACGGTCATCCAGCGTACAGATGCCGATACGATTGCCGCGCTTGGTGACCATAACCCTTGCGGCAATCACGAGCCCCGCAGCCGTGGTGATTTTACCACGTTCTGTCGGATGCATGTCTTTAAGCCTGTGGCCGCCGACATAGCGCTCAATTTCTTTGATGTACTGGTTGATCGGGTGCCCCGTCAGGTACAAGCCTAACGTCTCACGCTCCCCATCCAGTACGACCTGTTCTGGCCACGGCTGGCAGTTGGAATAAGATTGTTCGATCTGCTCTGGCTCTTCCGCCAGCACCCCGAACATATCCGCCTGACCAATGGCTTCCGCTTTTGCATGCTGATCCGCCGCTTTCAGCGCGTCGCCGAGGGAATTCATCAGCGCGGCGCGATGCGGCCCGAGTCTGTCAAACGCGCCGGACATGATCAGTTTTTCCAGCACGCGACGGTTCAGTTTTTTGGTGTCGGTACGAGCGCAAAGATCGAACAGCTCGCGGAAATACCCGCCGTTGTTACGCGCTTCGATGATCGCCTCGATCGGACCTTCGCCCACGCCTTTGATCGCGCCGATCCCGTAAACGATCTCTCCGTCGTCGTTGACGTGGAAGTGGTAGAGCCCTGAGTTAATATCCGGCGGCAGGATCTTCAGCCCCATACGCCAGCACTCGTCCACCAGGCCAACCACCTTCTCGGTGTTGTCCATATCGGCCGTCATTACCGCCGCCATAAATTCAGCAGGATAGTGCGCTTTCAGCCACAGCGTTTGATACGACACCAAAGCATAGGCGGCGGAGTGGGATTTGTTAAACCCGTACCCGGCGAATTTCTCCACCAGGTCGAAGATTTTCATCGCCAGCTCGCCGTCAACGCCGTTTTTCTTCGCCCCGTCTTCAAAGATGGAACGCTGCTTGGCCATCTCTTCCGGCTTTTTCTTACCCATCGCACGACGCAGCATGTCCGCGCCGCCGAGCGTATAGCCGGAAAGCACCTGAGCAATCTGCATGACCTGTTCCTGATACAGGATGATGCCGTAGGTGGGCTCCAGTACCGGCTTCAGGCTTTCATGCTGCCACTGAACGTCCGGGTAAGAAATCTCTTCGCGACCGTGCTTACGGTCGATAAAGTTATCTACCATCCCTGACTGCAGCGGGCCCGGACGGAACAGGGCAACCAGTGCGATCATATCTTCGAAGCAGTCGGGCTGCAGGCGCTTAATCAGATCTTTCATGCCGCGGGATTCAAGCTGGAAGACGGCGGTGGTCTCCGAGCGCTGCAGCATATCGAAACTTTTCTTGTCATCCAGCGGGATGGCCGCGATATCCAGCGGCGGTTCGCCGTTCTTCTCGCGGCGGGCGTTAATCATCTCCAGCGCCCAGTTGATGATGGTCAACGTACGCAGGCCCAGGAAGTCGAACTTTACCAGCCCGGCGTATTCCACGTCGTTCTTGTCAAACTGGGTTACCGGGTGTTGGCCCGCTTCGTCACAGTAAAGCGGTGCAAAATCCGTAATTTTAGTTGGGGCGATAACCACGCCCCCCGCATGCTTACCGGCGTTACGCGTGACGCCTTCCAGCTTGCGCGCCATGTCGATCAGCGCTTTGACCTCTTCGTCAGCTTCGTAGATTTCCGGCAGCTGAGGTTCGGCTTCAAACGCTTTTGCCAGCGTCATGCCCGGATCGGGCGGCACCAGCTTAGAAATACGATCGACAAACCCGTACGGGTGGCCCAGCACGCGTCCCACGTCGCGGATAACCGCTTTCGCCGCCATCGTACCGAAGGTAATAATCTGCGATACCGCATCACGGCCGTACATATCGGCCACGTGCTCAATGACCTGATCGCGTTTCTCCATGCAGAAGTCGACGTCGAAGTCGGGCATAGAGACACGTTCCGGGTTAAGGAAACGTTCGAACAGCAGGTCGAATTCCAGCGGATCGAGGTCGGTAATTTTCAGCGCGTACGCCACCAGCGAGCCCGCACCGGAGCCACGGCCCGGTCCAACCGGCACGCCGTTATCCTTCGACCACTGGATGAACTCCATAACGATCAGGAAGTAGCCCGGGAAGCCCATCTGGTTGATTACCTGGAGTTCAATGTCCAGGCGTTCGTCATACTCAGGGCGACGCTTTTTACGCTCTTCTTCATCCGGGAACAGGAATTCCAGACGCTCTTCCAGGCCTTCTTTTGATTTCGCGACCAGGAAATCTTCCGTGGTCATGTCACCCGTCGGGAACTGCGGCAGGAAGTATTCGCCGAGGCGAACGGTGACGTTGCAGCGCTTGGCAATCTCTACGCTGTTTTCCAGCGCTTCGGGGATATCGGAGAAGAGCTCACACATCTCCTCCTCGCTGCGCATGTACTGTTGCGCGGAGTAATTACGCGGCCGCTTCGGATCGTCGAGCGTGAAGCCATCGTGGATCGCCACGCGAATCTCATGCGCGTCGAAATCACCCGCCTCAAGGAACCGCACGTCGTTGGTGGCCACCACGGGCAAACCGCGCTCCTCTGCGAGCGCCACCGCGGCATGAAGATAGCTCTCTTCATCCTGACGGCCGGTACGGATCAACTCCAGGTAATAACGATTCGGGAAATATTCTTCATAGAACGAGACGCATTGATCCACTAGCGCGCTATTGCCGCGCAGCAGACATTTGCCGACGTCACCCATACGGCCACCCGAGATCAGCAGCAGCCCTTCGTTCAGTTCAGCCAGCCAGTCACGGTCGATCCACGGCCCCAGCGCGCCATAACCGCGCTGATAGGCTTTTGAGATCAGCAGCGTAAGGTTTTGATAGCCCGTGTTGTTCATCGCCAGCACGGAGATTTGCGTCATTTCATCGCCGATGAGATCGCTTTGCACGTGAAAATCTGCGCCGACGATGGGCTTCATCCCCGCGCCGTGCGCCGTTCCGTAGAACTTCACCAGGCCACACAGGTTGGTAAAATCGGTGATCGCCAGCGCGGGCATACCAAGGGAGGCCGCCTTTTTTACCAGCGGCCCGGTCTTCGCCAGCCCATCGATCATGGAGTAGTCGCTATGCACCCGCAGGTGTACGAAACGTGGTTCAGCCATCTTCAGATTCCGCGTTACTTAATTGCTTGCGTATTGATTCAGGACACCCGTCCCAGCGCGCGCTTCACCGGGCCAAAACTGCGCCGGTGATGTTCGGTTGCGCCATGTTCAGCCAGCCTTTCCAGGTGGAAAGGTGTGGGATACCCCTTATGCTGGGCGAAACCATACTGAGGATAAGTGAGGTCCAGCGCGGCCATTTCGGCGTCGCGCGTCACTTTGGCAATGATAGAAGCTGCGCTAATTTCTGCGACCCGGCTATCGCCTTTAACGACCGCCATTGATGGCATGGGCAATGCCGGACAGCGGTTGCCGTCAATCAGAACATATTCCGGGGAAATTTTCAGACCTGCAACCGCACGCTGCATCGCCAGCATCGTGGCATGCAAAATATTCAGCTCGTCTATTTCATGCGGTTCAGCGCGCCCCAGGCTCCAGGCCAGCGCCTTCTCCTGGATCTCACTAAACAGCGCCAGACGGCGCTTTTCTGACAATTTTTTAGAGTCGTTCAGCCCGATAATCGGGCGATCCGGATCGAGGATCACCGCGGCGGTCACCACTGCCCCGACCAACGGGCCGCGACCCACTTCGTCCACGCCCGCCACAAGGCGAGTGTGAGGATAAACAAATTCCATCATTTTGCTAGCTCCAGCACCGCATCAGCCGCTTGCTCATCAGCATTACAGCGGATCAGTTGATGAAGTTCGCGGAAGGTATCGTGCATCTGGTGGCTGGTCTTGCCGTTGGCGAGCAGCGGCAGCAGCGCATCGGCAAGCGCCTGCGGCTGGCACTCATCCTGCAGCAGCTCTTTCACCAGCTCGCGCCCGGCAAGCAGGTTTGGCAGGGAGACATAATCCGTTTTCACCAGACGTTTTGCCAGCCAGAAGGTGAACGGCTTCATGCGATAGCCGACCACCATAGGGCATTTCGCCAGCATACATTCCAGCGCCGCCGTACCGGAGGCCAGCAGCGCGGCATCGCTCGCATACATCGCTTCCCGCCCTTTCCCGTCCAGAAGACGGACGTGAAGATCCGGGGCGACTTCCGCTTTGATGCGCTCAAACTGCTCGCGGCGCTTGGCATTTACCAGCGGAACAACCACTTCAAGATCCGGATAGGTCTGGCGAATAATTTGCGCTGTTTTGAGGAAATCGGCGCTCAGCATCTCAACTTCTGCACCACGGCTGCCTGGCAGCAGTGCCAGACAGTGCACATCATGCGGGATGCCCAGCGCGTCGCGCGCCGCGTTTTTATCCGGATCCAATGGCATCGCATCCGCCATGGTATGACCGATAAAACGGCACGGAACATTAAATCTGTCGTAAAACGCTTTTTCGAAAGGCAGGAAAGCCAGCACCAGGTTGGTGGACCGTCCGATTTTGAAAACGCGTTTCTGTCGCCACGCCCAGACGGACGGACTGACGTAGTGAATCGTTTTGATACCCTGCTTTTTCAGATTCCCTTCGAGGGTAATGTTGAAATCAGGCGCATCGATACCGACAAACACATCGGGTTTGAGTTCGGTAAAACGACGGGTGAGATCGGCGCGGATGTGCAGCAAACGGCGTAGCCGTCCCAGCACCTCAACGATGCCCATCACGGCGAGCTCTTCCATTTCATACCAGGCTTCACAGCCTTCGGCCTGCATCAGCGGGCCAGCAACGCCGACAAAGCGAGCATTGGGTACACGCGCCTTAAGCGCGCGGATGAGACCGGCACCAAGAATATCGCCGGAGGTTTCTCCGGCGACCAGGGCTATCGTAAGCGGACGACTGTCGACCATTAACGAATCAGACCCCTTGTTGAACGGTCAAAGAATTCCATGAACGCGTTCACTTCCGGGTGCTTATTCGCCAGCTCGGCAATTTCCGGCTTCGCCTCTTCCAGCGTTTTACCGCTACGGTACAGCAGTTTGTACGCGTTGCGGATGGCAGTAATCGCTTCGCGACTAAAACCACGACGCTTGAGGCCTTCGATGTTCACGCCAAACGGCGTGGCATGGTTGCCCTGCGCAATCACATACGGTGGAACGTCCTGCGCCACACCGGAGCATCCGCCTACCATCACGTGCGCACCAATGATGCAGAACTGATGGACTGCGGTCATGCCGCCAATAATTGCGAAGTCATCAACCGATACGTGTCCTGCCAGCGTTGCGTTGTTGGCAAGAATACAGCGGTCACCCACGGTACAGTCGTGCGCGATATGCGCATTAACCATAAACAGGTTATCGCTGCCCACCTTCGTCAACCCACCACCCTGTACTGTTCCACGATGAATAGTGACGCTTTCGCGAATACGGTTACGATCGCCAATTTCCAGACGGGTCGACTCACCAGCATATTTCAGATCCTGGTTAACTTCGCCGATGGAAGCGAACTGATAGATCTCGTTATTGCAGCCAATGGTCGCCTGACCATTCACGACAACGTGAGATTTCAGTACTGTACCCTCACCAATTTCGACATGGGGTCCAACAATACAAAACGGGCCAATGTGGACGTTAGCGCCAATGATGGCACCGGTTTCCACAATAGCGGTAGGATGAATAAAGGCGGATTTATCAATCACGTATCAGGACTCCCGGCTACGAGCACACATCATCGTCGCTTCGCAAACAACTTTGCCGTCAACCAGCGCTACGCCTTTGAAGCGAGTCAGGCCACGACGCGTTTTTTCAAAAGTGACTTCCATGATCATCTGATCACCAGGCACGACAGGGCGCTTAAAGCGCGCTTCATCAATACCCGCGAAGTAATACAGCTCACCTGGCTCCAGTTTGCCGACGCTTTTAAACGCCAGAATACCGGTAGCCTGAGCCATCGCTTCCAGAATCAACACACCCGGGAAGATAGGCTTACCAGGGAAGTGCCCCTGGAAGAACGGCTCGTTCACGGAAACATTTTTCACTGCGCGCAGAAAACGACCTTCTTCAAAATCCAGCACACGGTCTACCAGCAGAAACGGGTAGCGGTGCGGCAGAAGTTCTAAAATCTCTTCAATATGCAGAGTATGAGTGTCAGTAGTCAAAATACTCTTCCTGTCAAAATGTACTGATAACAATAATAACACGGCCTGCCGGTTTATTAGAAAGCCGACAGGCCGGGAAAAATAGCGTTCAACGGATGACGCTTAATCTTGTTGATCGATCTTACGCTCAAGAGACTTGAGGCGCTTGCTCATATCATCAATGTTCATCACCAGAGCTGCTGTTTTACGCCATACCTTGTTGGGTTGTAGCGGAATACCTGAGGAATACACGCCAGGTTCAGTGATAGGACGCATTACCATGCCCATTCCCGTCACAGTCACCTTGTCGCATATTTCCATATGGCCATTAATCACGCTCGCGCCGCCAATCATGCAATAACGGCCAATTTTCAGGCTGCCTGCCATGATGACGCCACCCGCAACCGCGGTATTGTCGCCAATCACAACGTTATGCGCAATCTGGCACTGGTTATCGATGATAACACCATTGCCAATGATCGTGTCGTCAAGCGCGCCACGGTCAATGGTGGTACAGGCGCCGATCTCCACGCGATCGCCAATAATAACGCGACCAAGCTGCGGGATCTTAACCCAGTTACCGCGATCGTTAGCGTAACCAAAGCCATCAGAACCAATGACGGTGCTGGACTGGACAAGGCAATTTTCGCCAATTTCAACATCATGATAAACGGACACATTGGCCCATAAACGGGTCCCGGCGCCGATTTTCGTATTTTTCCCAACGAAGCAGCCCGGGCCAATGACGGCGTTATCGCCCAGCACAACGCCGGATTCGATAACCGCATTTGCGCCAACGGCGACGTTGTTACCCAGCTTAGCCGTCGGATCAATCGCTGCGCTGGCAGCAATGTTCTGGGCCGGCTGCGGCGTGGTATCAAGAATTTGAGCCATGCGTGCATACGTCAGGTAGGGGTTTTTCACTACCAGCGCGCTTACAGTGGCAAATGGAAGATCGTCCTGCGTCAGAACAACAGCTGACGCCTGGCATTGAGCCAGTTGCTCACGGTACTTAGGGCTTACCATGAAGGTAATCGTGCCAGCTTTAGCAGATTGCATGGACGCAACAGCGGTGATGACGAGATCGCCATCACCGTGTAATTCTGCATCCAACTGCTGAGCTAAATCAGCCAGTCGAATTGAAGGCATTACTTATTTAACCTGTTTCAGAACATCAGCGGTGATGTCTTTAACATCTTTGCTGTTGAAAGCGACGGCGTTCGCATCAACAACCAGATCGATGCTCTGATCGGCAGCTACTGCTTTAACAGCAGTCTGAATGCGAGTCACCAGCTTGCCACGTTCTTCGTTAGAACGACGCTGACGATCCTGCTCGAAAGCCTGAGCTTTCTGGGAGAACGTCTGACGCTGAGCCATTACGTCTTTTTCCAGTTTGCTGCGCTCGCTTGCTTTCATGGTAGAACCATCACGCTGCAGACGCTGCATTTTGGACTGAAGATCGTTTTCCATACCCTGCAGTTCGCTTGCACGGCCTTTGAATTCGTTTTCCAGAGTCGCAGAAACACCCGTTTTCTGTGCAACCTGCTGGAACAAATTACCCATGTTGACGATTGCAATTTTGTCTGCTGCCTGAGCAGAAGTTGCCATCGCTAAACCGAGACCTGCAGCTAATAACCACTTTTTCACAATTAACTCCTTACCATCCCATTGGCACCAGAAGGTACCGTTCTTTGCGTGGCAAGGCGACCGTTTTCCGATCGCCAGTTGTCAGCGCTACACTGCCAACGCATTCCTTTGCAGCGGATTATTACCAGGTTTTACCAATGTTAAACTGGAATTGCTCCGACTTATCTCCATCATATTTCTTAAACGGCTGGGCGTAAGAGAAGACCAACGGCCCCAGCGGTGACATCCATTGTAATGCGATACCGGCAGACATGCGAATATTGCTCGGATCGCTATAATCTGGAACGCCTGCCGCACGCATCTGGGCTGTATTCTGCCAGTTGGTATCCCATACTGTACCGGCATCCCAGAAGAAGGACGTACGGACAGAGTTCGCGTATTTATCACTGATAAACGGCGTTGGTGTGATGAACTCCAGGCTGGCCACCGCCATTGCGTTACCGCCCACCGCATCATCAGAGCTACAGACTTCGGAGGAGGAAGACTTATAACAGTTGTCTTTGTCGTTCCCGCCGTAGTAGACCGCTTTCGGACCAATGTTATTGGACTGGAAGCCACGAACGGTGCTGGAACCACCCGCATAGAAGTTTTCGTAGAATGGCATTTCTTTGCCACCCAGACCATCTCCATAGCCCCAACGGGTACGACCCAGGACTACCCACTTATGATCGTCATCAATCGGGAAGTAGGATGCGGTATCCAGCGTGACCTTGTAGAACTCGTTATCGGAACCCGGCACGGTAACTTTACCGTTCAGGTTGACGCGAGAACCTTCCGTTGGGAAGTAACCACGGTCAAGGCGGTTATAGGTCCAGCCGTAGTTAAAGGTGAAGTCATCCGCAGCGAAACCGTTATTATCACTGGACTTACTTGCCGACTGACCAATAGAGTCCAGGTAACGCCACATTGCCACCTGCGGTTGCATGTTGGACAGGTCGTTATGCACGTAGCCCAAGCCTGCACGCAGGGTGTTGTATTCGTTAACCGGGAAGCCAAGCGTACCGTCTACACCGTAACTCTTGTTGGTGTATGAAGACAGGTCCGCGTCATCTGCTTTAAAGTCGTTATAGAAGATACGACCGCCCAGGCTCACACCGTCTACGGTGAAGTATGGGTTCGTCACAGAGAACTCAGAGTAGGTCTGGTAGTCGTTTTTGGTGCCGTTAATACCGACAGAGTAACCCGTACCCAGCCAGTTATCCTGCTGCACGCCGACCTGGAAGCTGACGCCGCTTTCAGTACCGTAGCCCACACCGAAGTTAAAGCTACCGGTGTTGCGCTCTTTCACTTTATATACGACATCAACCTGATCCGGGCTGCCCGGTACGCGCTGGGTATCGGTATCCACCGTTTCAAAATAGCCCAGACGGTTCAGACGCTCTTTACCCTGATCAACGAGGTCGCTTCCCAACCATGCGCCTTCCATCTGACGCATTTCGCGACGCAGAACGGAATCTTTGGAGGTGTCGTTACCGACGAAGCGGATCTTACGCACGTAGAAACGGTTGCCCGCATCCACATTCACGTGCAGCTTAACGGTTTTATCCGCGTCATTGATTTCCGGCTGAGTCTGTACGCGCGGATAGGCATAACCATAGCGGCCGAGCAGCTTCTTAATGCTGTCTTCCATTTTGGTTACTTTGGAACCGCTGTACAGATCGCCCGGCTGAATTTTGGTCAGCGATTCGATTTCAGCAGAATGCCCCGCAAGGTTACCACTCACTTCAACACCAGAAAGCTTGTACTGCTCGCCTTCGGTGATGTTAACCGTAATGTAGATGCCTTTCTTGTCCGGAGTCAGACTGACCTGAGTCGAGTCGATGTTGAAACGCGCATAGCCACGATCGAGATAGTAGCTGCGCAGAGTTTCAAGGTCGCCTGCCAGTTTTTGTTTCTGGTATTTGCGATCGCCTACCACGTTCCACCATGGCACTTCATCGCGCAGCTGGAAGGTGGAGATCAGTTCGTCGGTGCTGAACGCGTGGTTGCCGACAATGTTGATCTGCTGGATCTTCGCAGAAACACCTTCCTGGAAGACCAGCTTCAGGTCAACACGGTTACGCGGCAGCGGAGTGACAACCGCTTTCACGCTGGCACTGTATTTACCGACGCTGTAGTAGAAGTCTTCCAGACCTTTTTCAATGTCTGAAAGGGTTGTGCGGTCCAGGGACTCACCCACACGAACACCGGATGCTTCAAGGTTCTGCTTGAGCATGTCATCTTTCACCGACTTGTTACCGGAGAAAGTGATACTGGCGATCGTCGGACGTTCTTTTACCTGTACCAGCAGCGTATCACCATCGCGCAGGACGCGGACGTCCTCAAAGTTGCCGGTGGCAAACAGAGCACGGATGGTGTTACTGATATCATCATCATTAACCGTATCGCCGGGGCGTACAGGCATACTGAGGAGGGCCGCACCAACGGCGACACGCTGGAGGCCTTCGAAATGAATGTCTTTCACTACGAACCCGTCAGCACCGTATACGGTGGCGCTGCTAAACAGCAGCGACGCTATGAGCAACTTTTTCATCGCCATCGTTATTATGCGTTCTTCCTAACACTCTCTTACAACCGAGAGAAATCATTGAAAAGTGCAAGCCCCATTAACAGCACCAGCAAAATCGAGCCAATGCGATAACTAAAGTCTTGAACTCGCTCGGATACCGGTCCGCCTTTTAGCTTTTCAATCGCCAAAAACAGCAGATGACCCCCGTCTAAAACGGGAAGCGGGAACAGGTTGATTATCCCAAGGTTCACGCTAATGAGCGCGAGGAACATGAGATAGTAAATCACCCCGAATTCCGCTGACATCCCAGCCCCCTGAGCAATCGAAATTGGCCCACTGAGGTTGTTCAGTTTCACATCACCGGTTATCAATTTCCCCAACATGTTGACCGTCAGCTTCATCAGTTGCCATGTTTTATCCGTGGCTTCAAGGATGGCGCTGAACGGCCCATACTGGCGTATTGTCTTGTACTCATCTGGCAGCGGGATCACTTTCGGCACAACGCCTGCGAACCCTTCTGCCTTTTTGCCGACCGACTTCGTATCCGGGATCAGCGTCAGCGAAAGCGGACTGCCCTGCCTTTCAACTTCCAGCGCGAGAGACGTTCCCGGATTATCGCGCACCAGAGTAACAAAGGTCATCCACTCTGTTAATGGTTGACCATCGACTTTAACGATCCTGTCGCCCGCTTGCAAACCCGCTTTGCTCGCCGCCGAATTTGCCTGTACTTCGGCTAATACCGGCTCGATCTGCGCGCCGCGTGGACGAATGCCCAGCGCAGCGACGGGATCTTCTTTGTCTGGCTCGAAACGCCAGTGACGTAAATCGAGTACTTTGTCCTGACGCGTATCTGAACCAAACGGCGATACGCTGATGGTGGTCTGCGGATCGCCAATTTTAGCTACCAGCTGCAGTCGCACGGCATCCCAATCAGGGGTTTCGATGCCATCAATCGCTTTAAGTTCCATCCCGGATGTAATTTGCGCACTCGCCGCGATGGAATTGGGGGCAATTTCACCCACCACCGGACGTACGCCAGGGACGCCGATGATAAACACCAGCCAGTAAGCGACAATCGCAAAGATGAAGTTGGCTACCGGTCCGGCAGCAATGATGGCGGCGCGTTGTCCAACGGTTTTATTGTTGAATGCGCTGTGTCGCAGCTCAGGAGCGACAGGCTCGACGCGTTCGTCGAGCATTTTGACGTAGCCGCCCAGCGGGATAAGGGCGATGACAAATTCCGTGCCGTGGCGGTCGGTGCGCGTCCAGAGTGATTTCCCAAAGCCGATGGAAAACCGCTCTACGCGCACGCCACAGCGGCGAGCAACCCAGAAATGGCCAAATTCATGCACGGTAATCAGTACACCCAGTGCAACTATGAACGCCGCCAGATTCCAGAGAATGCTCAGCATAAAACCTTCCGTTAAATCGTCCCGAATACCAGTAAAAGCAAACACGCAAACACTGGAACAGCCGCTGTCAGGCTATCAATGCGATCCAGTATACCGCCATGCCCTGGAATCAGGTGTCCGCTGTCCTTAATCCCTGCTTCACGCTTAAACATACTTTCGGTTAAATCACCGAGCACGGAGGCAAGCGCAGCAAAAATCGAGCACACCAGCAGTATTGACGGTGCCACTTCAAGATTCGCCCAGACGCCGTAGCCCCAGGAGATGATCGCTGCCGTAAACAGGCCGCCGATGAATCCTTGCCAGGTTTTGCCCGGAGAAACCTTCGGTGCCAGCTTATGTTTGCCAAACAGTTTACCAAACATATAGGCCCCGGAGTCAGCCCCCCAGACCAGAATCATCACATAAAGCAGCCAGATCGCACCGCTGTAGTGGTTTTCGTCGTAGTGCCAGGCTCGCAGCGCAACCATACCCCAGAAAAAAGGAATAATTGTGAGCAAGCCAAAAATCAGTCGCAGCACTTTTGAATTACGCCATAATGCCGCTGAACCCGGATAAAAAAGAACCAGCAACAGCGCGGCAACCCACCAGGCCAGCGATATCCACAAGGAACCGGCAACCAGGGGCTGATGAATATCATGGTGATATTCAGGCAACGTAAACAGCATTATGGCCAGGATAAAGCCACAAAGTACCGCAAGCCATACTCGCTGAGTGCGCGAGGTAAAGCCGCTAAACTGTCCCCATTCCCACGCGGCGAGCATGCACACCACCAGCGTGACAATAGCGAATCCCACCGGGGGCAGTAAAAACAGCGCCGCTATGACAATGGGTATTAATACAAAAGCGGAAATCAGGCGATACTTCAGCAAAAGCTACCCCCATCAGGCTTTGTCGCCACCAGGCTCGGTGCCGCCGAAACGACGCTCTCGATTGGCAAAGGCATGCAGCGCACCTTCAAAGTCTTGTTCATCAAAATCGGGCCAAAGAACATCCGTAAAGTAAAGTTCGGCATAGGCAATTTGCCATATCAAAAAGTTACTTATGCGATGTTCCCCCCCTGTCCTAATTACCAAATCCACAGGTGCCTGTTCATTCATGCAGATTTGCTTGCTCAGCGCCTCTTCATCAATTTGGTCGGGTCTCAACAGCCCTTCCTGAACCTGTTCGGCCAGATGCCGAACGCCCTGGATAATATCCCAGCGTCCACCGTAATTCGCCGCAATATTCAGCGTAAGACCGGTATTATTTTCCGTCAGCGCTTCAGCTTTACGAATCCGTTCCTGCAAACGTGAGTTAAAACGACTGGTATCGCCAATGATGCGCAGGCGAACGTTGTGGCGGTGCAGGCTTTTTACTTCGCTGTCTAGCGCCCACACAAACAATTCCATCAACGCAGTCACTTCCTGCAGAGGTCGATTCCAGTTTTCACTGCTAAAAGCATAGAGCGTTAACGCATCAATGCCGTTGTTAGCGGCAAAAGAAACGGCGCGGCGAACGGATTTCGCCCCCGCTTTATGCCCAAAGGCTCGTATCTTCCCTTGTCTTTTCGCCCAGCGGCCATTGCCATCCATAATGATTGCTACATGACGGCAGCCATGAGCTGGCAAATTTTCGCTTATTGGTTGATTCGCAGACAACATAACGCGTTTTTTGTCCCTGAAAAGGATTTAACGGTACTCAGGAATACTGAAGCCTATACATAAAAAAGCCGTGTCAAACCACGGCTCACCTGACCACATTAAGTCAAATACCTGCGATCAGGTGGCGCAGACTATATCACTGAAGCCCAACGCTAACAAATAGCACGACGACTAGTGCTTGCTTTATCACCAGCTTGCGAGACGTGTCACCTGTTGGCGCGCAATATTACGCGCAGCTGCATCCACCGCCAGCACCTCTTCCACGCTTTGTGGTTCGCGCAAATCCATCATCTCCAGCACCGATAAATTTAACGACGCGATATCGGTAAAACGAATTTGCTGATTCAGAAATGCCTCAACGGTAATTTCATTGGCTGCATTAAGTGCCGTCGTCGCCGCCTGCCCCTGGTCAAAGGCATTCATCGCAAGCTTCAGACAAGGATAGCGGTCGTAGTCTGGTTCACTGAACGTCAGGGAACTTAGCTTGCAGAAATCAAGCGGCTTCACGCCGGATTTCACTCGATTTGGCCACGCCATTGAATGGGCAATCGGCGTACGCATATCCGGCTCGCCCAACTGTGCCAGCACGCTGCCATCCTGATAACGCACCATCGAGTGAATCACCGATTGCGGGTGAATCAGTACTTCCATCTGTTTCGCTGACGCATTAAACAGCCAGCGTGCTTCAATGTATTCCAGACCTTTGTTCATCATGGTGGCAGAATCAACGGAGATTTTACGCCCCATCGACCAGTTCGGATGACGGCACGCCTGATCGGGTGTCATTGCACGCAGTTCAGACAGTGGCGTTTCACGGAACGGGCCACCAGACCCGGTAAGCAGAATAGACACCACGCCATTCTGCTCCAGGTCAGCGTACCCCAGGTTCTGTTGAAAAGGTTGCGGTAAACTCTGAAAAATCGCGTTGTGTTCGCTGTCGACCGGCAAAAGACGCGCGCCGCGCTGCTTCACCGCATCCATAAACAGGCGTCCGCAGGTGACCAGCGACTCTTTATTGGCCAGCAAAACATCTTTACCGGCATCAATCGCGGCAAGAGTGGGCAATAATCCTGCCGCGCCGACAATGGCCGCCATGACCTGATCCACCTCATCCAGCGCCGCCATCTCGCAGGCCGCCTGCTGGCCACTCAGCACTTCGGTTCGGCTGCCCTTTTCACGCAGCTTTGCTTTCAGCAGACGCGCGCTCTCTTCGTCATCCATCACCGCATAGCGGGGCGCAAACTCCAGGCACTGTTCGACCATTCGCTGCACATTCTTACCGGCCACCAGCGCTGTCACGGTGTAAAGCTCAGGATTATGGCGAACGACGTCGAGAGTGCTGCAACCGATAGAGCCGGTTGAGCCGAGGAGTGTTAAATGCTTCATGGGATGCCCGAAAAAAGTTAGACCAGATAAAAGCAAAACGCCGCCAGCAAGACCTGAGGTCCCTCTGAACGGCGTTTATCAGTGTACGACAGAAATCAGAACTGCATCAGTTCCGCTTCTTTTTCTGCCAGCGCCGCATCAATTTTCTTGATGGCCGCGTCGGTCATTTTCTGAATGTCGTCCTGAGAACGACGATCGTCATCTTCGCTGATCTCTTTTTCTTTCAGCAGTGCTTTCACTTTATCGTTCGCGTCGCGACGTACGTTACGCACGGATACACGACCCTGCTCAGCTTCGCCACGAACCACTTTGATCAGATCTTTACGACGCTCTTCCGTCAGCGGAGGCAGTGGAACACGGATGTCTGCGCCCGCAGAGCTTGGGTTCAGTCCGAGGTCAGAGGCCATAATCGCTTTCTCAACGGCCGGGCTCATAGAGCGGTCGAAGACGTTAATTTTCAGCGTACGGGTATCTTCTACCGTCACGCTCGCCAGCTGGCGCAGAGGGGTTGGCGTACCGTAATATTCTACGATGATGCCATCCAGCAGGCTTGGGGAAGCACGGCCAGTACGGATTTTGCTGATTTGGTTTTTGAACGCTTCTACGCATTTGTCCATGCGTACTTCAGCATCTTTTCTGATGTCGTTAATCACGTTACGAATCCTTGAAAACTTGTCTCAGGCAGACTATCCGCCAGCACAGCGCTACAGGTGTGCTAAGTATAGTCGCATTTAATTCATGACAACGCCAAAGGCGCGCCCGGGTAAGATACCACTACAAAATAAAGCGGAATCTTACCTGTATTTATCGTCAACGGAAATTATTCCGTGATCAAAGTGCCTTCTTTTTCGCCCATGACCACGCGACGCAGTGCGCCAGGCTTGTTCATGTTGAAGACACGGATCGGCAGTTTGTGGTCGCGAGCCAGCGTGAAGGCGGCAAGATCCATCACTTTCAGCTCTTTATCCAGCACTTCGCTGTAGCTCAGCTGATCGTACATGGTGGCAGAAGGATCTTTTGCCGGGTCGGCAGTAAACACGCCGTCTACTTTGGTCGCTTTCAGTACCACATCGGCTTCGATCTCGATACCGCGCAGGCAGGCGGCGGAATCGGTTGTAAAGAACGGGTTACCCGTACCGGCGGAGAGGATCACCACGCGGTTGTTGCGCAGCAGGCTGATGGCTTCTGCCCAGCTGTAATTATCGCATACGCCATTCAGCGGAATCGCGGACATCAGGCGGGCGTTCACATAGGCGCGATGCAGTGCATCACGCATCGCCAGGCCATTCATCACGGTTGCCAGCATACCCATGTGGTCGCCCACAACGCGGTTCATCCCCGCTTTCGCCAGACCAGCACCACGGAAAAGGTTGCCACCGCCAATGACCACGCCAACCTGGATACCCAGTTCGACCAGTTCTTTGATTTCCTGTGCCATGCGATCAAGGATGCTTGCGTCAATACCGAATCCTTCCGATCCCTGCAGCGCTTCGCCACTCAGCTTAAGCAGAATGCGTTTGTACACGGGTTTTGCATTGGTAGCCATGTTTCTTTCCTGAGACTGTCAACGATTAAGATGGGGGTTAATTCTGGCGACATGATATGCCGCAAATCAGCACAGCGATACTGGAGCCTGTCTGATTTCCTGTGACGGGTGACAAAAAGAAGCCGCCCTCAGGCGGCTCCTTTTCAATCATTAAGACTGCTTGGACATTGCAGCAACTTCTGCTGCGAAGTCAGTCTCAACTTTCTCGATGCCTTCGCCCACTTCGAAGCGGATGAAGCCAGTTACGTCAGCGTTGTGCTCTTTCAGCAGCTGAGCAACAGACTTGCTTGGGTCCATTACGAATGGCTGGCCAGTCAGAGAAACTTCGCCGGTGAATTTCTTCATGCGGCCTTCAACCATTTTCTCTGCGATTTCTTTTGGCTTACCAGACTGCATCGCGATGTCCAGCTGAACCTGGTACTCTTTCTCTACCACTTCAGCAGACACATCTTCTGGCTTAACGAATTCTGGTTTGCTTGCAGCGATGTGCATTGCCAGCTGTTTAACCAGCTCTTCGTCAGCGCCTTTAGCCGCAACCAGAACACCGATACGTGCACCGTGCTGGTAAGAGCCCAGAACGTCGCCTTCCAGAGAAGATACGCGACGGATGTTGATGTTCTCACCGATTTTAGCAACCAGCGCAACACGTTCTTCTTCGAACTGTGCTTTCAGAACTTCAACGTCAGTGATTTTACCCGCAACAGCTGCGTCCAGAACTTTGTTAGCAAATGCCTGGAAACCGCCATCTTTAGCAACGAAGTCAGTCTGGCAGTTAACTTCCAGAATGATGCCGTAGTTGCCGTCGATCTTAGTGATGATCACGCCGTCAGCAGCAACGTTGCCTGCTTTTTTAGCTGCTTTGATCGCACCGGATTTACGCATGTTTTCGATTGCCAGCTCGATGTCGCCGTTCGCTTCAGTCAGCGCTTTTTTGCAATCCATCATGCCTGCGCCAGTACGCTCGCGCAGCTCTTTTACCAGGGATGCGGTAATTTCAGCCATTCTTAAATCCTCGGGAGATGTGAACTGCCCGGCCGGGGGCCAAACAGTGTAAATTGAAAAAAGGGGCCGGTAATGGGCCCCTATTCATACACGGTACTAATAAGGGGTAAAACCTTATTATTCAGCTTCTACGAAGCTTTCTTCCGCCTGAGAAGCCAGATCCTGGGAACGGCCTTCACGAACGGTAGCAGCTACAGCGCTCAGGTACAGGCTAACAGCACGGATTGCGTCGTCGTTACCCGGGATAACGAAGTCAACACCGTCCGGATCGGAGTTGGTATCAACGATAGCGAATACCGGGATACCCAGGTTGTTAGCTTCTTTGATTGCGATGTGCTCGTGGTCTGCATCGATTACGAACAGCGCGTCTGGCAGGCCGCCCATATCTTTGATACCGCCCAGGCTGTTTTCCAGCTTGTCCAGCTCACGAGTGCGCATCAGCGCTTCTTTCTTAGTCAGCTTGTCGAAAGTACCGTCCTGAGACTGGGTTTCCAGATCTTTCAGGCGTTTGATGGACTGACGAACAGTTTTCCAGTTGGTCAGCATGCCGCCCAACCAGCGATGGTTCACGAAGAACTGGTCGCAGCTGTTAGCAGCATCTTTCACAGCTTCGCTTGCAGCGCGCTTAGTACCAACGAACAGAATCTTACCTTTACGGGAAGAGATCTTGTTCAGCTCAGCCAGGGCTTCGTTGAACATTGGTACAGTTTTCTCAAGGTTGATGATGTGAACTTTGTTACGTGCGCCGAAGATGAAAGGCTTCATTTTCGGGTTCCAGTAACGGGTCTGGTGACCAAAGTGAACACCAGCCTTGAGCATGTCGCGCATGGAAACAGTTGCCATGTTTAAAACCTCTATATTGAAAGTTGGGGTTATGCCTCCACGTATCCCATATTACCGACCCCGAAGGGCACCCCGGAATATGTGCCGATACGTGTGTGTTGTTACACAAAGTGAGATTTGTCGCTTCCGTCCAGCCTGTGTATCTGAGATGGATCGGAAGTCCGGCGCGCTTTATACCACAAAACACGACCAGAAACCAACAGTTGTTGGCGGAGTGTGCTGTTAATGATTCTCAATTTGGCACGGAGCGTGCCTGACTGATACCATTGACGACACTTAGACTAGTATTGTCGAAAAAATCGACACCGATGGACAGATTACATGGCTATCTCTATTAAGACACCTGAAGAAATTGAAAAGATGCGCGTCGCCGGTCGTCTGGCCGCGGAAGTGCTGGAAATGATCGAGCCGTTCGTGAAGCCGGGCGTCAGCACCGGTGAACTGGACCGTATCTGTAACGACTATATCGTGAACGAGCAGCACGCGGTTTCCGCCTGCCTCGGCTACCACGGTTTCCCGAAATCCGTCTGCATCTCTATTAATGAAGTGGTGTGTCACGGTATTCCGGACGATGAAAAACTGCTGAAAGATGGCGACATCGTCAACATCGACGTAACCGTCATTAAAGACGAATACCACGGTGACACCTCAAAAATGTTCATCGTTGGCAAGCCGACTATTCTTGGCGAGCGTCTGTGTAAAGTGACGCAAGAGAGCCTCTATCTGGCGCTGAAAATGGTTAAACCGGGTATTCGCCTGCGTACCATAGGTGCGGCAATCCAGAAGTTTGTGGAAGCGGAAGGTTTCTCCGTGGTGCGCGAGTACTGCGGTCACGGCATTGGTCGCGTCTTCCATGAAGAACCGCAGGTCCTGCACTATGATGCAGATGACGGCGGCGTGGTGCTGCAAAAAGGCATGACCTTTACCATTGAGCCGATGGTCAACGCGGGTGACTATCGCATCCGTACTATGAAAGACGGCTGGACGGTGAAAACCAAAGACAGAAGCTTGTCTGCGCAGTACGAGCATACTATTGTGGTAACTGACAACGGCTGCGAAATTATGACGTTGCGCAAGGATGACACCATCCCGGCGATACTGACGCACGATGAATGATAAAAAAGCCGGCAAATGCCGGCTTTTTAATGGCTATAGCTTTTTCTTATGGGTGGCGCACGATGAGTAATCTTTTACCCGAACAGTATGCTAACACAGCACTTCCCACCCTCCCCGACCAGCCCGATAACCCGGGCGTCTGGCCGTCGCACGAGCTGACCTGCGCGCATATTAAAGCCCATATGGATGTTTTCCATCGCTGGCTGGGCAGCGCGTTCGACGCAGGCGTGTCGGCCGAGCAGCTCATTGAAGCGCGCACCGAATTTATCGACCAGCTGCTGCAGCGCCTGTGGATCGATTACGGGTTTGGGCAAATCAGTGATGTTGCTCTGGTTGCCGTCGGGGGCTATGGCCGCGGTGAGCTGCATCCGCTTTCCGATATTGATCTGCTGATCTTAAGCCGCAAAAAGCTGCCGGACGAACAGGCGCAAAAAATTGGCGAACTGCTGACGCTGCTCTGGGACGTAAAGCTGGAAGTCGGCCACAGCGTGCGCACCCTGGAAGAGTGTCTGCTGGAAGGGTTATCGGACCTGACCGTCGCCACCAACCTGATTGAAACCCGCCTGCTGATTGGTGACGTCGCTCTGTTCCTGGAGCTGCAAAAACACATCTTCAGCGACGGCTTCTGGCCGTCAGAAAAGTTCTTCGCCGCGAAGGTCGAGGAGCAAAATCAGCGCCACCAGCGCTACCACGGCACCAGCTATAATCTTGAACCCGATATTAAAAGCAGCCCAGGCGGCCTGCGCGACATCCACACCCTGCAGTGGGTCGCCCGCCGCCATTTTGGCGCCACCTCGATGGACGAGATGGTCGGCTTCGGCTTTTTAACCGAGGCCGAGCGTAACGAGCTGAACGAGTGCCTGCACCTGCTGTGGCGCATCCGGTTTGCCCTGCATCTGGAAGTCACCCGCTACGATAACCGCCTGCTGTTCGACCGCCAGCTCAGCGTGGCGCAGCGCCTGAATTATCAGGGCGAAGGCAACGAGCCGGTTGAGCACATGATGAAGGATTTCTTCCGCGTCACACGCCGGGTGACCGAGCTGAACCAGATGCTGTTGCAGCTGTTCGACGAGGCCATTCTGGCCCTGACGGCGGACGAAAAACCGCGCCCGATTGATGACGAATTCCAGCTGCGCGGCACGCTTATCGACCTGCGCGACGAAACGCTGTTTATCCGTGAGCCGGAAGCGATTCTGCGGATGTTCTACACCATGGTGCGCAACAGCACCATCACAGGCATCTACTCCACCACCCTGCGCCATCTGCGCCATGCGCGCCGTCATTTGACGCAGCCGCTGTGCTATATCCCGGAAGCGCGTTCGCTGTTCCTGAGCATGCTCCGCCACCCGGGCGCCGTCAGCCGCGGCCTGCTGCCAATGCACCGCCACAGCGTGCTGTGGGCCTATATGCCGCAGTGGTCGCACATTGTCGGGCAAATGCAGTTCGATCTGTTCCACGCCTACACGGTGGATGAACACACGATCCGCGTGATGCTCAAGCTGGAAAGCTTTGCGAAAGAAGAGACGCGCTCCCGCCACCCGCTCTGCGTGGAGCTGTGGCCGCGCCTGACCCATCCGGAACTGATCCTGATTGCCGCCCTGTTCCACGATATCGCCAAAGGTCGCGGCGGTGACCACTCGGTGCTGGGCGCGCAGGACGTGCTGAAATTTGCCGAACTGCACGGCCTGAACTCGCGTGAAACGCAGCTGGTGGCCTGGCTGGTGCGCCATCACCTGCTGATGTCAGTCACCGCGCAGCGTCGTGACATTCAGGATCCGGAAGTGATCAAGCAGTTCGCTGAAGAGGTTCAGACGGAAAACCGTCTGCGCTATCTGGTCTGCCTGACGGTGGCCGATATCTGCGCCACCAACGAGACCCTGTGGAACAGCTGGAAGCAGAGCCTGCTGCGCGAGCTGTACTTCGCCACCGAAAAACAGCTGCGTCGCGGGATGCAAAACACCCCGGACATGCGCGAACGCGTGCGTCATCACCAGCTGCAGGCGCTGGCGCTGCTGCGGATGGATAATATTGATGAAGAGGCGCTGCATCAGATTTGGGCCCGCTGCCGCGCCAACTATTTTGTCCGCCATAGTCCAAACCAGCTTGCGTGGCACGCGCGGCATCTGCTCAAGCACGATCTGTCCCAGCCGATGATCCTGCTGAGCCCGCAGGCCACCCGCGGCGGGACGGAGATTTTCATCTGGAGCCCGGACCGACCTTACCTGTTTGCTGCGGTCTGCGCCGAGCTGGACAGGCGTAACCTGAGCGTTCACGACGCGCAGATTTTCACCACCCGCGACGGCATGGCGATGGACACCTTTATCGTGCTTGAGCCGGACGGCAGCCCGCTCTCGTCGGACAGGCATGAAGGGATACGTTTTGGTCTGGAACAGGCAATTACCCAGCGCAGCTGGCAGCCCCCGCAGCCGCGTCGCCAGCCGGCGAAATTGCGCCACTTTACCGTCGATACCGAGGTCAATTTCCTGCCGACCCACACCGACCGTAAATCGTTCCTGGAGCTGATCGCGCTCGACCAGCCGGGGCTGCTTGCTCGCGTCGGCCAGGTTTTTGCCGATCTGGGAATTTCGCTCCATGGGGCCCGAATTACAACGATTGGCGAGCGAGTAGAAGATTTATTTATAATCGCGACAGCGGACCGGCGTGCCCTTAATAATGACCTGCAGCTTGAAGTGCAACAACGGTTGACAGCAGCCCTCAATCCAAACGATAAAGGGTGATATGTTTTTTAGTGAAATGGAAAGAGTAAACAATGCAGCAGTTACAGAACGTTATTGAGTCCGCTTTTGAGCGTCGCGCCGAGATTACCCCGGCAAATGTGGATACCGTGACCCGTGAAGCGGTAAACCAGGTGATTTCCCTTCTGGATTCCGGCGCGCTGCGCGTGGCAGAAAAAATCGACGGTCAGTGGGTCACTCATCAATGGCTGAAGAAAGCCGTGCTGCTCTCTTTCCGCATCAACGATAACCAGGTTATCGACGGAGCAGAAAGCCGCTACTTCGATAAAGTGCCAATGAAATTCGCTGACTACGACGAAGCGCGTTTCCAGAAAGAAGGCTTCCGCGTGGTACCGCCTGCGGCGGTTCGCCAGGGTGCGTTCATCGCACGTAACACCGTGCTGATGCCATCCTACGTGAATATCGGTGCCTACGTTGACGAAGGCACCATGGTCGACACCTGGGCGACCGTCGGTTCCTGCGCGCAGATCGGTAAAAATGTTCACCTGTCCGGCGGCGTGGGCATCGGTGGTGTTCTGGAGCCACTGCAGGCTAACCCGACCATTATCGAAGACAACTGCTTCATCGGCGCGCGCTCTGAAGTGGTTGAAGGCGTGATCGTTGAAGAAGGTTCCGTGATCTCCATGGGCGTTTACATCGGTCAGAGCACCCGTATTTACGACCGTGAAACCGGTGAAGTTCACTACGGTCGCGTTCCGGCGGGCTCCGTGGTGGTTTCCGGCAACCTGCCGTCAAAAGATGGCAAATACAGCCTATACTGTGCGGTTATCGTGAAGAAAGTGGATGCGAAAACGCGCGGTAAAGTGGGCATCAACGAATTGCTGCGCACCATCGATTAATCGGGTATAACAAAAAGCGGGGGCAACCCCGCTTTTTTTATATCTGAGGGTGGCGAAAATAGATTTTTTCGTTAATTATTCAAAGGTTATGTTGAGATCAAGGGTACCGCTATGTACGATAATCTGAAAAGTCTGGGCATTACCAATCCTGATGAAATTGATCGTTACAGCCTCCGTCAGGAAGCCAATAACGATATTCTGAAAATCTATTTTCACAAGGACAAAGGAGAGTTTTTCGCCAAAAGCGTGAAGTTTAAATATCCACGCCAGCGTAAGACCGTTGTGGCTGACGGTGTAGGACAGGGCTACAAAGAAGTACAGGAAATCAGCCCTAACCTGCGCTATGTGATCGATGAACTCGATCAGATCTGCCAGCGCGACCGCACCGAAGTCGATCTCAAGCGTAAGATCCTTGACGATCTGCGTCACCTTGAAAGCGTTGTAACAAATAAGATCAGCGAGATTGAAGCGGATCTTGAGAAATTAACGCGGAAATAAAAGCAAAACGGCAATCCTTGATTGCCGTTTTTAGTGTTTGCGCCCTCTCCCCGTCGGAGAGGGATGGGGTAAGTGCACCAGACCGCACTCAGTCATCTCTGTTCGTCCAGCTGAAGCGCCACATACAGCAGCAGCCTGTCGTCAAAGTTTCCCAGATCCAGCCCCGTCAGCTCTGAAATCCGGTTTAACCGATACTCAAGCGTATTGCGGTGAATAAACAGCGCCTTCGAGGTCGCCAGCGGCTGCACGTTATGGCGGAACCACGCCTGCAGCGTCCGGCGCAGCAGGCCGTTGTTGTCCATGGCTTTCAGACGCGCCAATGGCCGCGCCAGCTCATTGGCCTGCCAGCCCCCGCGCAGGCTGTCGAGCAGCACCGGCAGCATCAGATCCTGATAAAAATAGCTGCGGCTCTCCGGCATCCGCTGCTTGCCCACCATCATGGTGGTGCGCGCGGTACGCCAGGAGCGGGCGATACTGCCCGGCCCGGTAAAGTAGTTGCCCAGCGCAACGCGAAAACGCAGCTGGCCGTTCTCCTCCATCCGGGAGATCAGCTGCTCCACGCGACGGCGATGATCGTCTGCATCCCAGCGTCCAAACTGATTGAGCGCGGGCTTGAGCACCACCATTTCCGTCAGTGAGACTATCGCTACAAGGTTGTCGCGCTCCGGCGTCGCCAGCGCATTTTGCAGCTGCTGCAGCTCGGCCATCGCGCTGTCCACGCCAACCTGGCCGCTATCGACCTCAATGACCGCCACCACGCGCGGCTGGTTGAGATCGATCCCCAGACGCTGCGCCCATTCGCTGAGCGCAGGCGTATGCTCTTCCGCCTGAATAAGGTTCATCACCAGCTCTTCACGCAGGCGGCTGTCCTGGGCAAGCAGGTGCATCAGGCGCGACTGCTCCAGCATCATCTCTGCCGTCATACAGACCAGCTCACCGTATTTTCGCAGTGACTCGGGCTCGCCGGTGAGGCCGATTACCCCCACAATTTCGCCTTCAAGACGCAGCGGTAAATTGATGCCCTGACGTACGCCGTGCAGGTGTTTCGCTACCGCATCGTCGATATCCACGACCCGCCCCTGAGAAAGCACCAGCAGCGCGCCTTCGTGCAATTCCCCAATACGCTCGCGATCGCCGCTGCCAATAATGCGCCCGCGGGCATCCATTACGTTGATATTGGTATCAATGATGCGCATGGTGCGCGCCACGATATCCTGCGCCATTTTTGTATCAAGATGCCAGCCAGCCATGTAACCCTCCCGTGAGCAGAGCTCAAGCATAGGGAAGTTCAGCGACGGCTGCATTGTGCGAATGCACAAAGAGAGAGGGAGAAGTATGGAGTTGTGGCAAGAATCACAGAAACGAGAAAGCCCCTGCGAACAGGGGCTTAAAAGAATTACTGCATCAGCAGATAAAGAGAGGTATCACCACGCTGAATATTCAGCGCCAGTACGGAAGGCTTGCTCTCAAGAATTTTGCGCAGTTCAGCGATGTTTTTCACCGGCTGCTGGTTAGCGCCCATGATCACATCGCCTTTTTTCAGGCCGATACGGGCTGCCGGTGAATTCGCTTTCACGTTGTTCACCACCACGCCTTTGTCTGCGCCTTTGTTGCTCATCTCGGCACCTTCAATCCCGCTGAAGATGGTGCTGGAATCCACCTGATTCTGGCTGCTCTGCTGCAGCTCCAGGCTCACGTTAACCGGCTTACCGTCGCGCAGCAGGCCGAGGGTCACTTTACTGCCAATCGGCATCGAGCCCACTTCGGCACGCAGGGCAGCAAAGCTGCTGATCGGTTTACCGTTCAGGGAGGTGATCACATCCCCCGCTTTAATGCCCGCTTTCGCCGCGGAGGAATTCGGCATCACCTGGCTGACGAATGCCCCGCGCTGAGCGTCAACTTTCATCGCCTTAGCCAGTTCGGAGTTCAGCTCCGTACCGAGGATACCCAGCTCACCGCGTTTCACCTGACCATACTGCACCATCTGCGAGGTCAGGTTTTTCACCATGTTACTAGGGATAGCAAAACCGATACCGATGTTGCCACCGTCCGGAGCCAGGATAGCGGTGTTGATACCGATCAGCTCACCGTTCAGGTTCACCAGCGCACCGCCGGAGTTACCGCGGTTGATCGCCGCATCCGTCTGGATGAAGTTTTCGTAGTTTTCCGCGTTGAGGCCGCTACGACCCAGCGCAGAGACGATACCGGATGTCACGGTTTCACCCAGGCCGAACGGGTTACCGATCGCCACGGTATAGTCGCCCACGCGCAGCGCGTCAGAGTCGGCGATTTTAATCGCCGTCAGGTTTTTCGGATCCTGAATCTGGATCAGCGCAATGTCGGAGCGCGGGTCTTTACCCACCACTTTGGCGTCAAACTTGCGGCCATCGCTCAGCTGAACCTTAATGCTGTTCGCGTTATCGACAACGTGGTTGTTAGTGACGACGTAGCCTTTCGCCGCATCAATAATTACCCCCGAGCCAAGCGCCATGAATTTCTGCTGCTGGCCGCCGCCCTGGCTGTCATCCCCGGCACCGCCGCCCTGACAGAACGGAGAGCTCTGGAATGGCGAACCGTCCTGGCAGAACGGCGAGTTGTCGCCGAAGAACTGCTGGAAGTTACGCGGCATACGCGGCGTATTGACGGTCGTGCTGCCCTCAACGTTAATACTCACCACCGATGGCATCACTTTTTCGAGCATCGGTGCCAGGCTTGGCATCTGCTGCGCGGTTGCTGCCGACGACGCGGTCTCGGCTGCAGTAGCAGTCAGAGGAGACAGCGCTAAACCTAAACTCAGAGCCAGTGCACTCATTGCTAATGTGGTTTTTTTCATGTTTCTCAATCTCGATTTACAGGTAACGCAAAATTGCTGTGTAACTCAGATTCGTTTTATACCGCTTAGTTCCGGCGATAAGTTTATGGAAAAGGTAAAAATTTATTGGCCGTCTTTACAAAACTCCGGAATTATTCCACCGCCATCAGCTTGCGGTATTCATCCCAGGCATACAAATCCGTCATGCCGCTGATATAGTCCTGGATAAGACGGCAGCGATAATAATATTCCATCACCGGCCATTCGGGAGAGTTGCGTTCCAGCTTACCAATCGCTTCGACATACGCCAGACGATGCCGGGTAGAGAGTTTTTGATAAAGCCGCGATTCGATGGGTATTCTGCGCACGCGCTCGTGTTCCACCAGTTCGCTGAATTCATTGACCGACAGCTGAAGCAACGGGGAATAAATTTCCAGTAACCCACTGATTACCCGATAGCCCTGCAGCTCCAGCTGCTCGACATCCGGATGGCTGAATACATGCCGCATCGCCACATGTTTATAAAGCTCAAGGAGTTGACTGAAACTGCTGTCATCTTCCAGCAGCGCGTGGTTGAATTCCCCGCTGAAAATGAGCGGCAAATTATCAATAAAACGCGACGCCGCATACGGCACCAGTTTATTTAATGTATTGACCCGCAAATACATAAAGAACTGGTCTTCCGTACTGCGGCTTAATGTATTTGAGCGCGATTTTTCCCAGGCATTTTCGACAACCTGCGCAAACAGCGAACCTTTTTCATGGGTGCCCCAGGCCGCATAAAGATGCTGATAAAGCTCCTCGACGCTGAAGATTCTTTTCTCCACGGCATCTTCCAGATCGGCCACGCAATAGGAAATATCATCCGCGGCTTCCATAATCCAGGTCAATGGAAAGCGGCCGTTTGGCGTCAATGAAAGTTCTTTACGTAACCGTTCAATATAGGCCTCTTCGGAAAGGTAATAGCCCGGTTTTTTCATTAAATAGCTGTGGGACGCGGGCGTATCCCCCATCCACCACGCGGGGCGCGTATATTTCAGAATGCAGCCGACCTGTGCCCAAGTCAGGTTCATGCGCATCAGGGAATGGACCAGCCGGATCCCCTGCGCGTTGCCCTCGAAGTGACACAAATCCTGGCGCACTTTGCGGCGCAGGTCGTTCAGCCGCTCTTCACCTTCACGCAGGCGTAAATCGCGTACGATGCAGCGGTCATCGCTGAGGGGCTGGCTTACCGCATCCGAAGGATAAAGCCGCTGCTTAAACCAGTCATTGATCGCCGCCTCACCAAAGTGGCCGAAAGGCGGGTTGCCGATGTCATGCATCAGGCAGGCCATCTCAACGATGCTCTCGAAGGGCCCCGTCAGCTCGTCCAGACCATAGGCTTCCAGTAAACGCTGCTCTTTGAGACGGCTCAAAATCTCTTTGGCAATGTAGCGCCCGACCTGCTGCACTTCCATCGAGTGGGTTAAGCGCGTGCGCACCGCGGCGTTACGCTCCAGCGGGAACACCTGAGTTTTTTGCTGCAGACGGCGGATGGCAGGCGAGTTAACGATCCGCCCGCGATCGCTCTCGAAGATACGCAGGATCTCATGTTCGCTCTTGTCGCCCTGCGGCGAACGGAAACGTCGGTGCCAGTTAATTTTGGTTCGAAAATCGATTGGTGACATGTGCTCCCCCGCGTGAGAATGCGTTTCCCCTTAACCGCATGATAGACTATGCATCTTAACAAGGCACATCGCGAGTAAATCTATGAAAATCGGCATTATTGGTGCAATGGAAGAAGAAGTTACGCTGCTGCGTGACAAAATTGAGAACCGTCAGACCCTCTCTCTGGGAGGTTGTGAGATCTACACCGGCCAGCTGAACGGTGTTGACGTGGCTCTGCTGAAATCAGGCATCGGTAAAGTGGCTGCTGCGCTGGGTGCAACCCTGCTGCTTGAGCGCTGCAAGCCGGACGTGATCGTGAATACCGGCTCTGCGGGCGGCCTGGCGCCGACGCTGAAGGTGGGCGATATCGTTGTCTCCGACGAAGCGCGTTACCACGATGCCGACGTCACCGCGTTCGGTTACGAGTACGGCCAGCTCCCGGGCTGCCCTGCTGGTTTTAAAGCTGACGACAAGCTGATTGCGGCGGCAGAGACCTGCATCGCAGAACTCAACCTCAACGCGGTACGCGGTCTGATTGTCAGCGGTGATGCCTTCATCAACGGCTCCGTTGGGCTGGCGAAAATTCGTCATAACTTCCCTCAGGCGGTTGCCGTTGAGATGGAAGCGACCGCGATCGCTCATGTCTGCCATAACTTCAGCGTACCCTTCGTGGTGGTTCGCGCCATCTCTGACGTGGCAGACCAGCAGTCCCACATCAGCTTCGACGAGTTCCTGACCGTTGCGGCAAAACAGTCCACCGTGATGGTGGAGCGCCTGGTGCAGAATCTGGCACGTGGCTAAACATACCGTCAGGGCGCTGGCCGCCCTGCTTCTTCTCGCACCGCTGTGGCTCTATGCGTTACCGCGCGTGATTACCCTCTCTCCCGCAAATACTGAACTGGCATTTGCCGCCGGGATCACGCCCGTTGGCGTGAGTAGCTTTTCGGATTACCCACCGCAGGCCGCGGGTATTGAACAGGTGGCAACCTGGCAGGGGATGAACCTTGAGCGCATCGTGGCGCTTAAACCGGATCTCGTGCTGGCCTGGCGCGGCGGCAACGCCGAGCGGCAGGTCAACCAGCTCACCTCGCTTGGCATAAAGGTCATGTGGATTGATGCCGTCAGCATTGAGCAGGTCGCTCAGGCGCTACGCGCCCTGGCCCCCTATAGCCCTACGCCCAAAAAAGCCGAGGCTGCGGCGAAACAGATGCTGAGCGATTATGCCGCGCTGAAATCCCGATACGATACCCCTGTTAAAAAGCGCATCTTCCTGCAGTTTGGCAGCCAGCCGCTGTTTACCACCGGAAAAGGGTCGATTCAGAACCAGGTGCTGGAAGTCTGCGGCGGTGAAAACATCTTTGCTGCCAGCCGGGTACCCTGGCCGCAGGTGAGCCGCGAGCAGGTTCTGGCGCGCCAGCCGCAGGCCATCGTCGTGGTCGGAAATGCGAGCGAGATTCCTAAAATTGAACAATTCTGGCAAAGGCAGCTAAAAATTCCGGTGATCCCGCTCAACAGCGACTGGTTTGAACGCGCCAGCCCGCGTATTATCCTCGCCGCAAAACAGCTCTGTGCCGCGCTGGCAGAGAGTCACTAACATAAGACCCTTTTCGAGGATTTAACGATGCTCGTTTATTGGCTGGATATTCTTGGCACAGCCGTTTTTGCTATCTCCGGCGTCCTGCTAGCCGGAAAACTACGCATGGATCCGTTTGGCGTGCTGGTGCTCGGCGTGGTGACCGCAGTGGGAGGCGGGACAATCCGCGATATGGCGCTGGCGAATGGGCCGGTGTTTTGGGTGAAAGATCCTACCGATCTGGTGGTCGCGATGGTCACCTGTCTGTTAACCATTGTGCTGGTTCGCCAGCCCCGCCGCTTACCCAAGTGGATATTGCCGGTACTGGATGCCGTGGGTCTGGCCGTGTTTGTCGGTATTGGCGTCAACAAGGCGTTTAATGCGGGAACCGGTCCGATGGTGGCAATCTGCATGGGCGTATTAACCGGCGTGGGCGGTGGGATCATTCGCGACATTCTGGCGCGTGAAGTGCCGATGATCCTGCGTACTGAAATTTACGCAACGGCCTGCATCGTGGGCGGGATTGTTCACGCTACCGCGTACTACACCTTTGCCCTCCCGCTGGAAAATGCCGCGATGCTGGGGATGGTCGTGACGCTGGTGATACGCTTAGCGGCGATACGCTGGCACCTGAAGCTGCCGACGTTTGCGCTGGATGATAATGGCAGGTAAAAGCAAAACGGTAACCGCAAGGTTACCGTTTTGAGTATTTACGCCCTATCCCTGTGAGAAAGGGACGGAGTAACGGCATCAGCCCGCACTCTCTTAGATGCTGAACGAAGATCCACACCCGCAGGTGCTTGTCGCATTCGGGTTAGTGACCACAAAGCGCGAACCTTCCAGACCCTCGGTGTAATCCACCGAACCACCCACCAGATATTGCAGACTCATCGGGTCAACCACCAGCGCGACGCCCTGTTTCTCGATAGTCATATCGCCATCGTTAACCTGATCGTCAAAGGTAAAACCATACTGGAAGCCGCTGCAGCCGCCACCGGTAATATAGACACGCAGTTTCAGATCCGGATTGTCTTCGTCGGCAATCAGGACTTTCACTTTGTTGGCTGCTGCTTCGGTAAATTCGAGCGGTACAGCTACTACGTCATCACTCATCTTATGCTCCCATGAATACTGCTATTGGGTAAAATTCACCCAATTCTTTGTCTCATTATCTAATACCCTGGTAATTCATTCAAGTATTCTGCGTGGCGGCCCGTTCAGCCTCTTGTTTCGCCAGGGTACGCGCGAGGATGGTGGAGTATAACGGTTTTCCACCCAGGAACTGGGCTAATAGTGTCGCGCCGAGGCAGGTAATGATCATTGGCAAAATGAGCTGGTAATTGTCCGTCATCTCCAGCACCAGCACGATCCCGGTCAAGGGCGCACGCAGGGACGCGGCCAGCAGCGCCCCCATTCCGGCCACCGCAAAGGTCCCGGCTTCAAGGTGATAGGCGGGAAAACCCACTTCAGCCGCCATACCAAATGCGGTCCCGAGCAGCGTACCCAGCGCCAGCATCGGGGCAAAAATCCCGCCGGGCGCGCCGGAAGAGAAGCACAGTACCGTCGTGATAACCCGGGAAATAAACATAAACAGCAGCAGACCCACGCTGAAATTCCCCGCCGCCGCAATGGGAATCAGCCCGAACCCGCCGCCTGCGGCATTCGGCTCGATAAACCCGAGTACGCCGCACATTCCGCCCAGCAGACCGCCCATCAGCACCCATTTCGTGGTGTTCCCGCCGTGAATGCGCTGGAACATATCCTGAGCGCGCAGGATAAAGGTGTTAAACAGCGGCCCCACCACGCCAAAAATCATGCCGAGGATCAGGTAAAGCCACAGGGTATTGACCGGCGCGTTGGTGAGTTTACCCACCTCAATGACCGCGCCCTCGCCATTAAAGATGCGAAACACGATGCTCGACATAATGACGCCGGTAAACACCGCTTTAATCGAGATCAGGTTGTAGCGGAACTGCGCGCGCATCTCTTCAATAATAAACAAAATGCCCGCCAGCGGCGCGTTAAACGCGGCGGAAAGCCCCGCCGCCGCGCCGGTTGCCAGCAGCGTATGGCGCGCTTCGGCGCTTCGCATCCGAAACAGATCGCCCACCATGCGGCCGACGTTCCCCCCCAGCTGTACCGTGGGTCCTTCCCGTCCAAGCACCATTCCCGCGCCCAGAGTCCCCATGCCGCCGATGAACTTAACCGGAATCACCCGCCACCAGCGCACCGGACGCAGCTCCTCGAGCGCGCCCTCAATTTCCGGGATGCCCGATCCCCCCGCCTCCGGCGCGAATTTACGCACCAGAAAATACCCCACCATGGCAAACAGCGCGGACAGCCCGAATGCCCACACCCAGACCAGCCATTCGCTGTCGGCGAAACCGGCCACGGTGCCCACTCGCCAGTTGAGTACGGCATTAACCGCTTTTTCAAACGCCACGCCAACCAGGCCCGCGAGAGTACCCACCACGGCAGCGGCCAGCAGGATCGCCAGCGGCGTTTTATCGCGATTGAGCAGCCGCCGAATGCTGATTCGGTGCTGGGCGCGCGTAAACTGTTGTTCTTCAAAAGACGGAGAATCTGATTTCATGTCCTGTTCTTATTTGTCACACAAAAAGCCGCGAGGATTTTACCAGAGACGGCCCCACCGTCTCCTGAAAATTACTTAACAAATCTTAAAGCATTGCCCGGCTAAAAATTTCATAACCTTCCCCGAATCACATAGAATAGTGGGCTTAACCATTTTATTCGAACCAGGAACGACGCCATGAGCAAGTCTGAAAACCTCTACAGTGCAGCCCGCGAGCTTATTCCGGGTGGCGTGAACTCACCTGTGCGCGCCTTCACCGGCGTGGGCGGTACGCCGCTGTTTATCGAACGTGCTGACGGCGCGTATCTGTATGATGTCGATGGCAAAGCCTATATCGATTATGTAGGTTCCTGGGGACCGATGGTGCTGGGTCACAACCACCCTGCCATTCGTAACGCGGTGATTGAAGCCGCCCAGCGCGGCCTGAGCTTCGGTGCGCCAACCGAAATGGAAGTGAAAATGGCGGAGCTGGTGACCGAGCTGGTGCCTACCATGGACATGGTGCGTATGGTGAACTCCGGTACCGAAGCCACCATGAGCGCCATCCGCCTGGCGCGCGGTTTTACCGGTCGCGATAAAATCATCAAGTTCGAAGGCTGCTACCACGGTCATGCGGACTGCCTGCTGGTGAAAGCCGGTTCCGGCGCGCTGACGCTCGGCCAGCCGAACTCGCCTGGCGTACCGGCAGATTTCGCGAAGCACACCCTGACCTGCACCTACAACGATCTTGCTACCGTTCGCGCGGCGTTCGAGCAGTATCCGCAGGAGATCGCCTGCATCATCGTTGAGCCGGTTGCCGGCAACATGAACTGCATCCCACCGCAGCCTGACTTCCTGCCGGGCCTGCGCGCCCTGTGCGATGAGTTCGGCGCGTTGCTGATCATCGATGAAGTCATGACCGGCTTCCGCGTCGCGCTGGCGGGTGCCCAGTCTTACTACGACGTCGTGCCGGACCTGACCTGCCTCGGCAAAATCATCGGCGGCGGCATGCCGGTCGGCGCTTTCGGTGGTCGTAAGGACGTGATGGAAGCCCTGGCGCCAACCGGTCCGGTTTACCAGGCGGGCACGCTCTCCGGTAACCCCATCGCCATGGCGGCGGGCTTTGCCTGCCTGACCGAAGTGGCACAGCCGGGTATTCACGAAACCCTGACCGACCTGACCACGCAGCTGGCAAACGGTCTGCTGGAAGCCGCAGAAGAGGCCGGTATCCCTCTGGTGGTCAACCATGTGGGCGGCATGTTCGGGATTTTCTTCACCGATGCGAAAACCGTGACCTGCTATCAGGACGTGGTGAAGTGCGACGTTGAACGCTTCAAGCGCTTCTTCCACCTGATGCTGGAAGAAGGCGTGTACCTGGCGCCGTCCGCGTTCGAAGCGGGCTTTATGTCCGTGGCGCACAGCGAAGAAGATATCAATAACACCATCGACGCGGCGCGCAAGGTGTTTGCGAAGCTGTAAGATGTGCGGCTTGATGCCCTCACCCCACCCCTCTCCCACGGGGAGAGGGAGCAAACACAAAAACGGCAATCTAAGGATTGCCGTTTACTTTTATTACCGGCTCTGCTTTCTCAACAGATAAATAAAGTACGGCGCACCGATAAAGGTCGACAGCAGACCCGCCGGGATCTGATACGGGAACAGCACCATTCTTCCGCACCAGTCCGCAAACACCAGCATCATCCCGCCCGTCAGTGCCGACATCACAATATGCGGCATCGTCCGGCGGAACCCCATCATTCTGGCAATGTGCGGCGCCATTAATCCGACAAAACTCAGCGGTCCAATCGTCAGGGTTGCCACAGCCGTCAGGCACGCCGCCAGCAGCAGCAGGGCCACGCGCGCTGGCGTCAGCGCCATTCCCACCGCGCGCGCGGTTTCGCCGCCGAGCGGCAGAATGGTCATCCAGCGGCGGCACAGCGGCACCATCGCCAGCAGCACGAGCATCGCGATCCCGGACCAGACCACCTGGCTGCCGGTGGCGTTGTAGGTTGAGCCGGAAATCCAGGTCAGGATCTTCGCCATACGCGGATCGCCGCTGGCCTGCAGCATCATCAGCAGCATGGTAAACGCGGTGCTGAGCGCCATCCCGGCCAGCAGCATGCGGTGCGGTGAAAATCCGCCGCGACCGGCGGCAATAAGGATAATCATCAGCGTGACTGCCGCACCGATACTGCCGGCAGGCATCAGCCAGCCAAACGCATTCCCCGGCACAAAGAACAGCATCAGCACCACGCCAAAGGCGGCGCCAGAGCTGATCCCGAGCACTTCCGGGCTTGCCATCGGGTTGCCGGTCAGACGCTGAATAATGCACCCCGCCACCGCCAGCATTACCCCTGCGATCAGCGCAGCGAAGATACGCGGCCAGCGCCACTGCACCAGTTCATTGAGTAAATCCCCCGTCGCCCAGTGCCAGCCCACGGCATCGCGTCCAAATGAGAGCGCCGCAAACGAAGCGATAATCAGCACAGCCAGACCGGCAAGGCTAAACGACAGCACCGACCGACGTTCAGCGTAAACTTTATCGCCGGCGTCCATCGCCGGTGCGCTCATGCTGCGCAGGCGCGGGAGCAGCCACAGCAGCAGCGGCGCCCCGATAAGCGCGGTCACCGAGCCGGTGGACACTTCCCTCCAGACCTGCGCCAGCCAGAGAACAAGCTGATCGGAAAGCCAGAGGATCAGGGCCCCAATCAGCGGCGCCAGCATCAGACGCGCCAGCAGGCGACGCGCCCCGAGCATTTTCGCCAGCAGCGGCGCAAACAGGCCGATAAACCCGATGATGCCAACCGCGTTGACCAGCAGGGCGCTTAATACAATCGCCAGCGTCAGCGCCGCCAGACGAGCCAGCGACAGCGCCAGCCCCAGGTTACGCGCCACGCCATCATCCAGCCCCATGAGCGTCAGAGGGCGCAGGAGCAGCAGCGTCAGCACGACGCCGCCAGCCAGCTGCGGCCACAGGTGCAGGACAACGCTCCAGTCGGTTTGGGTGAGCGTGCCGGTACTCCACAGGAACATGCTTTGCAGCCGATCGTGATGGAACAGCACCAGCAGCTGGTTAATCGCCCCGCAGTACAGGCTCACCACCAGCCCGGCCAGAATAAGCGTTACAGGAGAAAGGCGCTTGCCCCAGGCCACGCCAAAGACCAGCGCGCCCACCACGCACGCCCCCGCGAGTGCCGCAAACTGCGAGGTTAACGCTCCCGGCAGCGCCCACAGCGTGGTGATGGTGATCCCAAGCTGCGCGCCGGTCGCGACGCCGAGCGTGGTTGGCTCTGCCAGCGGGTTACGTAAAACCTGCTGGAACAGCACGCCCACCAGCCCTAAGCCGGCCCCGACCAAAAGGGAGATCGCCAGACGCGGCAGCAGGCTGTAGTGGAACAGCATCTGCTGAATATTGTCGATATCCGGCGAGGCCAGAGCGGCCCCCCACTGCGCGCGTGGTAAGGCCGCGGAGAGGTTGAATCCGGTTAATACCAGCGCAACCAGAAAAAGCAGGGATAACAGCAGCGCCGGGAAGCGGGCGATACGCGTACTCATGCTTTACCTCCCAGGGCGTTATCCAGCACGCGGGCAAAATGCATGGCCGACAGCGTCGCACCGTAGAACCAGACCGCCGGGGCGCGCTGGAAGCGCTTCTCGCGTACAAACGGCATCGCCTGCCAGAGCGGGGTCGCCATCAGGGTTTGCATGTCGCGTTCGTTACCATGGTCGAAACAGAGCACGTCCACATCGCGAAACGCCGCCAGACGATCGATACCCACGGCGGTACTGCCCCAGAAGGTCATCTCCCCTTCCCAGGCATTGCGAATGCCGAAGCTGTCCAGCACCTCCTGGAACAGACAGTTTTTACCGAAAACCAGCATATGGCGGGCATCCAGCAGCGTCACCATCAGCAGCGGACGATCGCCCCGGTGAGCAAAGCGCGGCTTCAGCGAGTCTATCAGGGCATCAAATTCGTCGAGATGCTTTTTGGCCTCCGCTTCGCGGTTGAGGAAATGCGCCATCTCGTTAATCGAGTTTTTCGCCACGGCCAGCGGTTTTTTACCGTCGCTGAAAGCAAATCCACGTCCTGGCGCAATGCGCGCCATAGTCTCCTCTGACGGGCCGTAGCCCGCTGACCAGAACAGGAACGAGGGTTTCATCTGGGTGAGCAGCTCAAGGTTTGGCTCCGTTCGCAGACCGACGTCGATTACCGAGTCCGGCAGCTTTGGCTCGTTCACCCAGAGGTTATAGTTAGGAATGTCCGCCACGCCATAGGGCGTGACGCCGAGCGCCATCATCAGTTCGACCGGCAGCCACTCCAGGGCCACAATACGGTGCGGATCGACGGCGGCGGCACGCGCCGTATTCATTTTTAACAGCAGCGGCGAGAGCGCCATCGCCGTCAGCAGGCGACGGCGGCTAATGCGTGTGTTATTCAGCATCAGTAGACAAAGCTCACCGGTGCAGCCCCGGCCGGGTGAGGCAGAATACCCATCGGAATACCGTAAATATGTTCCAGCGTTTCGCTGCGCATCAGCTCGGCCGGTGTCCCCTGGGCAATCATCTCGCCCCCGCGCAGCGCGACGAGGTAGTCACAATAGCGCGCGGCCATGTTGATATCGTGCAGGACCGCAATGACCGTCAGGCCACGCTGCTGGCTCAGGCGATGCACCAGCGCCAGGACGTCGACCTGATGGGCGATATCCAGCGCAGAGGTCGGTTCATCCAACAGCAGACAGCGGCTGTCCTGCGCCACCAGCATCGCGATCCACGCGCGCTGACGTTCGCCGCCGGACAGGCTATCCACCAGACGGTGCGCCAGCGGTTTTAGCCCGACCAGCGCAATCGCCTCTTCCACCTTCTCTCTGTCGGCGACGCCGAAGCGCCCAAGCACACCGTGCCACGGATAACGCCCAATCGCCACCAGCTCACGCACCGTCATCCCTTCCGCCTGCGGCAGCTGCTGCGGCAGATAGGCCACTTTGCGGGCAAAGGCTTTACTGCTCCAGCTCTCCAGCGGTTGGTCATCCAGCAGAATATCGCCTTCTGAAGGCGGCTGATGGCGCCCCAGC
The DNA here is from genome assembly GCF_047530595.1 of Enterobacter sp. 01-M-02-SI-ECC. NCBI lineage: Bacteria > Pseudomonadati > Pseudomonadota > Gammaproteobacteria > Enterobacterales > Enterobacteriaceae > Enterobacter > Enterobacter sp. 01-M-02-SI-ECC. The sequence goes on along the minus strand of NZ_JBLKCZ010000005.1, from coordinate 218,107 downwards.
ATCTTGAGCAGCGTGGATTTACCGGAACCGTTGTGACCAATCAGTCCCGTCACTTTACCGGCCGGAAACGTCAGAGAGAGCGGATGCAGCAGCGTGCGCCCGGGTACGCGAAAGGAGAGATGGTTGAGCGTAAAGGTGGTGTCGGGTTGCGTTTGAATGTCCTGCATATCAGCCAACTTAAATAAAAAGGGCACGGCGAACCGTGCCCGAAGAGAGATTAGAAGCGGAAGGTCGCGGTGGCAACAACCTGACGTTCAGCACCCCAGAAGCAGCCGTAGGTATTGAAGCAGCTGGCAACGTACTCACGATCGAACAGGTTGTTCACGTGCAGCGCCACGTTTGAGCCAGCCAGTCCAACGCGTGCCAGATCGTATCTGACCAGCGCATCGACAACGGTGTAGCTGCCCACCTTGAAGGAGTTCGCCGGATCGCCATAGCTTGAGCCCGTGTAACGCACGCCGGAACCCAGCGTCAGACCAGACAGCGCACCGTCAAACAGGGTGTAATCGCCCCACAACGATGCCATGTGTTTTGGCACCTGAGCAGGCGTGTTGCCTTTGTAGGTGGTGTCCGTGGTGTATTCCGCATCGGTGTAGGTATAAGACCCCACCAGGTTGACGCTCGCAGACAGGGCCGCTTTCGCTTCCAGTTCTACGCCACGCGCGCGGATTTCACCGCCCTGAACCGAGAAGAAGGAGCCCGCCGGGTCCGCCATCAGGTTGTTGGTTTTGGTCAGCTGGTACAACGCGCCGGTGACGACGATCGGACGATCGTTCGGCACGTATTTCACGCCCGCTTCGTACTGTTTGCCTTTAGACGGCGAGAACAGCTTGCCCTGGGCATCGGTCTGCGAAGCCGGTTCAAACGATTCGCTGTAGCTAAAGTACGGAGTTACGCCGTTATCAAACAGATAGTTAACGCCACCGCGCCAGGTGAACTGGGTATCATCACGTTTGGAGGTGGTGTTCGTCACGCGGTTGTAGGATTCCTGATCGGCCCAGTCATAACGGCCGCCCAGGGTTACCAGCACTTTATCCCACTGCGCCTGATCCTGAACGTACAGCCCCGTCTGTTTCTGACGGTTGAGGATCTGATATGGACCGGAGGTCGCGGGATCTTTTGAGCCGAAATCAAAATCGCTGTTCACCGGATTGTAGAGATCCAGCAGCGGAACAGAGTCGTCGTAACCGAACCAGGAGTTGATGTCATTTCGCATGCGCATAAAGTCAACGCCGGTCAGCAGGACGTGGTCCACCTCGCCGGTTGAGAATTTGCTCTGCAGCTGGGTATCAACGGTAAAGTTCTGCAGCTTTTCGTTATCGACAACGTATTTACGCGCAAGATAATGGCCTTTGTCCGATGGCGCTAGCGCGGCACACTGTTTGTTGCCGCTGTTTGCCGGGTCGGTACAGACGCCATAACCGTATACGCTGTTTTGCGAGGTTTTGTTCTCGGCAAAGCGCAGGTTCTGACGCACGGTAAAGGTATCGTTGAACTCGTGGTCGAAGCTGTATCCCACCATTTTCTGGTTACGGGAATAGGTATTGTTCTTCGCGCCTTCGTTGAAGTTCGTCGGCAGACGATCGCCGTTCGGCAGCGGCTCAACCGTTCCCTCTTTTGGCAGCCAGCCGTAGTAGCCCGTTTCAGGCTCGTTCTGGAAGTAGGAGAGGAACGTGAAGGTGGTTTTATCATCCGGACGCCAGGAGAACGATGGCGCGATGGCGTAACGCTGCTCTTCCGCACGCTCCTGCTGGGCGTTATTAGAACGCGCAACGCCCGTTAAGCGATAAGAGTAAACGCCGTCGTCGTCGATCGCATCGCTAAAGTCAAACCCGGTCTGGAACAGGCTATCCGTGCCGACTTTGAACTGGATCTCTTTCAGCGGCTCGGTTGTTGGGCGCTTACTGACCATGTTCAGCAAGCCGCCCGGGCTGCTTTTGCCGTACAGAACGGAAACCGGACCGCGCATGATCTCGGCGCGCTCCAGCATATAAGGATCAATCACCGCGTCGTTATAGAAGTTCCCCTGCATTTTCATGCCGTCGAGGTAGTTATTCTGCGTCTGACCATCGGCCGCGAAGCCGCGAATGATCAAATAGTCATAGGTGTTAGACGCGCCGCGCGTGCCTACCGCAACGCCCGGCGTATAGCTCAGGGCTTCTTTCACCGAGCGCGGCTGATGCAGCGCCATCTCTTCGGCCGTGACCACAGAAATAGACTGCGGAACCTTTTGAATAGGGGTATCCGTTTTGGTTCCGGTCGCGGATTGCCGTGCGGCGATGGTCGCAGCAGGCCCCCAGGCACTTTCCTGTGCCGCAGGTGCTGCGGTTACCGTAATGGTTTCTTCTTTTTTCGGGGTTTCGGCCGCGTGAGCATAAGCAGACATGCCGGCAACCGCTGTGGCGACGACGACCGCGAGCTTACGCAGCGACGTATTCATTGGCTGAGCAGTATTGGAAAGCGCCATGTTGAATCTCTGATGTGAAAGTGAATGATAACGTAAACGAGAATTATTATTATGAGCGCCAGAATAATATGCGAAACGCTGGTTGCATAGCAAGCAGTAAGCGGCCCTATGAGAATTAAGGGTTTAAGAAATCATCAAGAGAAAACGAAGGGTTAATCAGAATTAAAGCGAGGGTTAACGAAATGAGGTTTACGGGTAAAAAAAGCCCCCTTCCAGGGAAGAGGGCTTTGAAAGCTTAGTTACCGCCGAACATGTCTTTAATCCAGCCCGCGACACCGTCGCTGTCTTTCTTCTCATTCTGCTGCTGCGGCTGTTGCTGCTGCGGCTGCTGTGGTTGAGAAGAATGGTCGAACGGGTTACCCGTTGGCTGTTCTGGCTGGCTTTGCTGGCACAGCGAGTCCGGGTTTGCGGTCCAGACAGGCAGCGTACGCATTCCACCGCCGCAGACGAAGTTACCGGAGCTGTCCACGCCCATATCAACGATATCTTCCGGCGCGACCAGATTCAGCGGCACAGGAGACTGATTCGCCAGATAGCGCTGGTAAATCGACATCGCCCCGCTCGCGCCGTACAGCTTGGTCGGCTGGTTGTTGTCGCGGCCTACCCAGGTGATCACCACTTCGCGGCCATCAATACCGGCAAACCAGGTATCGACGTTGTTGTTGGTGGTTCCGGTTTTACCCGCCAGATGCAGACCCGGATACTTCGCGCCAAGCTGACGCCCGGTACCGCGCTGCACGACCTGCTGCATCGTCCACAGCGTCATATAGGCGGCCTGAGCAGGAACGGCACGCTCCGCCTGCGGGAAGCTCTGATACAGCACGGAACCATCTTCGGCAATCACCGAACGTAGGGCAGACAGCGGCGCGCGGTTGCCCCCGCTGGCAATGGTCTGGAACGCCTGCGCCACTTCGATCGGCGTCAGGTTAAGCGCGCCGAGGATCATCGCCGGCACCGGGTGCAGCTGATCTTTCGACACGCCCAGTTTTTGCCAGGTATCGACAATCGCCGGCAGTCCCAGCGACATGCCCAGGTTCACCGTTGGCACGTTCATGGAACGGGTCAACGCATCCACCAGCATGACCTGGCCGCTGAACTGTTTATCATCGTTCTGCGGTGACCAGACCTGGCCGTTAGGCTGGCGCAGGGAGATCGGCGCATCCGCAATCCAGGTATTCAGGCGATACTGATTTGGCTGGCTCAGGGCTGTGAGGTAGGTTGCCGGTTTTGCCAGAGAGCCGATTGAGCGACGCGCCTGCATGGCGCGGTTGTAGCCTGCAAACTGCGGCTCGGCACCGCCCACCATGGCGCGAACTTCACCGGAGTTACGGTCAACCACCACCATCGCGGTTTCCAGATCGCTCAGCTTGCGCTGTTTCTTCAGCGCCGGAATGCCCTCAACGGCCGCTTTTTCGGCCGCATCCTGTGCCACGGAGTCAAAGGTGGTGAAGATCTTCACGCCGGAGAGATCTTTGACCTTATCACCGAGCTTGCTTTGCAGCTCCTGACGCACCAGCTGCATAAACGCAGGCTGAGGCGAAATCACGCCACCGCGCGGCTGAACGCCTAGCGGACGCGCGCTCAGCATGTCGTACAGCTCCTGGTCAATCACCTGCTGCTGTTGCAGCAGACGCAGAACGAGGTTACGACGCTCCAGCGCCAGTTTCGGGTTACGCCACGGGTTATAGATGGACGCCCCTTTCACCATGCCCACCAGCAGCGCCTGCTGGTCCAGGCTCAGCTCTTCCACCGGACGGCCAAAGTAGTACAGGCTCGCCAGCGGGAAGCCGCGGATTTCGTTATCGCCGCTCTGACCGAGGTACACCTCGTTCATGTACAGCTCAAGGATACGATCCTTGCTATAGCGCGCATCCATCAGCACGGCCATGTAGGCTTCGTTCGCTTTACGCCAGTAAGAGCGTTCGCTGGAGAGGAACAGGTTTTTCACCAGCTGCTGGGTCAGCGTACTCGCTCCCTGCACGGTACGACCGGCAGTCAGGTTAGCCAGCACCGCACGACCAATCGAGTAGAGGCTAATGCCATCGTGCTCGTAGAAGTGACGGTCTTCGGTTGCCAGCAGGGTATCAACCAGCAGATCCGGGAAGCCGTTACGCGCCACGAACAGGCGCTGCTCGCCGTTTGCTGACGAAAGCATGGTGATCAGACGCGGATCGAGGCGGAAGAAACCGAACTGACGGTTGTTATCCATGTTCTCGATGGTGTCCAGACGATCGCCGTCAAAGGTCAGACGCGCGCGCACCTGCCCCTCTTTGCTGTCCGGGAAATCAAACGGACGACGGATCATCTCAATGCTGTTGGACTGCACGGTAAATTCGCCAGGACGGGTCATTTTAGACACCTGACGATACTGGGTGGCTTCCAGCAGTTTGACCATCTCGTTCTTCGTGATGGACATATCTGGCTCAAGGTTCACCATACGGCCATACACTGCCGCAGGTAGCTGCCAGACTTTACCGTCGATACGGCTGCGGATCTTCTGATCCAGATACACGCCGTAAATCGCCATCAGCACGACAAAAACAATAAACAGCTTCAGCAGCAGCCAGAACCAGCCGCGTTTGCCCCGAGGCTTACGCCCTTTGCCTTTTCCATTACGCGGCATCGGTTCTTCATCCTCATAATCGTCTTCATAGTCATCGTCATAGTCCTCATCTCTGAGGCGACGACGGCTTACCTTTTCTTTCGCCGGACGCGTTGGTTTTCCCTTACGTCCTATTGGCTCGCGGTCATTCCCCGCCATGCTTTTTCTCCGCAACTTTCAGGCGCAAAGGCCAGATTTTCTTTTCTTTCACAGGCCTGTGAAAGAAGAAATCTCTCAAAATTTGTTTTCTCCCTCTCCCCGTGGGAGAGGGCCGGGGTGAGGGCATCAGGCCGCACTCCCCTTTTACGAATATTTCTTCGTTCGCCGCGTCGGCGCCGTATTCGCCGGATCGTCCGGCCAGACATGTTTGGGATATCGCCCCTTCATCTCTTTCTGCACTTCACGGTAGCTTCCCGCCCAGAACGCCCCCAGATCTCGGGTGATTTGTAATGGACGATGCGCAGGCGACAGCAGCTCAAGCACTAACGGCACACGCCCTTCCGCAATGGACGGCGTGGTGGCTTCACCAAACATCTCCTGCATCCGAACCGCCAGCGCCGGCGGATTATCCTCATGATAACGGATGGCAATCCTGCTTCCGGTCGGCACAGTGTAATGCCCTGGCAGTTCACTATCCAGACGTTGACGTAATGACCAGTCCAGTAAATTCTGTAACGCGGTCTTAACATCAAGCGCCTTAAGGGCTCGCAGAGTGTGTACGCCGCTCATTTGCGGCAGTAGCCAGCGCTCAAGCGTAGCGAGCAGCGTCTCGTCATCCACCGCAGGCCAACCGTATTCCGGTAGCCACTTCGCGGCACAGTGCAGACGAATGCGGTACTGCTCCGCTTCCGGCGTCCAGTTCAGGGCGCTCAGCCCTTTTTCCCGAATTCCGTTCAGCATCGCCTGGTGAAGCTCGTCTTCCGACGGCTTCGCCAGCGGCTTCGTTCCTAACGTCAGCTTGCCAATCTGGCTGCGACGAAAGGCCTTCAGCGTGCCCTGGGCGTCATCCCATTCCACGGTATCAGATTGCTGAAGCAGCTGCGGACAGGCACGCGTCAGGGCGTCAATCTCTACGGCAATCGCCTGCAGGATACGCGCATCCGGAGAATGGCTGCCCTGCAGCAGCAGCGGGGCGATCAGCCATTCGTGACGCGTCAGCGCATCATCGCTGTCCAGCATCGCCCCCATGCCGTTTGCCAGCTGGTAGCGACCGTCCAGCCCGCGCCGACGCGCGATCCTGTCCGGGAAGGCTTGGGCCAGCAGGAAGGCAATTTTATCGCTGTCAGGCGCACCTCCCCGGCTATTCAGGCGTTTACACAGCTGCTGCGCACGCTGCTGCCAGTTCCCCTGGCTGCGCGAAAACGCCTGCCCCAGATCGCTGCTGCCACCGCGAGGCGGCTCCTCAAGAATAGCCGCCAGTTTTGCCGCCGTGGCAATTTCATCATCCCCTTGCGCGGCCACCAGCATCGCGGCCAGACGCGGATCGTTGCCCAGCGCCGCCATTTTCTGACCGCGCGCCGTCAGACGCTCGCCTTCCAGCGCGCCGAGCTGAGTCAGCAGGGTGCGCGCAGCGGTGAGGTTTACGACAGGAGGAGGATTAAGCCAGGTGAGCAGCTCAGGGTTCGGGCAGCCCCACTGGAGCAGATCCATCACCAGACCAGACAAATCGCTTTGTAAAATTTCCGGCGTGCTTTGCTGTGCGGCGCGTTCAGCCTGTTCCGCGCTGGTCAAATGCAGGCATATGCCCGGCTCAAGACGCCCCGCGCGGCCCGCGCGCTGCACCATCGACGCCTGGCTGATGCGCTGCGTCAGGAGTTTAGTCAGCCCGGTACGCGGATCAAAGCTTGCCACCCTCTCCTGCGCGCTATCCACCACCAGGCGAATCCCTTCAATGGTCAAACTGGTCTCAGCAATGTTGGTTGCCAGCACCACCTTGCGCTGCCCCGCCGGGGCCGGAAGGATGGCTTTACGCTGATCCTGTAGCGACAACGCGCCGTAGAGCGGGCAAAGCAGCACGTCGCCGCCTACGCGGGTAGAAAGCTGCTCCTGCACGCGCTGGATTTCGCCCACGCCGGGCAAAAACAGCAGCAGGGAACCCGCTTCCTGGCGCAGCAGCTCAGCGGTGGCAATGGCGACGGCCTCGTCTAAACGCTGATGGGAGGGAAGCGGCTGATAGCGGCGTTCAACCGGAAACGCCCGCCCTTCCGAGCTGATGACCGGCGCATCGGGTAATGCCTGTCGTAGCCGCTCGTTATCCAGCGTGGCCGACATAATAAGCAGCCGGAGATCGTCGCGCAGCCCCTGCTGCACGTCCAGCAACAGCGCGAGGGCCAGATCCGCCTGCAGGCTGCGCTCGTGGAATTCATCGAGGATCACCAGCCCGACGCCGGTCAGCTCAGGATCGTTTTGCAGCATGCGGGTGAGAATACCCTCGGTGACCACTTCAAGACGCGTGGTCGGGCCAACGCAGGTCTCGGCACGCATCCTGTAACCTACCGTTTCGCCCGGTTTTTCATTCAGCAGTTCCGCCAGACGCTGCGCCACGTTGCGCGCGGCCAGCCTACGCGGCTCCAGCAGGATAATTTTCCCGCTGATGTTTCCGTCTTTCAGAATCTGCAGCGGCAGCCAGGTGGACTTGCCCGCGCCCGTAGGAGCATTCAGCAAAACCTGCGGGGCATGGTGTAAGGCAGCGAGAAGCTCAGGAAGAATGACGGCGACCGGCAATGAGGACACTAACAGCTCCAGAGGGTTAACATTAGTCGGCGTACATTGTAGCATCGGCGCATATCATTACCGAGTCCTCCGTATGCCTGAGTCGAAACGGCTGTTTTTTGCCATTGAATTGCCCACCTCCATACAGCGTCAAATTGTTCGCTGGCGTGCCGATTGCTTTCCGCCGGAAGCAGGCCGCCCTGTCGCTGCGGCCAACCTGCACCTGACGCTGGCCTTTTTGGGCGACGTCAGTGCCGAAAAACAGCGGGCGTTAGCCGCAATGGCCGGGCGTATTGCCCAGCCGGAATTTACGCTGCACCTCGACGACGCGGGCCAGTGGCCGCGTTCGCGCGTGGTGTGGCTGGGAACGCGCCAGCCGCCGCGCGGATTATTGCAGCTGGCGAGTATGCTGCGCGCCCAGGCGGCGCGCAGCGGCTGTTATCAGAGCCCACAGCCGTTTCATCCACATATCACGCTGCTGCGCGATGCCGGTCAGGCCGTTGCCATCCCGCCGCCGGGTTTTCACTGGGCCTTTCCGGTCAACGCATTCGCGCTTTACGAATCCGTCTTTGCACAGGGACGCACCCGCTATACGCCGCTACAGCGCTGGACGCTGGGCAACACCGAAAGGAATTCCGATGAAGTTTAGTCCTCCCCTGCAGCACGCCACGCTTATCCAACGCTACAAACGCTTCCTCGCCGACGTGATTACCCCCGAAGGGGTTCAGCTCACCCTGCACTGCCCCAATACCGGCGCCATGACGGGGTGCGCGACGCCGGGTGACAGAGTCTGGTATTCCACATCAGAAAATAGTAAACGCAAATATGCCCATACCTGGGAAGTGACCGAAACGCAAAACGGGGCATTTATTTGCGTCAATACCCAGCGCGCAAATCAGCTGGTTAAGGAAGCGCTGACCCTTGGCACCATTCCCGAACTGGTAGGATATGGCACCCATAAAAGTGAAGTGAAATATGGCGATGAAGGCAGCAGAATTGACTTCATGTTACAGGCGGAAGACAGGCCCGAGTGCTATATTGAAGTAAAATCAGTGACGTTAGCGGAACAGGAAAATGGCTACTTCCCGGATGCGGTAACGCTACGTGGCCAGAAGCATCTGCGAGAGCTAATGAGTGTTGCGGCGGCGGGCAAACGCGCCGTATTGCTGTTTGCGGTGTTGCATTCAGCCATTGAACGTTTCTCCCCTGCCCGCCATATTGATCCTAAATACGCGCAATTGTTGAATGAGGCACAAAAGCAGGGGGTAGAGGTTTTCGCTTATAAAGCGGAACTTTCTGCCGATAATATGACTCTGAGATCCTCTCTTCCCATTGTCTTATAAGGGATTAGACGATTGTCGAATAAGTGTTCTGGCCGCGTGCGCAAATACGCTTTTCCTCACAGGCTTGTCAAGTGTTACGTTTAGATAATTGCCATACGGAAAAGCATCTGCTATTTATAGCGACCTGATTTTTCCCCCAACACGGGGATCGATAGTGCGTGTTAAGGAGAAGCAACATGCAAGAAGGGCAAAACCGTAAAACATCGTCCCTGAGTATTCTCGCCATCGCTGGGGTGGAGCCGTATCAAGAGAAGCCGGGCGAAGAGTATATGAACGAAGCCCAGCTGTCGCACTTCAAGCGTATTCTTGAAGCATGGCGTAATCAACTCAGGGATGAAGTCGATCGCACCGTTACTCATATGCAGGATGAAGCTGCTAACTTCCCGGATCCGGTAGACCGTGCCGCTCAGGAAGAAGAGTTCAGCCTCGAACTGCGTAACCGTGACCGCGAACGCAAACTGATCAAAAAGATCGAGAAAACGCTGAAAAAAGTCGAAGACGAAGATTTTGGCTACTGCGAATCCTGCGGTGTTGAAATCGGTATTCGTCGCCTGGAAGCGCGTCCAACCGCCGATCTGTGCATCGACTGTAAAACGCTGGCCGAAATCCGCGAAAAACAGATGGCCGGTTAATACCAGCGCTGTTTACACACTCTAAAGGCGGGAGTCTCTCCCGCCTTGTTACTGTTGATATGTCTGAATCACACTATATTGGGCGCTTCGCGCCATCTCCTTCCGGTGAATTACACTTCGGCTCATTAATTGCCGCGCTCGGCAGCTACCTGCAGGCTCGCGCCCGCCTGGGAAAATGGCTTGTCCGCATTGAAGATATTGACCCCCCGCGTGAAGTTCCCGGTGCTGCAGAGACGATTCTGCGTCAGCTGGAACATTACGGTCTTCACTGGGATGACGAGGTGCTCTGGCAGTCAAAACGTCACGATGCCTATCGGGAACGTCTGGCCTGGCTTCGCGATCGGGGACTTTCCTATAACTGCACCTGCACCCGCGCGCGTATCCAGAGCGTGGGTGGCGTCTATGACGGCCACTGCCGCACGCTTAATCTTCCCCCGGAAAATGCCGCCGTACGTATAAAGCAGCGCTCCCCGGTGACGCGCTTTACCGATCTCCTCTCCGGTGAGATTCATGCCGATGAACGCCTGGCGCGTGAGGATTTTATTATTCACCGCCGTGACGGCCTGTTTGCCTATAACCTGGCGGTGGTCGTCGACGATCGTTTTCAGGGCGTGACGGAAATTGTGCGCGGGGCGGATCTGGTCGAACCGACGGTGCGACAAATATCGCTGTATCACCAGTTTGGCTGGACGGCACCGGACTACATTCATCTGCCGCTGGCGGTCAATGCGCAGGGCTTTAAATTGTCAAAGCAGAACCACGCCCCGGCCCTGCCAGACGGCGATCCGCGTCCTGTTTTGATCGACGCGCTGCGATTTCTCAACCAGAATGTAACCAACGAATGGCAGGATCTGCGTATTGACGAACTGCTGAAAATGGCCGTTGCCAACTGGACGCTCGCGGCAGTGCCAAAAATCCAGCATTCTCAAATGCGTTGCGCTGAGCTATGATTAGCCGCTTTTTTCATAACAAAACACACTACGAGGTGTACCATTTTTACCCGAGTCGCTAATTTTTGCCGTAAAGTGCTAAGCCGCGAAGAGAGCATGGCGAACGATGCTATTGCACAGCCACACATGTCGGTTATTCCGCGTGAGCAGCACACTATTTCCCGCAAAGATATCAGTGAAAATGCCCTCAAGGTGCTCTATCGTCTGAATAAAGCGGGCTACGAGGCCTATCTCGTGGGCGGTGGAGTACGTGATTTACTGCTGGGCAAAAAACCAAAAGATTTCGACGTGACGACCAGCGCCACGCCTGAGCAGGTGCGCAAATTATTCCGCAACTGCCGTCTCGTTGGCCGCCGTTTCCGTCTGGCTCACGTGATGTTTGGCCCGGAAATTATCGAAGTGGCGACCTTCCGCGGCCACCACGAAGCCGGCGCATCCGATCGCACCACGTCACAGCGCGGCCAGAACGGCATGCTGCTGCGTGACAATATCTTCGGCTCTATCGAAGAAGATGCCCAGCGTCGCGACTTCACCATCAACAGCCTTTATTACAGCGTGGCGGATTTCACCGTGCGCGATTACGTCGGCGGCATGCAGGACCTGAAAGAAGGTCTGATCCGTCTGATCGGCACGCCGGAAACGCGCTATCGCGAAGATCCCGTGCGTATGCTGCGCGCCGTGCGTTTCGCCGCCAAGCTTAATATGCGCATCAGCCCGGAAACGGCAGAGCCGATTCCGCGCCTGGCGACGTTGATTAACGACGTGCCGCCTGCCCGCCTGTTTGAAGAGGCGTTGAAGCTGCTGCAGGCCGGCCACGGCTTTGAAACCTACAATCTGCTGCGTGAATACAACCTGTTCCAGCCGCTGTTCCCGACCATTACCCGCTACTTCACCGAAAACGGTGACAGCCCAATGGAGCGGATGATTGCGCAGGTGCTGAAAAATACCGATACCCGCATTCGCAACGACATGCGCGTGAACCCGGCATTCCTGTTTGCCGCGATGTTCTGGTATCCCCTGCTGGAAACGGCCCAGCGCATTACCCAGGAGAGCGGACTCGCCTATTACGATGCGTTCGCGCTGGCCGCCAACGACGTGCTCGACGAAGGCTGCCGCACGCTCGCCATTCCGAAACGTATTACCACTCTGGTGCGCGACATCTGGCAGCTTCAGCTGCGCATGTCCCGTCGTCAGGGCAAACGCGCCTGGAAGCTGATGGAGCATCCTAAATTCCGCGCAGCCTTCGATCTCCTGTCGCTGCGCGCGGAAATTGAACGCAACCAGGAGCTGCAGCGTCTGGCGCAGTGGTGGGCTGAATTCCAGGTCTCCGCCCCGCCAGAGCAGAAAGATATGTTGACCGGGCTGGATGAAGAGCCGGAACCGCGTCGCCGTCATCGTCGCCCGCGCAAACGCGCGCCGCGTCGTGAAGGGACAGCATGACCCTTGCGTATATCGCCATCGGCAGCAATTTAGCCTCTCCGCTGGAGCAGGTGAATGCTGCCGTACAGGCGCTGGGTGAGATCCCGCAAAGCAAGATTGTGGCTGTCTCCTCGTTCTACCGCACTCCGCCGTTGGGTCCGCAGGATCAGCCTGATTATCTGAACGCCGCCGTGATCCTTGAGACTGAACTGGGCCCAGAAGAGCTGCTGGACAATACCCAGCGCATCGAACTGCAGCAGGGCCGCGTTCGCAAAGCCGAGCGCTGGGGACCGCGCACGCTGGACCTCGACATTATGCTGTTTGGTCACGAGACCATTAACACTGAACGTCTCACCGTTCCGCATTACGACATGAAAAATCGCGGGTTTATGCTCTGGCCGCTGTTTGAAGTCGCCCCCGATCTTATCTTCCCGGATGGCACCCCACTTAAGTCCATTCTGGACAACCTCAACGCGGAAAGACCCGCTCGCTGGTGATCGGATTCCCCTGCTGATTAGCCTCAAAATAATTGTGGCTAATCGGTTACCTAAAATCATTGTTCCCTCGAATGTTACTGTTAGAATGCGCAAAGATTCGCTTTGGGCTATCAGGAAACAGTATGAAACCAACCACCATCTCCTTACTGCAGAAATGCAAACAGGAAAAAAAACGCTTCGCCACCATCACCGCGTATGACTACAGCTTCGCCAAACTGTTTGCCGAAGAGGGGATCAACGTCATGCTGGTCGGAGATTCGTTAGGGATGACGGTACAAGGACATGATTCCACCCTGCCGGTGACGGTTGAGGATATCGCTTACCATACCCGCGCCGTGCGCCGTGGCGCCCCAGCCTGCCTGCTGCTTTCCGATCTGCCGTTTATGGCCTACGCCACGCCGGAGCAGGCATTTGAAAACGCGGCAGCGGTGATGCGTGCGGGCGCTAATATGGTCAAAGTTGAAGGCGGCGCCTGGCTGGTGGATACGGTGAAGATGCTCACCGAGCGTGCCGTGCCGGTGTGCGGCCATTTGGGTTTGACGCCGCAGTCCGTCAACATCTTTGGTGGATATAAAGTGCAGGGCCGCGGTGACGCCGCCCAGACGCTGCTGGATGATGCCCTGGCGCTGGAAGCCGCAGGTGCCCAACTGCTGGTGCTGGAGTGCGTGCCGGTTGAGCTGGCGAAGCGCATTACTGAAGCTCTGTCGATTCCGGTGATTGGTATTGGTGCGGGCAACGTGACCGACGGTCAGATTCTGGTGATGCACGACGCCTTTGGCATCACCGGCGGGCATATTCCGAAGTTTGCCAAAAATTTCCTCACCGAAGCGGGCGACATGCGCGCTGCGGTCAGGCAGTATATTGCCGACGTTGAATCCGGTGTTTACCCGGGTGAAGAACACAGTTTCCATTAAGGAGTCTCGTTGTGCTAATCATTGAAACCCTGCCGCTGCTTCGCCAGCATATCCGCCGCGCGCGTCAGGAAGGTAAACGTATCGCACTGGTCCCGACCATGGGCAACCTGCATGACGGCCATATGAAGCTGGTTGACGAAGCAAGAGCCCGTGCAGATATCGTGGTGGTCAGTATCTTCGTTAACCCAATGCAGTTTGACCGCGCCGACGATCTGGCACGCTATCCGCGCACCCTGCAGGAAGATTGCGAGAAGCTCAAAAAACGCCATGCGGATATTGTCTTCTCTCCGGCACCGGCGGATGTCTATCCTCAGGGTACCGATGAGGCCACTTACGTTGACGTACCGGGCATTTCCACCATGCTGGAAGGCGCAAGCCGCCCGGGTCATTTCCGCGGCGTATCGACCATCGTCAGCAAGCTGTTCAACCTTGTGCAGCCGGACGTTGCCTGCTTCGGTGAGAAAGATTTCCAACAGCTGGCGCTGATCCGCAAGATGGTTGCGGATATGGGTTACGATATCGAGATTGTCGGCGTACCGATTGTACGCGCCAAAGACGGTCTGGCGCTCAGCTCGCGAAATGGCTACCTGACCGCCGACCAGCGTAAAATCGCGCCGGGCTTAAGCAAGGCCATGAACACCATGGCAGAACAGCTTCTGGCGAAAGAGTTAACGGCCGAAGAGATTATTGCTCTGGCTGAACAGGCGCTGAACGATAAAGGCTTCCGCGCTGATGATATTCAAATTCGCGATGCCGACACGCTTCTGGAGCTTACACAGACCAGCAAACGTGCGGTCATTCTGGTGGCGGCATGGCTTGGTCAGGCCCGCCTAATCGACAACAAAGTGGTTGAACTGGCGTAGGTTTCTCTACCCGGAAGATGAAAGGTAAACGTAATGATTCGCAAAATGCTGCAAGGTAAGCTTCACCGTGTGAAAGTCACCCAGGCCGACCTGCACTATGAAGGCTCCTGCGCCATCGACCAGGATTTCCTTGATGCTGCGGGCATCCTTGAAAACGAAGCGATTGATATCTGGAACGTTAACAACGGCAAACGTTTCTCAACCTACGCCATCGCCGCCGAGCGCGGGTCTAAAATCATCTCCGTTAACGGCGCGGCAGCGCACTGCGCGGACGTGGGCGATATTGTGATTATCGCCAGCTTCGTGATGATGTCTGATGAAGAAGCACGCCGCTGGCAGCCGAAAGTTGCCTACTTTGAAGGCGACAACGACATGAAACGTACCGCGAAGGCGATTCCGGTTCAGGTTGCTTAAGCACTATCCCTGCGGCTGATTGCTGATCAGCCGCGACATTGTCTCCAGCGAATCCGTTCTTAAGATGTACAGGCGTTTCAGTAAGAACGGATTATCCCCCGGCTTCACCTTCCCTTTCACCGTCGTCACCGCCAGATGAAAACCGGCATCATTCGCCGCCTTTATCGCTTTATTGTCGTAGCCGCCAAACGGATAGGAAAGATAGAGCACGCGTGGATTAAACTGCGCCAGCGCGCGACGCGAGCGTTCAAAATCAAACAAAATCACGTGATAGCTGCGGCTCAGTAAAATCGGGTGTTTATACCCATCCACGCGGTGCAGGAAGTGGGTGTGAGACTGAATATCGAACACATCCTGAATCCCCTTAATCTCCTGCACGCTCATAAACTGCAGCGATTTTGGATCCCACTTCTGCGGATGGCCTTTTATGCGGGAAGAGATAATAAACGCGGTAGCCTTGAAGCCGTACTCTTTCAACACTGGATAGGCATAGCGGCTGACGGATTTCAGGCCATCGTCAAAGGTAATCACCACCGATTTTGCAGGCAGGTTCATTTTGTTACGCACGTACCCTTCAAGCTGGTACATCGTCAGGGTGGTATAACCCTGATCGCGTAGCCAGGCCATCTGGTTGTTGAACGCGCGTACGCTGGTGGTCGTGGACGTATGTCGAAAACGGGTGTTCTCTTCATCACGCAGAATATGATGGTAGGTCAGAACCGGAAGTCCGTTATCTTCCTGCGCGTCCAGGCTGCTGATCCACGCCAGACGATTGCCAATGCGGATCTGGAACCAGGTCTGATTCAGACGGTCCTTCAGTTTATTCAGTATCGGATAGCGCAGATTGGCGCTTAACGTGCCGAAAGGCGCGCTGCCGCTCGACGGCGCGTTATACACCGGCGTGTCTTTCCAGGTAATCAGGTTCTGATTGCTGAGGGGTTTATTGAGATCCCCGAGGCTGTCCTCGACGCGCTGTTTCCCCTGAACCGGCTCCAGGTGTCCCTTGTCGATAAACCCCGTGCCAAAACCAAAGCGAAATTCGTAGTAGTCCGCCGCCGCGGGCACAACGGCCAGGATCTGCCCGGCGCGGACGTTACCGACGTTGATCACGCTGTTCCCCACCTGCGC
The DNA here is from genome assembly GCF_047530595.1 of Enterobacter sp. 01-M-02-SI-ECC. NCBI lineage: Bacteria > Pseudomonadati > Pseudomonadota > Gammaproteobacteria > Enterobacterales > Enterobacteriaceae > Enterobacter > Enterobacter sp. 01-M-02-SI-ECC. The sequence continues at coordinate 202,166 of NZ_JBLKCZ010000005.1, read as the reverse complement.
CCAGATCGCCGCGTCTTCGGTGGTTTGCATGTACTGGGCAGGCAGCGTGTGCTGACTGAGTAAACTGGCTGAGCTGACGCCGGAAATGAGCATCAATAGCAAGAAAAGAATGCGCGGTAGCATGGTGTCTTAATCGGTGCGGAAAACTGCCGCTATTGTAACAAATGAGACATCAATACCAACGTTTAATTCTTATACAAATCGTGGAGCAGGACGAAGGGAGGATTTTTTTGCTGCTGATGCCACAAGCTGCTGACGCCCGGAACGCCCTGCGCCACGATGGCCTGGCGAAACTCTGCGCTGCTTAAGGATCCACGCTGCGGATACATTAACGCCAGCAGGGAGAAGTTAATACCCGAGATCACTTCACAGCACGCGTGCTTATGGCTCAGCAACGCGGCTGCGCGGTAAGGCGCCGCGCCCGATTTATCGGTAAGAAAAATCACGCCATCGCCGGTGTCCGTTTCATGCAGGGCATCGCACATCATGCGGCTCAGCATGTTGGTGCTCAACCCGCGCCAGTAGTTTACCGCCCGGCACTGCACCAGCGGGCCAAATCTGGCTTCAAGCTTATCCAGCATTTCCTGCGCCTGTTCATCGTGGCAGGTGATAACCCATCCCAGCATAACTCCCTCCTTAGCAGGCAAGTAGTTTAGCGGAGTGAAGGTTAGCTTACGGTGATAACTGTCAAAGAAAGTGCCCGGCAAACAGAACGTCGCCGGGCAAAAGATTAGCTGCGCAGCCCGCGTCCGCGCTGGATCAGCGACCAGCAGAGCAGGTAGAAGGCGATGATAAACACCACCAGCACCGCCACCGTGGTAAACAGCGGCACATCGGTGATACCGAGGAAGCCAAAGCGGAACCCGCTGATCATGTAGACAATCGGGTTCAGGTGCGACAGCGCCTGCCAGAACGGTGGCAGCAGCGTCAGGGAGTAGAACACCCCGCCGAGATAGGTCAGCGGCGTCAGCACGAAGGTCGGGATCAGGCTGATGTCGTCAAACGTTTTGGCGAACACGGCGTTCAGCAGACCGGCCAGCGAGAACAGGATCGCCGTCAGGAGCAGCGTGAGCGCGACAAACAGCCACGAGTGTACCTGGAACGGGACAAAGAACAGAGAAATCGCCGTGACCAGGATCCCCACGCACAGCCCGCGCGCTACGCCGCCGCCAACATAGCCCGCGATAATGACGTGCGTCGGCACAGGCGCAACCAGCAGCTCTTCAATATTGCGCTGGAACTTAGCGCTGAAGAATGACGACGCTACGTTGGCGTAGGCGTTAGTAATCACTGCCATCATAATCAGGCCCGGCACGATAAACTGCATATAGGTAAAGCCGTGCATTTCACCAATCCGGGAACCAATCAGGTTACCGAAGATGATGAAATAGAGCGTCATCGTGATGACCGGTGGCACCAGGGTTTGCACCCAGATACGCATAAAGCGGTTAATCTCTTTCGCCCAGATGCTTTTCAGCGCGACCCAGTAAAGATGCGTCATGCCTTGTCTCCTTGTTTCTCATGAACCAGAGAGACAAACAGCTCTTCCAGTCGGTTCGCTTTGTTACGCATACTTAAGACCTGAATCCCCTGCGCGCTCAGCTGCGAGAACACGCTGTTAATCCCCTGCTCGCGCAGCACTTCCACTTCCAGCGTCGAGGTATCCACCAGACGATAGTTGTAACCTTCAAGTTTTGGCAGCGCGCTTTTCGCCGCCAGATCGAGGATGAAGGTTTCTGATTTCAGCTTGGAAAGCAGATTCTTCATCGAGGTGTTCTCCACCAGCTCACCGTGCTGGATGATGCCGATGTTGCGGCAGAGCATTTCAGCCTCTTCAAGGTAGTGGGTCGTCAGAATAATGGTGGTGCCTTTGTCGTTGAGATCCTTCAGGAAGCCCCACATGGAACGACGAAGTTCGATATCGACACCCGCAGTCGGCTCATCGAGGATCAGCAGCTTTGGCTCGTGCATCAGCGCGCGGGCAATCATCAGACGGCGCTTCATCCCGCCGGATAACATCCGTGCGCGTTCGTTTCGCTTTTCCCACAGGTCGAGCTGCTTGAGGTATTTTTCGCTCCGTTCCAGGGCCTCTTTACGCTCGACGCCGTAATAGCCCGCCTGATTAACGACGATCTGCTGCACCGTCTCGAACGGGTTGAAGTTGAACTCCTGTGGTACCAGACCCAGCTGGCGCTTGGCGTTCACCACATCTTTTTGCAGGTCGTAACCAAAGACGCTCACCCGGCCGGACGTTTTGTTGACCAGCGAGCTGATAATCCCAATGGTGGTCGATTTACCCGCGCCGTTCGGCCCCAGAAGCGCGTAAAAATCACCGGCCTCTACTTTAAGATCTATTCCGCGAAGCGCCTGAACGCCGCCCGGATAGGTTTTTTTAAGCTGCTCAAGCTCCAGTGCAATTGCCATGAAATTAACTTACCTTCAGTTCTGACACACGTTGTGTGGTTTCATTAAAAGTCGGGTTACCCTATAGTAGCGCAACGCAATTACTCGGTTACAGGTCGCTAACCTCCATGAACAACATAGATACACTCATCAGCAACAATGCACTATGGTCAAAAATGCTGGTGGAGGAAGACCCCGGATTTTTTGGAAAACTCGCGCAGGCGCAAAACCCACGCTTTCTCTGGATTGGATGCTCCGACAGCCGCGTACCGGCGGAGCGCCTGACCGGCCTTGAGCCCGGAGAACTGTTCGTTCACCGCAACGTTGCCAACCTGGTGATTCACACCGATCTCAACTGTCTTTCTGTTGTTCAGTATGCCGTTGACGTTCTGCAAGTCGAGCACATCATCATTTGCGGCCATTACGGCTGCGGCGGCGTGCAGGCGGCGGTTGAAAACACGGAACTGGGACTCATTGATAACTGGCTACTGCACATCCGCGATATCTGGTTCAAACATAGCTCACTGCTGGGTGAAATGCCGCAGGAGCGTCGCATGGATACCCTCTGCGAACTCAACGTGATGGAGCAGGTGTATAACCTGGGCCACTCAACGATCATGCAATCAGCGTGGAAACGCGGGCAGAAGGTCTCTATCCACGGCTGGGCGTACGGTATTCACGACGGTCTGCTGCGCAATCTGGAAGTGACCGCCACCAACCGCGAAACGCTGGAGCAGCGTTACCGTTCGGGGATTGCCAACCTTCAGCTTAAGCACGTAAACCATAAATAAACAAAGCCGGGTGGCGGCTGCGCCTTACCCGGCCTACATGTGCCCATTCGTAGGCCCGGTAAGCGCAGCGCCACCGGGCAACAAAGCGCAATTACTCGTCCAGCAACACCACTTTTCCTACATACGGCAGATGACGATAACGCTGTGCGTAGTCAATGCCGTAACCGACGACGAACTCGTCAGGAATTGAGAAACCCACAAACTCTACCGGCACCTGCACTTCACGGCGGTCAGGCTTATCCAGCAGGGTGCAAATCGCCAGCGATTTTGGCTCACGCAGGCTCAGGATCTCGCGCACTTTTGACAGCGTATTGCCGGAGTCGATAATGTCCTCAACGATCAGCACATCTTTGCCACGAATATCTTCATCCAGGTCTTTCAGGATTTTCACATCACGGGTGGTGGACATGCCGCTGCCGTAGCTGGAGGCGGTCATAAAATCGACTTCGTGGGGCACATGCACTTCACGGCACAGGTCTGCCATGAACATGAAAGAGCCACGCAACAGACCGACCAGCACCATTTCGCTGCCGCTGTCCTTGTAATGTTCGGTGATTTGACGACCCAGTTCGGCGATACGCGCTTTGATCTCGGCTTCCGGGATCATCACTTCAACAGTATGTTTCATATTACTAACCAAATGATTTTAATGAAAATCTCTCAATACGGATGAGTTAATATCCAGCACTGATACGCAAGCCCCTCATTATATCAGCAAATGGATAAGCCTGGCGTATGAGTTATAAAAAGCAAATATTGTGATTCCGATCACACTTGTTAATACCTATAATTAGTTGCTAGCAAATTATTAACAAAAACTGACGAGTACACTTTCTATGGCTGAAACAAACTCTAAACAGCCGCGTCTACTGGTGACATTAACAGCAGCGTTCGCAGCCTTCTGCGCGCTGTATCTGTTAATCGGTGGCGTCTGGCTGGTCGCTTTAGGCGGCTCCTGGTACTACCCGATTGCGGGCCTGGTGATGGTTGCCGTAACCGTCCTGCTGTTGCGTAGAAAACAATCCGCACTGTGGCTGTATGCCGCATTCCTTCTTGCCACCATGATCTGGGGCGTCTGGGAAGTCGGCTTTGACTTCTGGGCGCTGACGCCGCGCAGCGACATCCTGGTCTTCTTCGGCATCTGGCTGATCCTGCCGTTTGTCTGGCGTCGCCTGATCGTGCCGTCCAGCGGTGCGGTTGCGGCGCTGGTAGTAGCCCTGCTGATCAGCGGCGGTATCCTGACCTGGGCCGGCTTTAACGACCCGCAGGAGATCAACGGTACGCTGAACGCAGAATCGACGCCTGCGGCGGCGATCTCTCAGGTCGCTGACGGCGACTGGCCTGCCTATGGTCGTAACCAGGAAGGCCAGCGTTACTCCCCGCTGAAGCAGATCAACGCGGACAACGTTAAAAACCTGAAAGAAGCCTGGGTATTCCGTACCGGCGACCTGAAGATGCCGAACGATCCGGGTGAACTGACCAACGAAGTGACGCCAATTAAAGTCGGCGATATGCTTTATCTGTGTACGGCGCACCAGCGTCTGTTCGCGCTCGACGCGGCTACCGGTAAAGAGAAATGGCACTTCGATCCGCAGCTGAACTCGAACCCGTCCTTCCAGCACGTGACCTGCCGTGGCGTCTCTTACCACGAAGCGCGCCCGGATAATGCGAGCCCGGAAGTCATTGCCGACTGTCCTCGCCGCATCATGCTGCCGGTCAACGATGGTCGCCTGTTCGCCATCAATGCCGAAACGGGCAAGCTGTGCGAAACCTTTGCCAACAAAGGTATCCTGAATCTGCAGACCAACATGCCTGACACCACGCCGGGTCTGTATGAGCCAACCTCACCGCCAATCATCACCGATAAAACCATCGTGATTGCCGGTTCGGTAACGGATAACTTCTCCACGCGTGAAACCTCCGGCGTTATCCGCGGTTTCGACGTGAATACCGGTAAGCTGCTGTGGGCCTTCGACCCGGGCGCGAAAGATCCAAACGCGATCCCGTCGGACGAGCACACCTTTACCTTTAACTCGCCAAACTCCTGGGCGCCAGCGGCGTATGACGCGAAGCTGGACCTGGTCTACCTGCCGATGGGTGTTACTACGCCAGATATCTGGGGCGGTAACCGCACGCCGGAGCAGGAACGTTATGCCAGCGCTATCGTGGCGTTGAACGCAACCACCGGTAAGCTGGCCTGGAGCTATCAGACCGTACACCACGATCTGTGGGATATGGATATGCCGTCCCAGCCGACGCTGGCGGACATTACCGTTGATGGTAAAACCGTACCGGTGATTTACGCTCCGGCGAAAACCGGCAACATCTTCGTACTGGATCGCAGCAACGGCAAGCTGGTTGTGCCTGCCCCGGAAAAACCGGTTCCGCAGGGTGCGGCGAAAGGCGACTACGTCAGCAAAACCCAGCCGTTCTCCGACCTGAGCTTCCGTCCGAAGAAAGACCTCAGCGGGGCAGACATGTGGGGTGCCACGATGTTTGACCAGCTGGTGTGCCGCGTGATGTTCCATCAGCTGCGCTATGAAGGCATCTTCACGCCGCCTTCTGAGCAGGGCACGCTGGTCTTCCCGGGTAACCTGGGGATGTTCGAGTGGGGCGGGATCTCCGTTGACCCTAACCGTCAGGTGGCAATTGCCAACCCGATGGCGCTGCCGTTCGTTTCCCGTCTGATCCCACGCGGTCCGGGCAACCCAATGGAACAGCCGAAAGACGCGAAAGGCAGCGGTACCGAAGCCGGCATTCAGCCGCAGTACGGCGTACCGTTCGGCGTAACGCTGAACCCGTTCCTGTCGCCGTTTGGTCTGCCGTGTAAACAGCCAGCCTGGGGTTACATCTCCGGTCTGGATCTGAAAACTAACCAGATCGTGTGGAAAAAACGTATTGGTACCCCGCAGGACAGCATGCCGTTCCCGATGCCGGTTCCTGTGCCGTTTAATATGGGTATGCCAATGCTGGGTGGCCCAATTTCCACCGCCGGTAACGTGCTGTTCATCGCAGCAACCGCAGATAACTACCTGCGCGCGTACAACATGACCAACGGTGAGAAACTGTGGCAAGGCCGTCTGCCGGCTGGCGGGCAGGCTACGCCGATGACCTATGAAGTGAATGGCAAGCAGTACGTTGTCATCTCTGCCGGCGGTCACGGTTCGTTTGGCACCAAGATGGGCGACTACATCGTCGCATATGCGTTGCCTGACGAAGGCAAATAAAAGCAAAACGGCAACTTCGGTTGCCGTTTTTGTGTTTGTTCCCTCTCCCTGTGGGAGAGGGTCAGGGTGAGGGCATCAGGCCGCACCTGCGAAATCCAGTCCGGGTAAGGTGAAGCCGCCACCCGGCTTTTTTTATACGGTAAAGCCGAGCATCATCCCCGTATCTTCATGCTCCAGCAGGTGGCAGTGCGCCATATAGGCAAACTCCTTCGGCGCCTCGTGGTCAAACTTCACCAGCACCTCGCTGACGCCGCCCTCCACTCTCACCGTATCTTTCCAGCCCGCGCGATGCGCATCCGGCGCTTTGCCGTTCTCTGTAAGAATACGGAACTGGGTGCCGTGGATATGGAACGGATGTAGCATCATGTCCCCTTCGCCTGAAATCACCCAGCGCTCAAGCTGACCCTTTGTCGCAGTAAAAATCGGCGTATTCATGTCGAACGCTTTGCCGTTGATCATGTTGGCGTTGTGGAAATCAAAGCCATGGTCGCCGTGATTCATATTCCCCATGCCGCCCATTTTGCCGTGGTCCATATTCATGTGGCCCATCATCTGGCCGTGATGCATCCCCGCCATCGCCTTATCGCCATATTTCGCCATCAGCGCCTGCATGCCCATCATATCGAGCATCGGGTTCATGGAGAGCTGCAGCTTGCGCTGCGTAAGTCCCTCCAGCGATGGGAGGGCTGGCAGGGTGGTTAACGTATCAGGCAGCGTGCCGGAAGCGGCCACCAGCAGCGGCTGAATACGCAGCACCGGATGCGGCTTATCAAACGGTGCGACCGCCATCCCCATCTGGCTCACCGGCAGCGTCACGAGGTCAAACGGCTTGCCGTCGCTGATATCCACCAGCACCTCAAAGCGTTCGCCCATGAGCATCGGCAGCTCGCTCACCTTCACCGGCTCCGGCAGCAGGCCGCCGTCGCTGGCTACCACATACAGCGGGCGTTTATCGCTGGCGGCGAAATTCAGCGAGCGCGCGTTACAGCCGTTGAGCAGGCGCAGGCGCAGCCAGCCTTTCGGCGCGGCGTGCTGAGGGTAAATGGCGCCGTTGGTCAGCAGCGTGTCGCCAAACCAGCCTACCGCCGCGCTCATCACGTCCAGCTGATAGTCAATTTGCCCGTCAGCGTTGAATTTCTTGTCCTGCACAATCACCGGTACGTCGTCGATGCCCCACTGTTTCGGCAGGCGCAGCAGGCGGCTTTCGTCGTCTTCAATCAGCACCAGTCCCGCCAACCCCATCGCCACCTGATGGCCCGTTTTGCCATGCTGATGCGGATGGAACCAGCAGGTCGCCGCGCGCTGATCGGGCGTAAAGGTGACGCTGCGCGTACCACCCGCTTTGATGATGCCCTGCGGCCCGCCGTCCACCTCGCCCGGCACTTCCAGCCCGTGCCAGTGCAGCGTCGTCTCTTCGGCGAGCGTGTTGTGGATATCCACCGTCACCGTTTTCCCTTTACGTAGCTGAAGCGCCGGACCGAGCAAATTGCCGTTATAGCCCCACGTCGTGGCGTGGTGCTCGCCGAACGTCGTTTTACCGGCCTGAACCACAAGCTGGATACGGCTGCGGGCGTCAGCGGTCAGTAAGTCAGGAATGGGTAAGGCAGGCCTGTCGGCCGCGAAAACCGCGCGGCTCCAGAGTGGTAATGCGCTGGCAGCCCCCAGCACAGCGGAATATTTTAAAAAATCACGACGTTGCATGTTCATTTCCTTATTTCCAGCAGGCGATCTTTTGAGCATAAACCCTCCCCTTACCGGAAGGTCAAGTAAAGCGGCAATAATAAAGATCGTCGCACCGGCATCAAGTATGCTAACGTTAATTTTCCGTGAAGAAGTGGTAGAAGCAATGAAGACGTTTTTCAGGACAATTTTGTTCGGAAGCCTGATGGCAATGTGTGCGAACAGCTATGCGCTAAGTGAAAATGAAGCGGAAGATATGGCCGATTTAACGGCGGTTTTTGTATTCCTGAAAAATGATTGTGGCTACCAGAATTTACCCAACGGGCAGATTCGCCGCGCGCTGGTCTTTTTTGCCCAGCAAAACCAGTGGGATCTCAGCAACTACGACAGCTTCGACATGAAGGCGCTCGGCGAAGACAGCTACCGTGACTTGAGCGGTATTGGTATTCCCACTGCCAAAAAATGCAAAGCGCTGGCTCGCGACTCACTCAGCCTGCTCGCCTACGTCAAATAACCTTCCCGACGCCCCCTGTTGAACCTATAGCCGTGCAACCACGGTTATAGTTAGCTATCATGTTTCGCTCATTTTTTATGAGCGTAACGGATGTTAACAAAGGAGGAGTCCGCGTATGGCCGACCACACGTTGTGGCATGAAACACTGCATGACCAGTTTGGTCAGTACTTTGCCGTTGATAACGTGCTCTATCATGAGAAAACCGATCACCAGGATCTCATCATCTTCGAAAACGCCGCCTTTGGCCGCGTGATGGCGCTGGACGGCGTGGTGCAAACCACCGAGCGCGACGAGTTTATCTATCACGAAATGATGACCCACGTTCCGCTGCTGGCGCACGGTCACGCGAAGCATGTCCTGATTATCGGCGGCGGCGACGGCGCAATGCTGCGTGAAGTGTCCCGCCATCGTTCCATTGAAACCATCACCATGGTGGAAATCGATGCGGGCGTCGTCTCTTTCTGCCGCCAGTACCTGCCCAACCACAATGCCGGCAGCTATGACGATCCGCGCTTTAGCCTGGTGATTGACGACGGCGTTAACTTTGTTAACCAGACCTCGCAGACCTTTGACGTTATTATCTCCGACTGCACCGACCCAATCGGCCCCGGCGCGTCGCTGTTTACATCCTCCTTCTACGAAGGCTGCAAGCGCTGCCTGAACCCGGGCGGGATCTTCGTCGCACAAAATGGCGTCTGCTTCCTGCAGCAGGATGAAGCGCTCGACAGCCATCGTAAGCTAAGCACCTATTTCGATGACGTCAGCTTCTATCAGGCGGCCATTCCGACGTACTACGGCGGGATCATGACCTTTGCCTGGGCGACAGATAACGACGTATTACGCCATCTCTCCACCGAAATTATTCAGGCCCGCTTCCATCAGGCCGGTCTTCAGTGCCGATACTACAATCCGGCAATTCATACCGCAGCGTTTGCTCTGCCGCAGTACCTGCAAGACGCATTATCCACTAAGGGGGTGAGCTAATTGAAAAAGCTTAAACTGCATGGCTTTAACAACCTGACGAAAAGCCTGAGTTTTTGTATTTACGATATCTGCTATGCCAAAACAGCGGAAGAACGCGATGGTTACATCGCCTATATCGACGAACTCTACAACGCCAACCGTCTGACCGAGATCCTGTCAGAAACCTGTTCCATTATCGGCGCAAACATCCTGAACATCGCCCGACAGGATTATGAACCTCAGGGCGCCAGCGTGACCATTCTGGTCAGCGAAGAGCCGGTCGACCCGAAGCTTATCGACAAAACTGAACATCCGGGCCCGCTGCCGGAAGTGGTCGTGGCCCACCTGGATAAAAGCCATATCTGCGTGCACACCTACCCGGAGAGTCACCCTGAAGGCGGGCTGTGCACGTTCCGCGCCGATATTGAAGTGTCGACCTGCGGCGTGATTTCCCCGCTGAACGCGCTGAACTATTTAATCCACCAGCTGGAATCGGACATCGTCACCATTGATTACCGCGTGCGCGGTTTTACCCGTGACGTCAACGGCATGAAGCACTTCATCGACCACGAGATCAACTCTATTCAGAACTTCATGTCCGAGGACATGAAATCGCTGTATGACATGATGGACGTGAACGTGTATCAGGAAAACATCTTCCATACCAAGATGTTACTTAAGGAATTTGACCTTAAGCACTATATGTTCCACACGAAGCCGGAAGATTTGAGCGAAGAAGAGCGTAAGGCGATTACTGACCTGCTCTGGAAAGAGATGCGCGAGATTTACTACGGCCGTAATATTCCGGCCGTGTAAGAGCAAGCCGGAGCAGGGATGCTCCGGTCTTTTATTTCTGTTTCATAAAGTCGCGGTAGGCATTTACCACCTGAAGGAAATCCTCTACGCCGCACATCGACAGGCTCTCTTCGTCGTAGTAGCTCATCCCCTCTTCCATCTCGTCACCTGAAAACTCGAGCTGGTTGGCACGCACCATGACCTCTTCACCATCCATCCACAGCGTATATTCATGCCCGGCGCGCTGCCAGGATCGTTCACTGCCTTTCACCGTATTTGCCGCCTGTTCAACTTCATCAAGAAGTGCGAGATTTTCTTTCACCTCTTCGTTAAACCAGTGTCCAACGGCTTCGTGGCCCATCGACATACGCACTTTCACCACTCCGGTGATGTCGCGCAGAAATTCGTAATCCATAGTGTTTTCCTCTGCAAAGCCATTACGGTAATTATCGCAGCAGCGAGGAAGAAAAAAAGCGGGAGAGGTGGGAGGAATGAAAATAAAAAACCCACCGTAGTTGCGACGGGTTTTGTAGGCCCGGTTAGCGTAGCGCCACCGGGCAATGGGTCAGGTGCGGTCTGGTGCCCTCACCCCCAGCCCCTCTCCCACGGGAGAGGGTAGCATTTATACTGCCGTCTGGAAGATAACCCCGTCGGCCTTCTCGGTGTACTGAGAAAGCTGGTCGAAGTTCAGATAGCGATAGGTATCCACCGCCGTCTTATCCACCTGAGCCACAAAGGTCTGGTACTCTTCCGGCGTTGGCAGTTTGCCAATCAGCGCCGCAACCGCCGCCAGCTCCGCAGAGGCCAGGAAGACGTTAGCTCCGGTACCTAAACGGTTAGGGAAGTTACGGGTAGAGGTGGAAACCACCGTCGCACCGTCGGCTACGCGCGCCTGGTTGCCCATACACAGGGAACAGCCAGGGATTTCGATACGCGCACCGCTCTTACCAAACACGCTGTAATAGCCCTCTTCGGTCAGCTGAGCCGCGTCCATACGGGTTGGCGGCGCCACCCACAGACGGGTTGGCAGCTGGCCTTTGTGGGTATCCAGCAGCTTACCGGCAGCACGGAAGTGACCGATGTTGGTCATACAGGATCCAATGAACACTTCGTCGATCTTCTCGCCCTGAACCTCAGACAGCGGACGCGCGTCGTCAGGATCGTTCGGTGCACACAGGATTGGCTCTTTGATATCCGCCAGATCGATGTCGATCACCGCCGCGTACTCTGCGTCAGCATCGGCTTCCAGCAGCTGCGGATCGGCCAGCCATTTTTCCATGCCCTGGATACGACGCTCCAGCGTACGACGGTCGCCGTAGCCTTCTGCAATCATCCACTTCAGCAGCACGATGTTAGAGTTCAGATACTCAATAATCGGCTCTTTGTTCAGCTTGATGGTACAGCCCGCCGCAGAACGCTCGGCGGAAGCATCGGTCAGCTCGAACGCCTGCTCCACTTTCAGATCCGGCAGACCTTCAATTTCCAGAATGCGGCCAGAGAAGATGTTTTTCTTCCCTTTCTTCTCAACGGTCAGCAGGCCCTGTTTAATCGCATACAGCGGGATCGCGTGAACCAGGTCGCGCAGGGTGATACCCGGCTGCATTTTACCTTTGAAGCGCACCAGCACCGATTCCGGCATATCCAGCGGCATCACGCCCGTCGCAGCAGCAAACGCCACCAGACCGGAGCCCGCCGGGAAGGAGATACCGATTGGGAAACGGGTATGGGAGTCACCGCCGGTACCGACGGTATCCGGCAGCAGCATGCGGTTCAGCCAGGAGTGGATGACGCCGTCACCCGGACGCAGGGAAACGCCGCCGCGGTTCATGATGAAGTCTGGCAGCGTGTGGTGCGTGGTCACGTCAACCGGCTTCGGATAGGCCGCCGTGTGGCAGAAGGACTGCATCACCAGGTCAGAAGAGAAGCCCAGGCACGCCAGGTCTTTCAGTTCGTCACGGGTCATTGGACCGGTGGTGTCCTGAGAGCCCACGGAGGTCATCTTAGGCTCGCAGTACGCGCCAGGACGAATACCGGCTACGCCGCACGCGCGGCCCACCATTTTCTGTGCCAGAGAATAACCGCGGTTGCTTTCAGCAACGTCTTTCGCCTGACGGAAAACGTCAGAGTGCGGCAGACCCAGCGCTTCGCGCGCTTTGGTAGTCAGGCCACGACCAATGATCAGCGGGATACGGCCACCGGCGCGCACTTCGTCGATCAGCACGTCGGTTTTCAGCTCGAAGCTTGCCAGCAGCTCGTTGGTTTCGTGGTTACGCACTTCGCCTTTGTACGGGTAAACGTCAATCACGTCACCCATGTTCAGGTTAGAAACATCCACTTCGATCGGCAGTGCGCCCGCATCTTCCATGGTGTTGAAGAAGATTGGCGCAATTTTGCCGCCGAGGCACAGGCCGCCGCCGCGCTTGTTTGGCACGTGCGGAATGTCGTCGCCCATGAACCACAGCACGGAGTTGGTTGCGGACTTACGGGAAGAACCGGTACCCACAACGTCACCCACATAGGCCAGCGGGAATCCTTTTTTCTGCAGGGCTTCGATCTGTTTGATCGGGCCAACGCTGCCCGGCTGATCCGGCTCAATACCTTCACGGGCGTTTTTCAGCATCGCCAGGGCGTGCAGAGGGATATCCGGGCGAGACCACGCGTCCGGTGCCGGAGAGAGGTCATCGGTGTTGGTTTCACCGGTCACTTTAAAGACGGTAACGGTGATTTTTTCAGCCAGCGCTGGGCGGTTCAGGAACCATTCGGCATCAGCCCAGGACTGCATCACCTGCTTCGCATAGACGTTGCCCGCTTTGGCTTTTTCTTCTACGTCGTAGAAGTTATCGAACATCAGCAGCGTGGAAGAGAGCGCTTTAGCGGCAATCGGTGCCAGCTTGTCGTTATCCAGCGCGTCAATCAGCGGATGAATGTTGTAACCACCCTGCATGGTGCCGAGCAGTTCAATGGCTTTTTCAGGAGTAACCAGTGGGGAGGTGGCTTCGCCTTTGGCGATAGCAGCAAGGAATCCGGCTTTTACGTAGGCAGCTTCATCTACGCCAGGCGGTACGCGGTTGATCAGCAGATCTAACAGGAATTCTTCTTCGCCCTTAGGCGGGTTCTTCAGCAGCTCGACGAGCGCGGCCATTTGGGTTGCATCTAAAGGTTTGGGTACAATTCCCTCGGCGGCACGTTCTGCTACGTGCTTACGGTATTCTTCTAGCACGACGGTTCTCCTCGCTCTCATTGTCATATGCGGCGGGCGTTCTCTTCACGCTCCTGTGAGACAGCAGTTTGTAGGGTAAATGCCCGATACCGCGTCGGGCAGCATAGCAGGATTTCTGCACAGTGTTAATCCGTTTACAAAAAAGCAACATTAAAAAATTTGCTGAATCGTTAAGCATGGTGTAGCGGGGATTCAGGGCATCTTTTTGCGGTATCTTCTGCACCGTGACGCTTCAGTTTTTTCTTCATCAGATATAATTGTGTAATAAATACTCACACTCTTTATCCGGACGTCCCGGACGCTTCCCAATAAAAGTCAAAACAGTAAAAGACGGGTGAATAATACTCACGCCAACCGTAACGCCTCACGGCACAACGCTTGTCTCGTTGGAGTCATTTTATGAAGTTGCCCTTTAAGCCACATCTGCTCGTCCTTGTGTGCAGTGCCGGGCTGTTTGCCGCCTCGGGCGTCATGTTTGTCAAAGGCCGCGCCACGGAGCCCGCTGCGCCAGCCGCCGTCAAACAACAACCGGCTCCACCGGCAGCGCCTGCCGCAGCCCAGTCCGCCCCTGCTGTCGCGCCAGCCTACACTGCCGCGCAAATCGATCAGTGGGTCGCCCCTGTTGCGCTCTACCCCGATGCCCTGCTCTCACAAATCCTGATGGCCTCGACCTATCCGGCCAACGTGATCCAGGCGGCGCAGTGGTCGAAAGACAATCCTAAAATGGAAGGGGACGCGGCGATTCAGGCCGTTGCCAGCCAGCCCTGGGATCCCAGCGTAAAATCGCTGGTCGCGTTTCCTCAGCTTATGTCCCTGATGGGTGAAAACCCGCCGTGGGTACAAAATCTGGGTGATGCGTTTCTCGCGCAGCCGAAGGACGTGATGGATTCCGTTCAGCGCCTGCGCGCGCTGGCGCAGAAGACCGGCGCGTTACAATCCACGCCTCAGCAGACGGTCACCACCGTGACAAAACCGGCGCCAGCGAAAACCAGCACCGCCGAAACCACGACCACGACGACGTCCGCGCCTACGGTAATCAAAATTGAATCTGCCGACCCGCAGGTTGTTTACGTCCCGACCTATAACCCCAATACGGTTTACGGGACCTGGCCAAACGCCGCCTATCCGCCCACCTATCTCCCGCCCACGCCCGGGGAGCAGTTTGGCAACAGCTTCGTAAACGGTTTAGGCTTCAGCCTGGGCGTCGCCACAACCTATGCCATCTTCAGCAGCATCGACTGGGATGATGACGATGACTGGGATCATCACCATGACGACTGGGATAATCACGGCGGCTATAACCGCAACGGTGATAACAATATCAATATCAACGTTGAGAACTTCAATAAAATCAGCGGACAGCGCCTGACGGACGCCAACCGCACCTGGCAGCACAACCCGGCCTATCGGGAAGGCGTGCCCTATCCGACTAACCAGCTCAACACTCGCTTCCACGCCACCAACACAGCCACAGGGCTCAGTTCAACGCAGCAAAAACCGGTAAATCGCGACAGCCAGCGTCAGGCCGCGCTGAGCCAGATGGAGAAATCCACGGGCAAAACCTTCCCGCAAACGGCGCGCACCGGAACGAAAGACGTGCAGCGTCAGGCCTCAGGTGAACAGCTGAAGCAGATTTCGCAGCGCAACAACTACCGCGGCTACGACACCAAACCGCAGACGGCGAAGCGGAGTACCGCGCAGCAGCGAGAAAACCGCCAGACCACCGCCCAGAGACATGAGAAGCGGGTTTCGCAGCCCGCGCAGCAACGCTCTCTCCAGCAGCGAAACAGTCAGCCCCGGGCCAATGCGCTGAGCGGCAACGACAGCCGCTCCGCGAGCTGGCAGGCGCAGCAGCAGCGCGGTGCGCAAAGCAGACAGTTCGCTGCGCGCCAGCAGCAGCAGCGTCAGGCGTCTGGTGGACGCGCTGAACGCCGTGAAATTCGACATCGCTAAGGGAACCGACATGAAAAGTAAACTACTCAGCGGAATGGTGTTGTTCATGCTTTCGGCCCCGGTAATGGCGCAGCAGTCCTTCAGCACGCCCGATCGGGCGACCGATGCGCTGGCCAACGCCATCAGTGAGCAAAATGAGAGCGCGATGAGCAATCTGCTTGGAGAGAACTGGCGCGATTTTCTGCCCCCTGAAGGCGTTGATCCTGATGCCGTCGATCGCTTCCTGCGCGACTGGAAAGTCCGTCATAAGACCGTTATCGAAGGGGATACGGCGCATCTGGTTGTCGGAGACAGCGGCTGGCAGCTTCCCATCCCGGTGATCAAAACCACTGCAGGCTGGCAGTTCGATATTAAAGAAGGGGCTGAAGAAATCCTGACCCGCGAAATTGGGCGTAACGAACTCGCCGCCATTGAAGCCTTACATGCCTATGTTGATGCGCAGCAAAGCTACTTTGCAATGAACCAGAAATACGCGCAGAAGATTGTCAGCTCGAAGGGGAAAAAAGACGGTTTGTACTGGCCCGCCTCCCCCGGCGAAGCGCCCAGTCCGCTCGGACCGGCATTTAGCCCAAAAGAGCCAGGTACCGGCTATCACGGCTATCGCTTCCGCATCCTGCCGGATAATAACGGTTTCGCGATGGTGGCCTGGCCAGTCAGCTACGGCCAGACGGGCGTCATGAGCTTTTTGATAAACCAGGACGACAAGGTGTACCAGTCCGATCTCGGCAGCGATTCAGAGCAGAAAGCCCGTGCGCTAGCCGCCTATAGCCCTGATAAAACCTGGCAGCCTGTAGCACCCTGAACGCAGCGCATAAAAAAAGCGGCCATTGGCCGCTTTTTTCATCTGAAGAAACTTATTTCTTCTTCGCTTTCGCGTTTGGCAGGTCGGTGATGCTGCCTTCAAACACTTCTGCCGCCAGGCCCACGGACTCGTGCAGAGTCGGGTGAGCGTGGATGGTCAGCGCGATGTCTTCAGCGTCACAGCCCATTTCGATAGCCAGACCGATTTCACCCAGCAGCTCGCCGCCGTTGGTACCGACAATCGCACCACCGATCACACGGTGAGTCTCTTTGTCGAAGATCAGTTTGGTCATACCGTCTGCGCAGTCGGATGCGATAGCACGGCCAGAAGCAGCCCACGGGAAGGTGGCGGTTTCGTAGCTGATGCCTTTCTCTTTCGCTTCTTTCTCAGTCAGACCGACCCATGCAACTTCTGGCTCGGTGTACGCGATAGATGGAATGACTTTCGGATCGAAGTAGTGCTTCATGCCGGCGATAACTTCAGCGGCAACGTGACCTTCGTGAACACCTTTGTGTGCCAGCATTGGCTGACCGACGATATCGCCGATAGCAAAGATGTGCGGCACGTTAGTGCGCAGCTGCTTGTCAACGCGGATAAAGCCACGGTCGTCCACTTCCACGCCAGCTTTGCCCGCGTCGAGGTTTTTACCGTTCGGCACACGGCCGATAGCCACCAGCACGGCGTCGTAACGCTGCGGTTCGGATGGGGCTTTTTTGCCTTCCATGGAAACGTAAATACCGTCTTCTTTCGCTTCAACGGCAGTCACTTTGGTTTCCAGCATCAGATTGAATTTCTTGCTGATGCGTTTGGTGAAGACTTTAACGATGTCTTTGTCGGCAGCCGGGATAACCTGGTCGAACATTTCAACCACGTCGATCTCTGAACCCAGCGCATGGTACACGGTACCCATTTCCAGACCGATGATACCGCCGCCCATGACCAGCAGACGCTTAGGAACGGTTTTCAGCTCCAGCGCATCGGTGGAATCCCACACGCGTGGATCTTCATGCGGAATGAATGGCAGTTCGATTGGGCGAGAGCCTGCCGCGATGATCGCGTTGTCGAAGTTGATCACGGTTTTGCCGTTTTCGCCTTCCACTTCCAGGGTGTTCGCACCGGTGAATTTACCCAGACCGTTTACCACTTTCACTTTACGGCCTTTGGCCATACCCGCCAGACCGCCGGTCAGCTGAGTGATAACTTTCTCTTTCCAGGTACGAATTTTGTCGATATCGGTTTTCGGCTCGCCGAAGACGATACCGTGTTCAGCCAGCGCTTTGGCTTCTTCGATAACTTTCGCTACGTGCAGCAGCGCTTTAGAAGGGATACAGCCGACGTTCAGACAAACACCGCCGAGGGTGCTGTAACGTTCTACGATGACGGTTTCCAGACCTAAATCCGCTGCACGGAATGCTGCGGAGTAACCTGCCGGGCCTGCCCCAAGTACTACGACCTGAGTTTTGATTTCTGTGCTCATCATGACCTCTTAATTTATACCCGTCGTCCACCGGGTCGTTCTATCCGCCCGCAGTTTACAAAATTGTTAACAATTTTGAAACAACAAACGGCTCACGAATTGTCGCTTTCGCCAATAACCTCACAAACACCATGAGATTATCAGAAAAAAGCCGGCCGACTGGCCGGCTTTTCGATTACATCACCAGGCGGCGAATGTCGCTCAGCATGTTGTTGATGATGGTGATGAAGCGCGCACCATCAGCACCGTCGATCACGCGGTGGTCGAAGGACAGAGAGATTGGCATCATCAGACGCGGCACGAACTCTTTGCCGTTCCACACCGGCTCCATCGCGGACTTGGACACACCGAGGATAGCCACTTCCGGCGCGTTAACAATCGGTGCGAAGTGGGTGGTACCCAGGCCGCCGATGCTGGAGATAGTGAAGCAGCCGCCCTGCATTTCGCCGGCAGTCAGCTTACCATCACGCGCTTTCTTGGAGATAACGGTCAGTTCACGGGACAGCTCAGTGATGCTCTTCTTGTTCACGTCTTTGAAGACCGGAACAACCAGACCATTTGGCGTATCAACCGCAACACCGATGTTGATGTATTTCTTCAGCGTCAGCTTCTGGCCGTCTTCGGACAGGGAGCTGTTGAAGCGTGGCATCTGCTCAAGGGCAGCGGCAACGGCTTTCATGATGAAGACTACTGGGGTGAATTTCACGTCCAGTTTGCGCTTCTCAGCTTCAGCGTTCTGCTGTTTACGGAACGCTTCCAGATCGGTGATATCGGTTTTGTCGAAGTGCGTAACGTGCGGGATCATCACCCAGTTACGGCTCAGGTTAGCACCAGAGATTTTCTGGATGCGGCCCAGCTCCACTTCTTCGATTTCGCCGAACTTGCTGAAGTCCACTTTCGGCCATGGCAGCATGCCCGGGATACCGCCACCGGCGGCTGCAGCAGGTGCAGCTTCGGCGCGTTTCACCGCGTCTTTCACGTAGGTCTGAACGTCTTCGCGCAGGATACGACCCTTACGGCCGGTTCCTTTCACTTTCGCCAGGTTCACACCGAACTCGCGCGCCAGGCGACGAATCAGCGGGGTAGCGTGGACGTAAGCGTCGTTTTCAGCGAACTCAGATTTTTCTGCTTTAGCAGCAGGGGCAGCGGCTGGTTTAGCAGCCTGAGCCGGTGCAGCAGCAGGGGCTGGAGCAGCCGCGGCAGCCGGAGCTGCGGCAGGCGCAGCGCCTTCCACTTCGAAGACCATGATCAGAGAGCCGGTAGACACTTTGTCGCCGGTGCTGATCTTGATCTCTTTGACGGTACCCGCGAACGGTGCCGGCACTTCCATAGAAGCTTTGTCGCCTTCGACGGTGATCAGTGACTGTTCAGCGGCAACTTTGTCGCCCACTTTAACCATCACTTCGGTCACTTCAACTTCGTCACCGCCGATGTCCGGTACGTTAACGTCTTTCGCGCCGCCAGCAGCTGCTGGTGCAGCAGCCGGAGCCGGAGCAGCGGCCTGCGCAGGCGCGGCAGCGCCTTCTGCACCCGCCACTTCGAAGATCATGATAAGCGACCCGGTAGACACTTTGTCGCCGGTGTTGATCTTGATCTCTTTAACGGTACCCGCGAACGGAGCCGGCACTTCCATAGAGGCTTTGTCGCCTTCTACGGTGATCAGTGACTGCTCAGCCGCAACGGTGTCGCCCACTTTCACCAGAATTTCAGTGACTTCAACTTCGTCACCGCCGATGTCAGGCACGTTCACTTCTTTTGCTGCTGCGGCAGCTGCTGGAGCAGCGGCGGCCGGAGCGGCTTTCTTCTCTTCCTGCGCAGGTGCAGCAGCTGCTGCACCGTCGGCGGAATCGAAAATCATGATCAGTTTGCCAGTCTCGGTTTTATCGCCAACAGAGACTTTGATCTCTTTAACGATGCCAGCCTGAGGAGACGGGACTTCCATAGAGGCTTTGTCGCCTTCTACGGTGATCAGCGACTGTTCAGCTTCAACCTTGTCGCCTACTTTGACCAGGATCTCGGTGATTTCAACTTCATCAGCCCCGATGTCCGGTACATTGATTTCGATAGCCATTATTCTTTTACCTCTTACGCCAGACGCGGGTTAACTTTTTCTGCATCGATGTTGAATTTGGTGATTGCGTCCGCAACCACTTTCTTATCGATTTCGCCACGTTTAGCCAGTTCGCCCAGTGCTGCTACAACCACGTAAGAAGCATCAACTTCGAAGTGGTGACGCAGGTTTTCGCGGCTGTCAGAACGACCGAAGCCGTCAGTACCCAGTACGCGATAATCATCAGCTGGAACGTAAGTACGAACCTGCTCGGCGAACAGTTTCATATAGTCAGTAGACGCCACCGCTGGCGCGTCGTTCATCACCTGAGCGATGTACGGAACGCGTGGAGTTTCCAGTGGGTGCAGCATGTTCCAGCGCTCACAATCCTGGCCATCACGCGCCAGTTCAGTGAAGGAGGTCACAGAGTACACGTCGGAACCCACGCCGTAGTCTTTCGCCAGGATCTGCGCTGCTTCACGTACGTGACGCAGGATAGAGCCGGAGCCCAGCAGCTGAACCTTACCTTTGCTACCTTCGATGGTTTCGAGTTTGTAGATACCTTTACGGATACCTTCCTCGGCACCTGCTGGCATTGCCGGCATGTGGTAGTTTTCGTTCAGGGTGGTGATGTAGTAGTAAATGTTCTCTTGCGCTTCACCGTACATGCGCTGCAGACCGTCATGCATGATGACTGCCACTTCGTACGCGTAAGACGGGTCGTAAGAGATACAGTTAGGGATAGTCAGAGACTGAATGTGGCTGTGGCCATCTTCGTGCTGCAGACCTTCACCGTTCAGAGTCGTACGACCGGAGGTACCGCCTACCAGGAAGCCGCGAGCCTGCTGGTCGCCTGCCTGCCAGCACAGGTCACCGATACGCTGGAACCCGAACATGGAGTAGTAGATGTAGAACGGGATCATCGGCAGGTTGTTGGTGCTGTAAGAGGTCGCAGCAGCCAGCCAGGATGCGCCTGCGCCCAGCTCGTTGATACCTTCCTGCAGGATCTGACCTTTCTCGTCTTCTTTGTAGTATGCAACCTGTTCACGGTCCTGCGGGGTGTACTGCTGGCCGTTCGGGCTGTAGATACCGATCTGACGGAACAGACCTTCCATACCGAAAGTACGCGCTTCGTCGGCGATGATTGGAACCAGACGATCTTTGATCGACTTGTTCTTCAGCATCACGTTCAGGGCACGAACGAAAGCGATAGTGGTGGAGATCTCTTTGTTCTGCTCTTCCAGCAGCTGGGAGAAGTCTTCCAGCGCTGGCAGTTCCAGCTTCTCGGTGAAGTTTGGCTGACGAGCTGGCAGGTAGCCTTTCAGCGCCTGACGACGTTCGTGCAGGTACTTGTGCTCTTCAGACCCTTCCGGGAAGGTGATGTAAGACAGGTTTTCTACCTGCTCATCGGTCACTGGAACGTTGAAACGGTCGCGGATATAACGCACGCCGTCCATGTTCATTTTCTTAACCTGGTGAGCGATGTTTTTACCTTCTGCGGTATCACCCATGCCGTAACCTTTGATGGTATGGGCCAGGATTACAGTCGCTTTACCTTTGGTTTCACGCGCTTTTTTCAGTGCAGCGTAGACTTTCTTCGGATCGTGACCACCGCGGTTCAGAGCCCAGATCTGCTCATCAGTCCAGTCTGCAACCAGTGCTGCGGTTTCAGGATATTTGCCGAAGAAGTGCTCACGAACGTAGGCACCGTCTTTGGATTTGAAGGTCTGGTAGTCACCGTCAACGGTTTCGTTCATCAGCTGGATCAGTTTACCGCTGGTGTCTTTACGCAGCAGCTCATCCCAACGACCGCCCCACATGACTTTGATCACGTTCCAGCCAGCACCAGCGAAGATGCCTTCCAGTTCGTTGATGATCTTGCCGTTACCGGTTACCGGACCATCCAGACGCTGCAGGTTACAGTTGATGATGAAGCACAGGTTGTCCAGCTTCTCACGGGTAGCGATGGTGATCGCACCTTTGGATTCTGGCTCATCCATTTCACCGTCGCCCAGGAAGGCGTAAACGGTCTGCTCAGAGGTGTCTTTCAGACCACGGTGTTCCAGGTATTTCAGGAATTTAGCCTGATAGATCGCACCGATTGGGCCCAGACCCATAGATACGGTCGGGAACTGCCAGAATTCAGGCATCAGTTTAGGGTGCGGGTAAGAAGACAGACCTTTACCGTGTACTTCCTGGCGGAAGTTGTTCATCTGCTCTTCAGTCAGACGACCTTCCAGGAATGCACGTGCATAGATGCCCGGAGAGATGTGGCCCTGGAAGTACACCAGATCGCCGCCGTCTTTCTCGTTCGCTGCACGGAAGAAGTGGTTGAAGCACACTTCGTAAACGGTCGCAGAAGACTGGAAGGACGCCATGTGGCCACCCAGTTCCAGGTCTTTCTTGGATGCGCGCAGAACGGTCATGATGGCGTTCCAGCGGATTGCAGAACGGATACGACGTTCCAGATCCAGATTGCCCGGGTATTCCGGTTCGTCTTCGACGGCAATCGTGTTTACGTAGTTGCTAGCCCCTGCACCTGAAGCAACCTTCACACCACCTTTGCGGGCTTCAGAAAGCAGCTGATCAATCAGATACTGAGCGCGCTCAACACCTTCTTCACGGATGACCGATTCGATCGCCTGTAGCCAGTCGCGAGTTTCGATCGGATCCACGTCATTTTGGAGACGTTCTGACATGGGGGTATTCCTTATCTATCTAATACGTTGATTTGTCTGGAACCTGTCCCATTGTATTTTCGCCAGAAAACACAATAAGACAGGTTCTGCGTTTAGTTGCCGCGCTCTAAAAGTACCTGGCGCTTAATCCTTTCGTTGCTGTATGCGGCGTAATGAACGTTCGCGACGCGATTGTTCACGGCTGCGGTCCAGCAAGATTTCCTCAATGAAAGCCAGATGGCGGTGCGACGCTTCGCGCGCCTGCTCCGGTTCCCCGGCCATTATCGCCTCGAATACTCGGGTGCGATGGTTGCTTACCAGTGGGAGCATGTCCCGACGGGCATACAACAATTCAAAATTCTGACGAACGTTCTGGGCCAGCATCGGCTCCATGCAGCGTAGCAGATGGAGGAGCACCACGTTGTGGGCCGCTTCGGTGACGGCAATTTGATACTGGACGACGGCGCTGGACTCGGCGTCTAAATCGCCGGACTGCTGTGCCCGTTCAATGGCCTGATGCAGTTCGCGGATACGCACGCGATCTTCATCAGTGCTGCGAAGGGCGGCGTAATAGGCCGCAATACCTTCAAGCGCGTGACGGGTCTCAAGCAGGTCAAACTGGGATTCTGGGTGGTCAGAGAGAAGTTCTACCAGCGGATCGCTGAAGCTCTGCCACAGGCTGTTTTGCACAAAGGTTCCGCCGCCCTGGCGACGAAGCAGCAAGCCCTTTGCTTCGAGACGTTGAATCGCCTCACGCAGAGAGGGACGTGAAACGTCGAACTGTTTTGCCAGCTCGCGTTCTGGCGGAAGTTTCTCACCCGGGCGCAGAGTCCCTTCGAGGATTAAAAACTCCAGCTGCTGCTCAATCACATCAGATAGTTTTGGTTGGCGAATTTTGCTGTAGGCCATATTCCCTGTCTTACGCCTTTTTGCCCGGAGTCAATTGGTCTTACCAATTTCTATTTCGTATCGCTAAAGTAACAAAGTATTCACCTTCTGTCCATATTGGTTTTGATTGAAATCAGTAAACCCTGCACATTTTAACAACCTTACAGAAATAACGTTTCAGAAATGTAACTTTGCACAAATGAGTTGATTACTCCCAAAGAGGGAGTTTTAACCATAATGAAACGAGGGTTTTCGCAATCTGAAGCGATTCAACAAGGCAAATAATGAAAATTCGCCCACTTAAGGCGCATTTCTATTCTATAGGTTGGGTCAGGAAGAATAAGCGGGCCGATTTACAAATGCTTTCTTTTTATTCAAGTCGTCATCATCCCTTCATAAAGCAGGTGCATTCGCAGGCGCTTACCACTATTCTTGCGCTTACGGAAGTCATGTCCGCTTTTTTCGGTCTCGTTAACCGTAAAGAAATAAATACAGAATATGGATTTTCATAATTACACACGCACAGCGTGAACATAACAACCACACACGAGGTTTCAAATGGAAGCTCAACAGCACGGCGATCAGCTAAAGCGCGGGCTTAAAAACCGCCATATACAGCTCATCGCACTGGGCGGTGCGATTGGTACCGGCCTGTTTCTGGGCAGCGCATCCGTTATCCAGTCTGCCGGTCCGGGCATTATTTTGGGTTACGCGATTGCGGGTTTCATTGCTTTTCTGATCATGCGCCAGCTGGGTGAAATGGTCGTTGAAGAGCCGGTCGCAGGCTCCTTCAGCCACTTTGCCTATAAATACTGGGGCAGCTTTGCCGGTTTCGCCTCGGGCTGGAACTACTGGGTCCTGTACGTTCTGGTTGCCATGGCTGAGCTTACCGCCGTCGGGAAATACATTCAGTTCTGGTATCCCGAGATCCCAACCTGGGCTTCCGCAGCCGCTTTCTTCGTCATTATTAACGCCATTAACCTGACCAACGTAAAAGTGTTCGGTGAAATGGAGTTCTGGTTTGCCATCATCAAGGTCATTGCCGTAGTGGCGATGATTATCTTCGGCGGCTGGCTGCTGTTCAGCGGCAACGGCGGCCCGCAGGCAACCGTGCGCAACCTCTGGGAACAGGGCGGATTCCTGCCTCACGGTATGACCGGTCTGGTAATGATGATGGCCATCATTATGTTCTCCTTCGGCGGTCTGGAGCTGGTGGGCATCACCGCCGCTGAAGCCGACAACCCGGAGCAAAGCATTCCGAAAGCCACTAACCAGGTTATCTACCGCATTCTGATCTTCTATGTGGGCTCGCTGGCCGTGCTGCTCTCCCTGCTGCCGTGGACGCGCGTGACCGCCGACACCAGCCCGTTTGTGCTGATCTTCCACGAGCTGGGCGACACCTTTGTCGCTAACGCCCTGAACATCGTGGTGCTGACCGCAGCGCTCTCCGTTTACAACAGCTGCGTATACTGCAATAGCCGCATGCTGTTCGGCCTGGCCCAGCAGGGCAACGCGCCAAAAGCGCTGCTCAACGTCGATAAGCGCGGCGTGCCGGTAAACACGATTCTTGTTTCGGCGGTTGTGACCGCGCTGTGCGTGCTCATTAACTACATGGCTCCGGAATCGGCGTTTGGCCTGCTGATGGCGCTGGTGGTCTCTGCCCTGGTCATCAACTGGGCCATGATCAGCCTGGCGCACATGAAGTTCCGCCGCGCCAAGCAGCAGCAGGGCGTCACCACGCGCTTCCCTGCCCTGCTCTATCCGCTGGGTAACTGGATCTGCCTGCTGTTTATGGCAGCCGTGCTGGTGATTATGCTGATCACCCCGGGTATGGCGATTTCCGTCTACCTGATCCCGGTCTGGATTGCGATCCTGGGCGTGGGCTATCTGTTCAGTCAGAAAAGCCGTAATGCCATGAAGGCACACTAAGCCTCTCTTCGCGGCACCTGCTTTTGCGGGTGCCGCGCGTTGTTACCTCCCTCACACTTTCATGCCCACAGCGCATTTATCCATATCACCGCCCTGATACTGCAACGCATATATTCCTCTGCCAGCAAATAATTCTCTCCATACCGTAAACCGGAGAGCTGTCGATGGATAACAACACACTGTCAGTAAAAGAAAAGATCGGCTATGGGATGGGCGACGCGGGATGCAATATCATCTTCGGCGCCATCATGCTGTTTGTTAACTATTTTTATACGGATATTTTTGGCCTCGCCCCTGCGCTGGTCGGCGTGCTGTTGCTTTCCGTGCGCGTGATTGACGCCGTAACCGACCCGATCATGGGGGCGATTGCCGACCGTACCCGCAGTAAATATGGCCGGTTTCGTCCATGGCTGCTGTGGATCGCCTTCCCCTACGCGCTGTTCAGCATTCTGATGTTCACCACGCCGGAGTGGAGCTATAACAGCAAAGTTATCTATGCGTTTGTCACCTACTTCCTGCTCTCTTTGACCTATACGGCCATCAACATTCCCTACTGCTCGCTGGGCGGGGTGATCACCAACGATCCAAAAGAGCGCGTGGCCTGCCAGTCGTATCGCTTCGTGCTGGTCGGCATCGCCACGCTGCTGCTCTCATTAACGCTGCTGCCGATGGCCGACTGGTTTGGCGGGGATAACAAAGCCAAAGGCTACCAGATGGCGATGACCGTTCTGGCGCTGATTGGGACCTGCATGTTCCTGTTCTGCTTCGCCACCGTGCGCGAGCGCGTGCGTCCGGCGGTACAGACCAACGACGAGCTGAAAAACGATCTGAAAGACGTGTGGAAAAACGACCAGTGGGTACGCATTCTGCTCCTGACCCTGTGCAACGTCTGCCCGGGCTTTATCCGCATGGCGGCCACCATGTATTACGTCACCTGGGTGATGGGCCAAAGCACCCATTTCGCCACGCTGTTTATCAGCCTGGGCGTGGTCGGCATGATGCTCGGCAGCGTGCTGGCAAAAGTGCTGACCGACCGCTGGTGTAAGCTCAAGGTCTTCTTCTGGACCAATATCGTTCTGGCGATTTTCTCAACCGCCTTTTATTTCTTCGACCCGAAAGCCACCGTCACCATCGTGGTGCTCTACTTCCTGCTGAACATCCTGCACCAGATCCCGTCTCCGCTGCACTGGTCGCTGATGGCCGACGTGGACGACTACGGCGAGTGGAAGACCGGTAAGCGCATCACGGGGATCAGCTTCTCCGGCAACATCTTCTTCCTGAAGCTGGGGCTGGCGATTGCCGGGGCGATGGTCGGCTTCCTGCTCTCCTGGTACGGTTATGACGCGGGCGCAAAAGCGCAGAGCGCGAACGCCATTAATGGGATAGTGCTGCTCTTTACCGTCATTCCCGGCATTGGATACTTAATTACCGCGGGCGTGGTGCGTCTGCTGAAAGTGGACCGCGAAACCATGAAGCAGATCCAGTCCGATCTGGAGAAGCGTCGCACCAACTACCGCGAGCTAAACGATTATCAGGAACTCAAAGTCGCTGAGACAAAATAAGGAAAGCCGAATGCAAACCTGGCCAAACCCGTTTATTGAACAACGCGCCGATCCGTACATTTTACGCCACGAGGGGCAGTACTATTTTATCGCCTCCGTGCCGGAGTACGACAGGCTGGCAATCCGCCGCGCAGAGTCTCTTGAAGGCTTACGTAATGCCGAAGAAGTGGTGGTCTGGCGCAAGCCCGACACCGGCCCGATGAGCCAGCTGATCTGGGCGCCGGAACTGCATCACATTGACGGGAAGTGGTACATCTATTTTGCTGCGACGCACACCCAGGCGCTCGACGCGCTCGGAATGTTCCAGCACCGTATGTTCGCCATTGAATGTGCCGACGGCGATCCGCTAGCCGGCACGTGGGTGGAGAAAGGGCAAATCAAAACGCCTTTCGATACCTTTGCTCTGGACGCTACCACCTTTGTTCATCAGGGGAAACGCTGGTATCTGTGGGCGCAAAAAGCGCCGGACATCACCGGAAACTCCAATCTTTATCTCTGTGAAATGGAGAACCCCTGGACGCTGAAAGGCGAGCCTGTGATGCTCAGCAAGCCGGAGTATGACTGGGAGCGTCGCGGTTTTTGGGTCAACGAAGGCCCGGCGGTGCTGGTTCACGGCGATAAGCTGTTTATCAGCTACTCCGCCAGCGCGACCGACGAGAACTACTGCATGGGTCTACTGTGGATAGACCTGAATGCCGATCCGCAAAATCCGGCAAACTGGCACAAATCCCCGCGTCCGGTGTTCGTTACCAGCTATGAAAATCGCCAGTTCGGCCCGGGGCACAACAGCTTTACGCAAACGCCGGAAGGAGAAGATGTGCTGGTGTATCACGCGCGGAATTACACCGAAATTGAGGGCGACCCGCTGTACGATCCGAATCGCCATACTCGACTGAAGCTCGTCCGCTGGAATGAAAACGGGATGCCTGATTTCGGCATCCCGCCCGCGGATACGCTTTAGCCTTTGCGGCGCGCTGGCCTACACCAGCGTGCCGTAAATCGTCAGCAGCGCCACGATAACCACCACCACAAACGACGTTTTCTTCGCCATGGAGACAGCGGCCTTCGGCGTTTCAATCTTGTCGGTATGCGGCTCACGCGCCAGCGAGAACTGCGCCAGACGCGTTAGCACCTGGTACTGCGACGTATGGCGATCGGCAAGAGAAGCGAACCATGCGGGCAGCGCTTTTTCACCGTGACCAATTAACGCGTACACCACGCCGACCAGACGCACCGGGAGCCAGTCGAGCACGTGCAGGATGGCGTCAATGCCGGACTGCAGGCGTTCATGCGGCGTCAGATAACGGGCAAGCCAGGTCTGCCAGGCGCGCAGGAACGCATATCCCATCAGCAGCACCGGCCCCAGCGGGCCACCCACTACAAACCAGAACAGCGGCGCAAGATAGTAACGGAAGTTAATCCACAGCAGCGCGTTTTGCAGCTCGCGCAGGAATTCGCGCTCGTCGCAGTCCGGCGGCACGCCGTGGATCATCGTCAGCTCGCTCGCCATGGCACCGCGCGCATGGGCATCGTCACGGGAGGCGGCTTTCAGGTATGCGTGATAGTGTAAACGCACCTTGCCTGCACCAATGCACAGCACGCCAAGCAGGATCCACACCACCAGCAGCGGCACGTTGAAAAAGAGTCCGTACAGCGAGCGCAGGAGCAGGAACGTAATGACCATCACCCCTGCCATCATCAGCAGCGTGCGCAGCATGGAAAAATGCTTAATCCGGCGGAAAAGCACCTCCAGCCGGTGATCCAGATGCCAGTGCTCGCCGAGCTTGAACAGGCGTTCAGCGATGATAACCAGCAGCATCGTAAACAACGTCATGGTATCTCCTTATTCTGACGACGCGGTGAGCATGGCGCGAAACCGGGGCCAGTCAAAGGCCGGGCCGGGATCGGTTTTTCTCTCCGGGGCAATATCGCAGTGCCCGGTAATATTGTCGGCGATAGCCGGGTAGAGTCCGATAAGCGTGCGGGTCACTGCCGCTAGCCGTTGATACTGTGAATCGGTGTAGGGCGTAGTATCCGTGCCTTCCATTTCGATCCCGATAGAAAAATCGTTGCACCGTTCGCGCCCGTGATACATCGACACGCCGGCATGCCAGGCGCGCTTATCAAAGGGAACATACTGAACCACTTCACCATCGCGACGAATCAGGCAGTGAGCCGATACGCGCAGATGTGCAATTTCAGCAAAGAAGGGATGAGCATCGGGATCAATAGTTCCCGTGAATAACGCATCGATCCACGGGCCGCCAAATTCCCCCGGCGGGAGACTAATATTATGAACCACCAGCAGTGTGGGCTTTTCATCCTCCGGGCGGCAATCGTGGTGCGGCGAGGGCACGTGCCGCGCATCCACCAGCCATCCGTTTTCTAACAACATGCTGGAACTCCTTCTGTATGGTGCAATGACTCGGTTCAGAGTAGCATGTTTCAATATTATGATTCGTTACCAATTTGGAGTTTTATCATGCCGCCTCGCCGCTACAACCCCGACCACCGACGTGAAGCGCTTCTGGAACGTATTAATATGGATATTCCGGCAAGCGTCTCCCATGCTTTAAAAGAAGATCTGGGCGGTGACGTTAACGCTGATAAGGATATTACCGCACAATTGTTGCCAAAAGAGACGCGCTCGCACGCGGTCATTATCACCCGTGAAGACGGCGTTTTTTGCGGCAAGCGTTGGGTTGAAGAGGTCTTTACCCAGCTGGCGGGTGATGATGTGCAGATTATCTGGCACGTTGAAGACGGCGATGCAATTACGGCAAACCAGGCGCTGTTTGAACTGGACGGTCCTTCCCGCGTCTTGCTGACCGGCGAACGTACTGCGCTCAATTTTGTACAAACGCTCTCTGGCGTGGCCAGTGAAGTGCGTCGCTACGTTGACCTGCTGGCCGGTACCCGCACCCAGCTGCTGGATACCCGCAAAACGCTGCCGGGCCTGCGTACCGCGCTGAAGTATGCGGTGCTCTGCGGCG
The DNA here is from genome assembly GCF_047530595.1 of Enterobacter sp. 01-M-02-SI-ECC. Classification (NCBI taxonomy): domain Bacteria; kingdom Pseudomonadati; phylum Pseudomonadota; class Gammaproteobacteria; order Enterobacterales; family Enterobacteriaceae; genus Enterobacter; species Enterobacter sp. 01-M-02-SI-ECC. The sequence goes on along the minus strand of NZ_JBLKCZ010000005.1, from coordinate 172,240 downwards.
GCGGCGCTAACCATCGCCTGGGCTTATCCGACGCCTTCCTCATTAAAGAGAACCACATTATTGCCTCTGGCTCCGTGCGTCAGGCGGTGGAGAAAGCCTTCTGGCTGCACCCGGATGTGCCTGTCGAGGTAGAAGTCGAAAGCCTGGAAGAGCTGGAGCAGGCGATTAAGGCCGGGGCCGATATCATCATGCTCGATAACTTCGAAACAGAGCAGATGCGCGAGGCGGTAAAACTGACTAACGGCCGGGCCCAGCTTGAAGTGTCCGGGAACGTCACTTTCGAAACGATCCGTGAATTCGCCGAAACCGGCGTGGATTACATTTCCGTCGGCGCGCTGACCAAACACGTTCGCGCCCTCGACCTCTCAATGCGCTTCAAATAACGCATTCTCCCCTCTCCACCCAGAGAGGGGAATTTCAGCCCCGCTCGCAGATCCACTGTTCTGCCCTGCAACACTGAAAAAATTCTCTGAAGCCTCCTTCCCGTTCCCTTTTTTGCCTCTCGTTTCTGCTCTTTCCCACTGACAAAGTAGCGCCACTTTGCATAAGGAGCAGATATGGACAGACAACAAGGATTCACACTCATTGAGCTGATGGTGGTCATTGGCATCATTGCGATTCTGAGCGCCATCGGCGTTCCCGCCTATCAGAACTACCTGCGCAAGGCGGCGCTGACCGATATGCTGCAAACCTTCGTTCCTTACCGCACGGCCATTGAGCTTTGCGCGCTGGATCACGGTGGCGTGGAGAGCTGCGATGCGGGCAGTAACGGTATCCCCTCTCCCACCACGACACGCTACGTTTCAGGAATGAGCGTGGCGAAAGGGACCGTGACCTTAACAGGACAGGAGAGTCTTAACGGGCTGGAAGTGGTCATGACGCCGCAGTGGAACGACGGTAACGGTATGACGGGCTGGACGCGCGACTGCAACATCAGTGCTGACAGCGCCCTGAAACGGGCCTGCGAAGACGTTTTCCGCTTCGACAATAACTGAGGAGCGGATAATGAATACCGATCAACTCGTGGCGCTTTGTCAGCGCCATCACGCTCTGCTGCTCACCAGCGACAGTGACATGGTCAGCATCGCCGTCGTGGGCAGCCCCGCGGCTGAACTCATGGAGGCGCTGCGCTTCGCGACCCAGAAACGGATTGATATTGAGTGCTGGAGCGCTGAGCGTATGGAAAAACACCGGCAGCTAACGTCACAATCGCATCTGCCCGTCGTTTCGCAAACACACTCGACGGTGGATATCCTCAACCACACGCTGCAGCAGGCAATCAGCCAGCGCGCCTCCGACATTCATATCGAACCGATGGAGCACGCATGCCAGATCCGTTTACGCATCGACGGGGTTCTTTGTCCCCAGCCTCCGCTTTCCGCCTCGCAGGCAAGCCTGTTCAGCGCTCGTTTAAAGGTGCTGGGTAATCTGGATATTGCTGAACGTCGTTTACCTCAGGACGGTCAGTTTACGATTGAGCTGGCAAACGCGCCGGTCTCGTTTCGGATCGCAACGCTTCCCTGCAACGGTGGTGAGAAAATTGTGCTGCGTCTGCTGCATCAGGTTCAGCAGGCTCTTGAGCCGAAAGCGCTTGGTATGAGCGCAGAACAACTGGCCTGTTTTAATGAGGTCCTCCACCAGCCGCAGGGGCTGATTCTGGTCACCGGCCCTACCGGCAGCGGCAAAACCGTGACGCTGTACAGCGCGCTGCAGGCGCGTAACACCCCCGACGTCAACATCTGTAGCGTAGAGGATCCCATTGAGATCCCCCTTGCGGGATTAAACCAGACGCAGATTAATCCCCGGGCGGGTTTAACATTCCAGAGCGTACTGAGGGCGCTGCTGCGTCAAGATCCAGACATCATTATGGTCGGCGAAATCCGTGACGGCGAAACGGCAGAAATTGCCATTAATGCCGCTCAGACCGGTCATCTGGTGCTGTCAACGCTGCACACCAACTCAACGACGGAAACCCTGATTCGCCTGGAGCAGATGGGCGTTGCGCGCTGGATGATATCTTCCGCGCTGTCGATGGTGATTGCCCAGAGACTGGTCCGGCGTTTGTGTCCGCACTGTCGCCGGGAAGCCAGCGAGCATGCTGAATTACCGCGCGCCGTATGGTCCAGACCGCTTCCACGCTGGCAGCCCACCGGCTGCGATCGCTGTTATCACGGTTTTTATGGCCGCGTGGCCATTTTTGAAGTGCTGGCGATCGACAATGCCCTGCGTCAGGCCATTGCCAGCGGGGCGGGAATCGAAGTGATAGAGGCGAGTGCCCGGCAGGCGGGAATGATATCTCTTTTTGAGCACGGCTGCATGGCCGTAGAACAAGGGCTGACCACGATCGAAGAGCTGGTGCGCGTGCTGGGAATGCCGGATGGCTGCTAGTCAGCTCTGGCGCTGGCGAGCGCTCACCAAAGAAGGAGAACCCCGAAGCGGAACACTCTGGGCCACAGACCGCACTGCCGCCTTCACCAGGCTGATGCGTAGCGATCTCCATCCTCTGGCGCTGACCCGATGCGCTCAGCGACACCGCTGGCAGCCGCAACACTGCTGCGAGATGTTTCGCCAGCTCGCAACGCTTCTGCAGGCGGGGCTGACGTTGTCCCACAGCCTGCAGATGCTGGCAGAGCAACATCCGTTAAAACCGTGGCAGGCGCTGCTGCAAAGCATTGCCGATGAGCTCAGTGAGGGATCCCCCTTTTCTGAGTCGCTAAAAAAGTGGCCGGCGGTGTTTAGCCCACTGCATGTCTCTATGGTGAAAACCGGTGAGCTCACAGGGAAACTGGAGGAGTGCTGCCGTCAGCTCGCGCAGCAGCAAAAAGCGCAGCAGCAGCTCAGAGAGAAGGTGAAAAAGGCCCTACGCTACCCGGCGATCGTCCTGACGCTGGCAGTACTCGTGGTGCTGGCGATGGTCATTCTGGTCTTGCCCGAGTTTGCCGCGATCTACAAAACGTTTAACACGCCGCTCCCGATGCTGACGCAAATGGTCATGGGGATGGCCGCATTTATCCAGTCCTATGCCCTCGCGTTGTTCGCCGCGTTATTAACGCCCTTAGCCGCCGCCTGGGCACTGCGACACAACCCTCGCTGGCAGCGCATGCTGATGCACATACCCGTGATGGGCGCGCTGGCAAAAGGCCAAAAACTGGGACACATCTTTACCGTGCTGTCACTCACGCAGCAGGCAGGTATCCCCTTTTTACAGGGTCTGGAGAGCGCAGAGGAAACCGTTGAAAGTTGTTACTGGCGGGGGATACTCCACAGCGTTCGGGAGGACATTGAAAAAGGTCTCCCCGTCTGGTCATCCTTTCAGAAAGCGGCCATCTTTACCCCGCTGTGTATTCAGCTTTTACGAACCGGTGAAATGTCAGGTGCGCTGGACATCATGCTGGCAAATCTCGCCCGGCACCACACGGAACAGACCTTTCAACGGGCAGATAATCTGGCGGCACTTCTCGAGCCAGTGCTTCTGATTGTGACAGGGGTCATCATCGGCACGCTGGTAGTGGCAATGTATCTGCCGATTTTCCATCTGGGGGATGCGATGAGCGCGGGGTAGTGCTGAACAGCGCTGGCGCACGGGCATGCGCCAGCAGAAGCCATTACAGGCTGTTGAATACGCGGTTTTCCTGTTCCTGAACGCGAATAAACGTCGTACGTTTAGTCAGTTCTTTCAGGCGAGATGCCCCAACGTAGGTGCAGGCCGAGCGCAGGCCGCCGAGGATATCGCGCGCGGTGTATTCAACCGGGCCACGCAGAGGCAGCTTCACGGTTTTACCTTCCGCCGCACGGTATTTTGCCACGCCACCGACGTGACGGGTCATCGCGGATTCAGAGCTCATGCCGTAGAACAGCATAAATTTCTCGCCGTTCTCTTCAACAACGGTACCACCGCTCTCTTCGTGGCCTGCCAGCATACCGCCGAGCATCACGAAGTCGGCGCCGCCGCCGAAGGCTTTCGCAACGTCGCCCGGCATGGTACAGCCGCCATCGCTGATGATCTGACCGCCCAGACCGTGCGCCGCATCGGCGCATTCAATGACGGCGGAAAGCTGCGGATAACCGACGCCGGTTTTGACGCGGGTCGTGCACACGGAGCCCGGGCCAATACCCACTTTCACGATATCTGCACCGGAAAGGATCAGCTCTTCACACATTTCACCGGTCACCACGTTGCCCGCGATGATGGTTTTCGTCGGCCAGGCCTCACGTGCCTTGCTGACGAACTGCACGAAGTGCTCGGAGTAACCGTTCGCCACGTCAATACAAACGAAGTTGAGCGCCGGGTTAGCGTTCAGGATCTGTTTGGTCTTCTCGAAATCCGCATCGGAGGTCCCGGTAGAAACCATCACATGCTTCACCACGTCAGCAGACGCGGACGCAACAAACGCATTCCACTCTTCAGGACTGTAATGTTTGTGCACGGCGGTGAGAATGTCGAACTGTGCCAGGGCAGTTGCCATCTCAAAGGTTCCCACAGTATCCATGTTGGCGGCGATGATCGGCACGCCAGACCAGGTCTGACCGGAATGCTTAAAGGTGAATTGACGTTCGAGTTCAACGTCTGAGCGACTTTTCAGTGTAGAGCGTTTAGGGCGGATAAGAACGTCTTTGAAACCTAACTTCAGATCTTCTTCGATACGCATGTGCGGATTCCTGGGGTTAGAGGCAAATATGTTAAAAGCACAACTCCAGTGACGTTATCATACGCACTAATACCTGCTCCGCAAGACTGCGAAATTCTCTTTTTTTACGCTACAATCCTATAAATTTACCTGGTAAAAAGCCGGTAAACAGGACCAAACAGTTGCTGGCGCACCTAAGAGTTTTAATCAACTGATTTTAATAATGAATAATTCCCAGGATTTGAATTAATGGGGTATATCGTCGCATTAACCGGCGGCATCGGTAGTGGCAAAAGTACCGTTGCGGACGCGTTCTCTCGTTTGGGTATCACGATTATTGATGCCGATATCATTGCCCGCCAGGTGGTAGAGCCCAATACACCCGCGCTAAAGGTCATCGCAGAACATTTTGGTCAGACAGTCATCAATGCCGATGGCACACTGAATCGCCGTCAGCTTCGCGAATGCATTTTTTCTGATTCTGCGGAAAAAGCCTGGCTTAATGCCCTGCTCCACCCCATCATCCACCAGGAAACTCAGCGTCAGATAGCCGCAGCCCGCTCGCCCTATGTCCTGTGGGTGGTTCCGCTACTGGTTGAAAATCAGCTGCATAAGAAAGCCGATCGTGTGCTGGTGATTGATGTCGCACCCGAAACGCAAATCCAGAGAACCATGGCGCGCGATCGCGTCTCCCGGGAGCATGCTGAACAAATTCTTGCCGCTCAGGCTACGCGCGCTCAGCGTCTTGCCGTGGCGGATGATGTTATTGATAATAACGGCGCACCAGATGCCATTGCATCGGATGTTGCCCGTCTGCACGCGCAGTATCTGACGTTCGCCGCGCAGGCCGTTGCACAGGAAAAACCATAATGTCGACACACATTCTTTTTGAGCATCCGCTCAACGAAAAAATGCGCACCTGGCTGCGTATTGAATTTCTTATTCAACAACTTTCACAACATCTGCCGGTTAACGATCATGCCACCGCATTGCACTTCTTCCGCAACGTAGGCGATCTGCTGGATGTGATTGAACGCGGTGATGTCCGCACAGAATTACTCAAAGAGCTGGAGCGCCAGCAGCGTAAATTGCAGGCATGGACAGAAGTCCCCGGCGTAGATAAGAGCCGTATCGACGCGCTCCGCCAGCAGTTGAAAAGCAGTAGCGCCATCCTGATGGCCGCGCCACGCGTCGGGCAGTTTTTGCGCGAAGACCGCCTGATTGGTCTGGTGCGCCAGCGTCTGAGCATCCCTGGCGGCTGCTGTAGCTTCGACCTGCCGACGCTGCATATGTGGCTACATATGCCACAGGCTCAGCGTGACGCGCAGGTGAACAGCTGGCTGGCAAGCCTGGAGCCAATGCACCAGACGCTGTCGCTGATCCTCGACCTGATACGTAACTCTGCGCCGTTCCGCAAGCAAACCAGCCTGAATGGTTTCTACCAGGACAACGGTGATGATGCCGATCTTCTGCGTCTCAATCTGTCTCTCGGCGAACAGCTTTACCCACAGATTTCCGGGCATAAGAGCCGTTTTGCGATTCGCTTTATGCCGCTGGACAGTGAAAATGGCACCGTGCCGGAACGTCTCGATTTTGAACTGGCCTGTTGTTAAGGAGTGCCGATGTCTGATGTCACCACCGTAAGCTGCCCAACCTGTGGTAAAACCGTTGTCTGGGGCGAAGTCAGTCCGTTCCGCCCATTCTGCTGCAAGCGCTGTCAGCTCATTGACCTGGGCGAATGGGCGGCGGAAGAGAAACGCATTCCAAGCAAAGGCGATCTCTCGGACAGCGATGACTGGAGTGAAACCCAGCAGTAATCTGTAAAGCCTGCTGGCGCTTCGCTCAGCAGGCCTACGGTTGTGCGACTAACCGCAGGATCACGGGCTCATTAGCTGGCGGGAATTTTTCGGCATCACATGCCTGAAGTTCCACCCAGTTACCCGGCTGTCCCTCTTTTCCCCAGGGTTCACCTTCCCAGTTTTCCACCAGCCAGAACCACAGCGTGATGTGCCTGTCAGGAAACTGGTACTCAAGCTTATCAAACAGCGTTGCGCCAAGCGGAGTGATCCCCACCTCTTCCTGAAGCTCCCGAACCAGCGCCTCTTCCGGCGTTTCACCTGACTCGATTTTACCGCCCGGAAACTCCCACTTGTTCGCCATATGGGCGTCGGCAGCGCGCTGGGTGATGAAGATTTGGTTTTGCGGGTTGCGAATAATCCCGACGGCAATTTGCAGTATTTTCATATTGTCACTTCCATAAAAAAGGCGCAGATTTCTGCGCCTTTTTGTTTTTTTATGAACTTAGCTCAGGCGGCCGTGGCACGCCTTGTACTTTTTACCGGAACCACACGGGCACGGATCGTTACGACCCACTTTACGATCGCCGGTCTGCGCGGCGATCGCCGCTGCGGCTTCGCTGTCGTCGGTCTGGTGGCTCAGCTGTTGCATTTGTGCCAGACGCTCGGCTTCTTCACGACGCTGCTGCTCCATCGCTTCTACCTCTTCCGGCATACGCACCTGAACCTTGCTCAGGGTGCTGATCACTTCATACTTCAGCGACTCCAGCATAGACGCAAACATGGAGAAGGATTCACGCTTGTATTCCTGCTTCGGATCTTTCTGCGCATAGCCACGCAGGTGGATACCCTGACGCAGGTAGTCCATAGCCGCCAGGTGCTCTTTCCACAGGGAATCCAGGGTCTGCAGCATCACGCCTTTTTCGAAGTGACGCATCATCTCAGCGCCAACAACCTCTTCCTTACGCTTGTATACGTCCAGCGCGGTTTCAAAGATACGTTCACGCAGGGTCTCTTCGTGCAGCTCAGGCTCTTTATCCAGCCACTCTTTGATTGGCAGATCGAGGTCAAAGTCATTTTTCAGACGTTCCTGCAGGCCTTCGATATCCCACATCTCTTCCAGAGACTGCGGTGGAATATGCGCGTCGATGGTGGCTTTAAACACATCTTCACGAATGCTGTTGATGGTTTCGCTCACGTCGGACACGTCCAACAGTTCGTTACGCTGGGTGTAGATCGCACGACGCTGATCGTTAGCCACATCATCATATTCCAGCAGCTGCTTACGAATATCAAAGTTGCGGCTTTCCACTTTACGCTGTGCGTTAGCGATCGCTTTGGTCACCCACGGGTGCTCAATGGCTTCGCCTGGTTTCATCCCCAGCTTACGCATCATGCCGGACACGCGGTCAGAGGCGAAAATACGCATCAGCGCATCTTCCATAGACAGGTAGAAGCGGGATGAACCGGCATCACCCTGACGACCCGCACGGCCACGCAGCTGGTTATCGATACGACGAGACTCGTGACGCTCTGTACCGATGATGTGCAGACCGCCGGAAGCCAGAACGGCGTCATGACGAACCTGCCAGTCGGCTTTGATCTGCGCAATCTGTTCTGGCGTTGGGTTTTCCAGCTCCGCCACTTCAGCCTGCCAGCTACCACCCAGCATAATATCGGTACCACGACCCGCCATGTTGGTGGCGATGGTTACGGCAGCCGGATAACCCGCCTGCGCAACAATGTCCGCTTCTTTGGCGTGGAATTTGGCGTTCAGAACGTTGTGTTTGATACCCGCTTTAGTCAGCTCGTGAGAAACCACTTCGGATTTCTCGATGGAGATGGTCCCCACCAGAACCGGCTGACCATTCGCAGTACGGTCGCGAATATCTTCGATGATCGCCTGAATTTTTTCCGCTTCGGTCATGTACACCAGGTCCGGCATATCCTTACGGATCATTGGACGGTTGGTTGGAACGACCACGGTATCCAGCTTGTAGATGGAGCTGAATTCAAACGCTTCGGTATCAGCAGTACCGGTCATCCCCGCCAGCTTCTCATACAGACGGAAGTAGTTCTGGAAGGTGATAGACGCCAGCGTCTGGTTTTCATTCTGAATATCCACACCTTCTTTGGCTTCCACAGCCTGGTGCAGACCGTCAGACCAGCGACGTCCCTGCATGGTACGGCCGGTGTGTTCATCGACGATGATCACTTCGCCGTCTTTAACGATGTAATCGACGTCGCGGGTGAACAGCGCGTGGGCGCGCAGTGCAGCGGTCACGTGGTGCATCAGCATGATATTGCTCGGAGAGTACAGGGACTCGCCCTCTTCCATGATGCCTTCAGCGACCAGCAGCTCTTCAATTTGCACCAGACCACGCTCGGTCAGGTTCACCTGGCGCGCTTTTTCATCTACGGAGAAGTGGCCTTCACCCTGGAAGGTATCCGAGTCCTCTTTCTCCTGACGCAGCAGGTGTGGAATGATTTTGTCGACTTTACGGTACATCTCGGAGCTGTCTTCAGCCGGGCCGGAGATGATCAGCGGAGTACGCGCTTCATCGATCAGGATGGAGTCAACCTCATCCACCAGCGCATAGTGCAGCTTACGCTGTACGCGCTCTTCCGGGCTGAACGCCATGTTGTCACGCAGGTAGTCGAAGCCGTATTCGTTGTTGGTGCCGTAAGTGATGTCCGCGTTATACGCTTCGCGCTTGGCTGGCGCAGGCAGGCCGGACATGTTGATACCGACGGTCATACCGAGGAATTCGAACAGTGGGCGGTTGTTTTCGGCGTCACGCTGCGCCAGATAGTCGTTGACGGTAACGACGTGAACGCCTTTACCGGTCAGCGCGTTCAGGTAAGCCGGCAGCGTTGCGGTCAGGGTTTTACCTTCACCGGTACGCATTTCCGCGATGCAGCGCTCGTTGAGCACCATACCACCCAGCAGCTGAACGTCGAAGTGACGCATGCCGAATACGCGCTTACTCGCTTCGCGCACGACAGCAAACGCTTCCGGGATCAGGCTTTCTAAGGTTTCGCCTTTTTCCAGACGCGCACGGAATTCCGCCGTTTTCGCTTTCAGCTCGTCATCAGAGAGCTTCTCCATCGCCGGTTCCATACCGTTGATGACGGCAACAGCTTTGCGCATACGGCGCAGGGTACGATCGTTACGACTACCAAAAACTTTAGTTAACAATTTGATTAGCATAATAAATTCTCAAACGCCCCAGTATGGGCAGATAAATTAAGGTATTGAAAAAGTTAATTTAGCTGAGGCGCTGCGGCCCGGCGCGAATGCCGTGGACCTGGCTAATCCAGGTTGAAACAGAGAATGAAACAGGTGAAACAAACGCACGCTGCGTTGTCTGACGAACCATGACCGGCGGCTGGCTGTCCTGCGTAAGCAGCGCGTTGAGCGTGTCCAGCAGGGCAAGATGCTGAGCCTGCACCGGCAGCGCCTCTTCCGCAACAGGCATGGCCTGCGGTGCCATCGCGAAGGACAGATGGCGGATAACCGTGCGGATAGCGTGCTGGTGCCAGTAATCGACGGAGAAGTTTGGGCGGCGGTTGGCTTCAAGCCACGCGAGGTTAGTGAAGTTAACCCGCGAGTTGAGATCGTGTTTGGTGGTGGAGGTTTTTGCGGGCGTCGCCGCTTCAGCACTGTTGCTGAGCGCAGGCAAGCCGAAACTCGCCGCGACCATCCCTAATAAGAGATGCGGCCAGAAGTAACGTCTGCCAAATTGTCGCCAGCGCGTCAGTATTCCGCTCACCTGCTCCACCCAATAAGCCAGCCTTGCAGAGGCTGAGTTCAGTTATTCTTTTTAGCGCCCAGATAGTACCACTAAAGCCAATATACATCAGCAGGAATGAGGTGCCGCCGCGGGGAAAAACGGTCAAGAATGCAGCTAACGCACACATTTTCTGCGTAAGACAAACGAGAGATAACGCTGGGGCAAACTAAGAAGGGTAAAAATAAAAACGACTGGTCTCCCTGATCGGAGAGAGTACCAGGTTAACCAGTCGATTTTTTACGAAACGGCGTGAACCGTTACGCCAGAACCATGTTTGGCGCTTTGAAAGCCAGCGGCAGTTCTGCTTCGTCTTCGAAGGTCACATATTCCCAGGCTTCCTGTTTTGCCAGGACTGCCTGCAACAGTTTGTTGTTCAGCGCATGACCGGATTTGAACGCGGTAAATGCACCAATGATGTTGTGACCACACATGAACAGGTCGCCGATAGCATCCAGCATTTTGTGACGAACGAATTCATCTTCGAAACGCAGGCCGTCTTCGTTCAGTACGCGATAATCGTCAACAACGATGGCACAATCGAAGCTGCCGCCCAGGCACAGGCCGCGGGACTGCAGATATTCGATATCACGCATGAAGCCAAATGTACGGGCTCGGCTGATCTGGCGCATAAACGCATCAGCAGAGAAGTTCATCGCATAGCGTTGGGTGCTGGAATCAATCGCCGGATGGTTAAAGTCGATGGTAAAATCCAACGAGAAACCATTGTACGGTTTGAATTCAGCCCACTTGTCGCCATCTTCGACGCGAACGGTCTCTTTGATGCGTACAAATTTCTTCGCGCAGTTCAGTTCTTCGATGCCAGCATCCAGCAACAGATAGACGAACGGTGCAGCACTGCCATCCATAATCGGGATTTCTGGCGCATCGACTTCAACAATAATGTTGTCGATACCCAGACCCGCCAGGGCGGCGTTCAGGTGCTCTACGGTAGAAATCCGCACGTCATGCTCGTTCACCAGACAAGTACAGAGCATAGTATCACGCACAGATTTGGCATCGGCCGGAAAATCTACCGGTGGATTCAAGTCGGTGCGACGATAGATGACCCCGGTATTGGCCGGCGCAGGGCGTAACGTCAGCGTGACTTTCTTGCCGGTATGTAAACCGACACCAGTCGCCTGAACGATACGTTTAAGTGTCCTTTGTTTGATCATCGTATAATCTCGCCAAATTAACTATCCAACCGAGAGTGTATATCACTAACGGTGGGCCAGTTTAGCACAAAGAGCGCAAATCCCCAAATTCCAGCCAATTCTTAGTCAGCTTGCTTACGCAGGAACGCCGGGATATCCAGATAATCTGGCTCTTTCGCCGTTTGAGGCGTTGGGTCGTTCACCACTTTCGCGGCCGGTTTCTGCTCCTGAGTCAGAGGAGACATACCGTGCTGCTGGTAACGATCCATTACCGGTTGCTGAGTCTGCTTGTTAGTCACCAGAGTGATTTCTGGGCGCTTGTCCATACCGATACCGGTCGCAACAACGGTAACACGCAGCTCGTCGTTCATTTCAGGGTCAAGAGAAGTACCGATTACCACGGTAGCGTTGTCAGAGGCAAACGCACGGATAGTGTTACCCACGGTTTCGAACTCATCCAGACGCAGGTCAAAGCCAGCGGTAATGTTGACCAGCACGCCGCGCGCACCAGACAGATCGATATCTTCCAGCAGTGGAGAAGAGATAGCCATTTCAGCCGCTTCTTCTGCACGGTCTTCACCGCTGGCCACGCCAGAGCCCATCATCGCGTAGCCCATTTCGGACATCACGGTGCGAACGTCTGCAAAGTCAACGTTCATCAGGCCAGGACGGGTAATCAGTTCAGCGATACCCTGAACCGCGCCTTTCAGCACGTCGTTTGCTGCACCGAATGCGTCCAGCAGGGAGATACCGCGACCCAGAACTTTCAACAGTTTGTCGTTAGGGATGGTGATCAGCGAGTCCACATGCTTGGACAGCTCGGTGATACCCTGCTCCGCGAAGGCCATACGCTTCTTGCCTTCAAAGTTGAAAGGCTTGGTCACGACAGCAACGGTCAGGATACCTAAATCTTTTGCCACTTCAGCCACAACAGGTGCTGCGCCGGTACCGGTACCGCCACCCATGCCTGCTGCGATGAAGACCATGTCCGCACCTTCCAGTGCAGCGCGCAGCGCTTCACGATCTTCTTCAGCCGCATTGCGACCGACTTCCGGGTTAGCCCCTGCTCCCAGCCCTTTGGTGATACCACCGCCGATCTGGATAGTCTGGCCTACAGCCGTCTTACGCAGTGCCTGCGCATCGGTGTTAACTGCGAAGAATTCAACACCTTCAATGCGTTCACGCACCATATGCTCTACGGCGTTACCGCCGCCGCCACCGACGCCGATGACTTTAATCACCGCGTCGTTGGTCAGTTCCATAGGTTCAAACATAATTTCTCTCTCCGTTGTGCCTGTCGCCCGAGACCGCTAATTCTCTCCGGTCTCTTAAAAAAATTAAAACTCTTTTCGCAACCAGTTGTTCAGTCGTTTGACCCACGACCCCACTGAGACGCGTTTTTCCACTTCTGCTTCACCACTGAGATGAGATTCCTTCCCGTAGTGGAGCAGGCCCACAGCCGTTGAATAATACGGCTCCTGAGCATAATCCGTTAAACCGGTGATATTCAGCGGCGCACCAATACGCACCTGCGTATGGAACACCCGCTGAGCACAGGCCGCAAGACCTTCAATTTGCGCTGCACCGCCGGTTAATACAATCCCCGCGGCAAGATGATGTTTAACACCCTGCTGACGAAGCTGTTCCTGTAACTGTAAAATCTCTTCGTTGACCAGGTTGAGCAGCTCGGTATAGCGCGGCTCAATCACCTCTGCCAACGTCTGGCGCTGCAGGCTACGCGGTGGACGACCACCGACGCTCGGCACTTCAACGCTCTCATCTTTGCCAACGATAGATCCCAGCGCACAGCCGTGGCGCACTTTAATCGCTTCTGCATCGCTCGGCGGCGTACCAAAAGCGTAAGCAATATCGCTGGTTACAACGTTCCCGGCATAAGGGATCACTTTCGTGTGGCGCAACGCACCGCCGGTATACACGGCGATATCCATTGTACCACCACCAATATCGACCACACAGACACCCAGTTCACGTTCATCTTCGGTCAGTACGGAATAACTTGCCGCCAGACCCGCGAAAATAAGTTGGTCAACTTTCAGGCCACAACGTTCAACGGCTTTTACAATGTTCTTCGCCATATCGTTGTGACATGTGATCAGGTGCACTTTTGCCTGCATACGTACGCCAGAAAGACCGACCGGGTTCTTGATCCCTTCCTGGTAGTCAATCGCATATTCCTGCGGAATGACATGTAGCACACGATGCTCGTCACGGACACGCACGGATTTCGCCGTGTGCACGACGTTTTCAACGTCTTCCTGCGTCACTTCTTCTTCGGAAATCGGCACCATACCGATTTCGTTCTGGCAGCTAATGTGCTTGCCAGAAAGGGCCAGATAGACAGAAGAAATCTGGCAATCTGCCATCAGTTCAGCCTGATCGATGGCGCGCTGAACGCATTTCACCACCGATTCAAGATCGTTTACCCCACCTTTATCCATACCACGGGACGGGCAACTGCCTACGCCAATGATATTGACCATACCGTCGGGCAGAACTTCCCCTACTAAAGCGGCAACCTTCGCGGTGCCAATCTCCAGTCCAACTACCAGTTTTCTGTCCGTCGCCTTGATCATTGTTGTTCTGCCTGTACCTGTGCCTGATTCTGTTGCTGATTAGGTTCCTCGACCGGAGCCGGTACCCAACCGACTGCTGCGCCTGAGTCATAGCGCAAATCAACGTAGCTTATCCGTTTGCCGTCAGTCTGTGCCTGCTGCTGTAAAACCGGGTAAAGTTCGACAAAACGCGCCAGACGCTTCATTGTGTCGCCGCGTCCCAGGTTGAGCTTAATGCCGTTTGTTAACGTCAACTGCCAGGAACGGCGCGCCGTCATGGCTGCATCTTTTAACGTAAACCTGTCCTTCGCCAGCACCTGACCCATTTCGCGAAAACCCTGTAATACTTCGTTTTCGCTACCTTCCGGGCCATACAACATCGGTAAATTTTGCTTGTTGACACGATCGGCCGGGACGCTGAAGGAATTTCCGTCTGCGTCAACCATGTGCTGATCATTCCAACGCGCAATGGGCACATATTCAACCAGATGAATCTTCAATTCATCAGGCCATTGCTTTCTTACGCTCGCCTGTTTTATCCATGGCAGACGTTCTATCTGGCTCTGGATAATATTGACGTCCTGCGTCATAAAGGTGCCAGGTGAGCCCAGCGCCAGTATTGACTGGCGAATATCGTCGTTACGCGTGTAGTGACGCTCACCGGTGACCACCAGCTTAGAAAGCGGCAACCGCTGTGCATCTTCCATCCAGCCCAGGACCATCCAGCCGCTGATAAACACGGTGCACAGCACCCCGAGCAGGAAAATGATGCCTGCAAGACGCGTTCCATTACTGCGGCGTGAAGAGGCGTATTCGTCCTCGTCATCGCGGTTGCGCGTGTTCAATGCAGCCTGAGACATATCAGCCCGCCTGGTCCAGAATGCGTACGACTAACTGCGAGAAGCTCATCCCCGCCTGACGCGCAGCCATCGGCACAAGGCTGTGGCTGGTCATTCCCGGAGAGGTATTCGCTTCCAGCAGATAAAATTGTCCATCGCTGTCCTGCATCACGTCGATGCGTCCCCAGCCACGGCAACCCAGAACATGCCAGGCTTTAAGCACCAGGGACTGTAAATCGGCTTCACGCTCAGCTTCAAGACCACAAGGGCAGAAATATTGCGTCTCATCAGAGAGATACTTCGCCTCATAATCATAGAAGGTTCCGGCCGGTTGGATACGGATTGACGGTAAAATTTCTTCGCCAAGCATCGCGACGGTAAATTCCGGCCCGCTGAGCCATTTTTCAATCAGAACTTCTTCATCATGTTGAAATGCCAGCGCTAAAGCGGACGAAAGATCTTCAGCTTTGTCGACTTTGGACATTCCCACGCTGGAGCCTTCCCGGCTGGGCTTTACAATAACCGGTAAGCCTAGCTCAGCAATGCGTGCATTAACGCTATCCGACAGGCCCAATTCAAATTCGCGACGCGTCAGCGCTACCCATGACGCAACAGGTAACCCTGCCCCCTGCCACAGCAGCTTGCTGCGCAGTTTATCCATAGAGATAGCGGAAGCCATCACGCCGCTGCCGGTGTACGGCAGGCCGATCAGATCCAGAAGTCCCTGCAGGGTGCCGTCTTCACCGCCGCGGCCATGCAAAGCGATAAAGACTTTATCAAAGCCCATGGCTTTTAATTGCGTCACGTCGACCTCTTTTGGATCAACCAGGTGCGCATTGACGCCACCTTCGCGCAGGCCCGCCAGTACAGCCGCGCCGGAATTCAGGGAAACCTCGCGCTCGGCGGAGATGCCGCCAGACAGGACAGCAATCTTATCAGCCATGATGCTCATCCTCCTGGGTTTGCGGCTTCAGTTTGATTTCAGCTAAGGTACGGGCGATTTTGCCGATATTTCCCGCACCCTGAATCAGAATCAAATCGTTACCCGTCAGGACCGGTGCCAGAATTTCCGCCACCTGTGCAGGGTCAGAAACCAGAATAGGGTCAACTTTACCGCGTCCACGGATGGTACGACACAGGGAACGGCTGTCAGCACCCGGAATCGGCGTCTCGCCTGCGGCGTACACGTCCAGCATTAACAGGGTGTCTACCTGTGACAGGACGCTGGCGAAATCGTCGTACAGATCGCGCGTACGCGTGAAGCGGTGCGGCTGGAAGATCATCACCAGATTTTTGTCAGGCCAGCCTGCACGCGCGGCTTTAATGGTGGCGTCCACTTCGGTCGGATGGTGGCCGTAGTCGTCCACCAGCATCGCTGTGCCGGCTTTACCGTTAACGGCGTCCAGCGGGAATTCACCGAGAAAGTCGAAACGACGGCCGGTGCCCTGGAAGCTTTCCAGCGCGCGCAGAATGGCATCATCATCAATGCCTTCTTCCGTCGCGACGGCCACTGCCGCTGCGGCATTGAGGGCGTTATGGCGCCCTGGCGCATTCAGCGTGACGTGCAGCAGTTCTTTGTCCTGACGCGCCAGAGTGAAATGCCCCTGCGCACCAATCTGTTTGTACTCTTCCACGCGGACGTCAGCGTCTTCGCTGAAGCCGTAAGTGGTGATTTGACGACCCACACGCGGCAGCAGCTCGCGGATCACCGGATCGTCAACGCACATGACTGCGCGTCCATAGAACGGCAGGTTGTGCAGGAAGTTGATGAAGGTCTGCTTTAAGTTCTCGAAGTCGCCCTGGTAGGTATCCATATGGTCAGCTTCGATGTTAGTGACAATCGCCACCATCGGCTGCAGGTGCAGGAACGACGCGTCGCTCTCATCCGCTTCAGCAATCAGGTAACGGCTGTGTCCCAGACGCGCATGTACGCCCGCTGCTTTGACCAGACCGCCGTTGACGAACGTCGGGTCGAGACCCGCTTCCGCATAAATACTGGAGACCATCGCCGTGGTCGTGGTTTTACCGTGGGTCCCGGCAATGGCGATGCCGTGACGGAAACGCATCAGTTCCGCCAGCATTTCTGCACGGCGGATCACCGGAATGCGCGCTTCGTGCGCGGCAACGATTTCCGGGTTGTCAGAGGAGATAGCGCTTGAGACCACCACCACGCTCGCATCGCGCACGTTTTCCGGGCGATGGTTGAAATAGATAGTCGCCCCAAGCGACGCCAGCTGCTGCGTTACAGGGTTTGGCGCCAGGTCAGACCCGCTGATCTGATAGCCTTCGTTAGCTAACACTTCGGCAATACCGCCCATGCCAGCACCACCGATGCCAACAAAGTGAATGTGCCGGACGCGACGCATCTCGGGCACGATTGAACGCAGTTTTGCCAGTTGTTGTGTATTCATTCTCTAAACGCCATCGACTACTTAAAATTCGTGCAGCGCAACACGCGCTGCGAGGGTTAAGCCTGGGCTGCCAGGCTCACTTCTTTTGCCACCCGTTCCGTCGCATCAGGGATAGCGGCCGCGCGCGCGCGTTGTGCCATCTCCAGCAGTGCGTCTCTGTTCCAGCCCGCCAGGGTGGTGGCGACCGCGTCGGCGGTAAATTGTGGCTGCTCAAAAATTTTCGCGGCACCGGCTTTCTCAAGCGGCAGCGCATTCCAGTACTGCTGTCTGTCTTTGTGCTGGAACGGCACAAACAGGGCCGGCAGACCCGCGGCGGCGATCTCACTCACCGTCAGCGCGCCTGAGCGACAGACCACGACATCGGCCCAGGCATACGCTGCCGCCATGTCGTCGATAAACTCAGTGACTTTATGCTGCGGCTGACCTTCGTCTGCATAAGCTTGCTCAACGGTCTGCTGAGCGCCTTTCCCGCTCTGGTGCCAGATGGTCACGGTATCGCCCAGCTTTGCGGCAACCTGCGGCATCGTCTGGTTTAAAATGCGTGCGCCCTGAGAGCCCCCGACGACCAGTACACGAACCGGCCCTTCACGGCCCGTCAGGCGAGCATCCGGCAGCGGCAGCGCCAGCACGTCGACACGCACCGGATTACCCACCACGTCCGCTTTCGGGAACGCGCCGGGAAACGCCTGCATAACTTTGGTAGCGATTTTCGCCAGCCACTTGTTGGTCAGACCGGCAATACCGTTCTGCTCATGCAGCACGACGGGAATACCTAACGACCACGCCGCCAGCCCGCCAGGGCCCGAGACATAGCCGCCCATGCCCAGCACCACATCGGGCTTAAAGCGCTTCATGATGGTGCGCGCCTGACGCCAGGCGTTAAAAATACGCACCGGAGCCAGCAGCATTGCCTTGAGGCCTTTGCCCCGAAGGCCGGAAATACGAATAAAGTCGATCTCGATACCGTGCTTCGGTACCAGATCGGCTTCCATGCGGTCTGCGGTTCCCAGCCAGCGTACCTGCCAGCCCTGATCCATTAAATGGTGCGCAACCGCAAGTCCCGGGAACACGTGTCCGCCGGTACCGCCTGCCATCACCATTAACCGCTTCGGTTGATTCATCGTGAACCTCGTGTAAACGCCTGGGCTTTTTCCAGACGCGTTTCATAATCTATGCGCAACAAAAACATGATGGCCGTCGACATAATCAACAGACTGGAACCACCATAACTGATCAACGGCAACGTCAGACCTTTGGTCGGCAGCATACCCGCTGCGGCCCCGACGTTAACCAATGCCTGGAAGCTAAACCAGATACCAATTGAGCAGGCTAAGAATCCTGAGAAGCGGTGATCGATCTCCAGCGCTTTCCGCCCGATGGACATGGCGCGGAAAGCGACGAAGAATACCATTAATAGCGCTAATACCACACCGATATAACCCAGTTCTTCCGCAATAATGGAGAAGATGAAGTCAGTATGCGCTTCCGGTAAATACTCCAGTTTCTGTACCGAGTTACCCAGCCCCTGTCCCCAGACTTCACCACGACCAAAGGCCATCAGCGACTGCGTCAGCTGATAACCGCTGCCGAACGGATCTTCCCACGGGTTCCAGAACGAGGTTACACGGCGAATACGGTAAGGCTCGGCGAGGATCAGCAGCACAACCGCTGAAATCCCCATCCCGATGATAGCGATGAACTGCCACAGCTTCGCGCCCGCCAGGAACAGCATCGCCAGGGTGGTAACGAACAGCACGACAACGGTACCGAGGTCAGGCTGCGCCAGCAGTAATACCGCCAGCACCAGAATCACGCCCATCGGTTTTAAGAAGCCGCGCAGGTTGTTACGCACTTCATCTACCTTACGCACCAGGTAGTTAGCGAGGTAGCAGAACAGGGAGAGCTTGGTAAATTCCGCAGGCTGAATGCGCAGCGGGCCAAAGGCGATCCAGCGTGATGCGCCGTTAACAGAGCTCCCCACCACCAGTACGATCAGCAGCATAATAATCGAGGCGATCAGCATCGCCGTACTGTGCCGCTGCCAGAACTCCATCGGCAGACGCAAGGTCACCAGCGCCAGGCAGAACGCCAGGATGATGTAAAGACCATCACGCTTGGCAAACAGGAAAGGATCGTTCGCCAGACGCTGCCCGACGGGCATTGAAGCTGACGTGACCATAATGAAGCCGACCGCCGCCAGCCCCATCGTGAGCCAGAACAGCGTGCGATCGTACATGACCAGGCTGTCGTTATCTTTTTGACGAGAGCCCATCACCCAGCCTTTGAGCGCCGCAAACACCCATGCCAGGATCCCAAATCCTGGCAGGCGCGGCATTTTCAGGCGAGGGAGAGATAAACGCATTAGCCTAACTCCTTCGCCAGGCGGGTAAAGACATCACCACGCTGTTCGAAATTCTTGAATTGATCGAGACTGGCGCAGGCCGGAGAGAGCAGCACCATATCGCCTGGCTTCACGCGAGGGGCAATCAGCCGCATCGCCTGTTCCATGGTTTCGGTTTGCTCGGCAACCTCAGGGCGCAGTTCAGCCAGCTCGCTGCCGTCACGGCCGAAGCAGTACAGGCGGATGTTATCTCCGGCGAGATACGGCTTCAGGGAGGAGAAATCCGCTGATTTACCGTCGCCGCCCAGCAGTAAATGCAGGGTGCCGTCAACGTGCAGACCGTTGAGCGCGGCCTCGGTGCTGCCCACGTTGGTGGCTTTGGAGTCGTTGATCCAGCGCACGCCGTTGTGCTCCAGCGCCAGCTGGAAACGGTGCGCCAGACCAGAAAACGTGGTTAACGCTTTCAGGCTGGAGGAGCGCGGAAGTCCTACTGCATCCGCCAGCGCCAGCGCCGCCAGGGCATTGGTATAGTTGTGCTGACCTGAGAGCTTCATCTCTTTCACGTTCAGCACTTTCTCACCCTTCACGCGCAGCCAGGTTTCGCCCAGCTGACGGTTCAGGTGGTAATCGCCCATCGTGATACCGAAGCTAATACAGCGATCGTCTGCGCCACGCACCGGCATGGTTAGCGCGTCATCGGCGTTAACAACGCAGACTTTGGCATTTTCATAAACGCGGAGCTTGGCGGCACGGTACTGCTGAAGACCAAATGGATACCTGTCCATATGATCTTCAGTCACGTTGAGGATCGTCGCAGCCGCAGCGTGCAGGCTGGAGGTGGTTTCCAGCTGGAAGCTGGAAAGCTCGAGAACATAGAGCTCGCAGCCTTTGTCCAGCAGCATCAGAGCGGGTAAACCAATGTTACCGCCAACGCCGACGTTCATTCCCGCCGCTTTCGCCATTTCACCCACCAGGGTGGTGACGGTGCTTTTACCGTTAGAACCGGTAATGGCGATAACGGGCGCCTGCGCTTCGCGGCAGAAGAGTTCGATATCGCCGACAATCTCAACGCCCGCATCCGCGGCAGCGCTCAGCGAAGGATGCGCCAGCGCCATACCAGGGCTTGCGACAATCAGATCGGCTGCCAGCAGCCAGTCATCATTCAGACCACCAAGGTGGCGTTCAACCTGTTCCGGCAGTTTGTCCAAACCCGGCGGAGAGACACGCGTATCCATCACGCGTGGCGTCACGCCGCGTGCGAGGAAAAAGTCCACGCAGGAGAGCCCCGTGAGGCCCAACCCGATGATAACGACTTTTTTGCCCTGGTAATCTGCCATGATTAACGTACCTTCAGCGTTGCCAGGCCAATCAGCACCAGCATCAGCGAAATAATCCAGAAGCGCACAATCACGCGCGGCTCCGGCCAGCCTTTCAGTTCATAGTGGTGGTGAATCGGCGCCATACGGAAGATGCGCTGACCGCGCAGCTTGAAGGAACCGACCTGCAAAATCACCGACAGGGTTTCAACCACAAACACGCCGCCCATGATCACCAGCAGGAACTCCTGACGCAGCAGTACGGCGATAATGCCGAGCGCACCGCCCAAAGCCAGAGAACCGACGTCCCCCATAAAGACCTGCGCCGGATAGGTGTTGAACCACAGGAAGCCCAGCCCCGCGCCGACAATCGCCGTACAGACGATCACCAGCTCACCCGCGTGGCGCAGATAAGGGATGTGCAGATAATTTGCAAAGTTCATGTTACCGGTCGCCCACGCCACCAGCGCAAAACCGGCGGCCACAAAGACGGTTGGCATAATCGCCAGACCATCCAGGCCGTCGGTCAGGTTAACGGCGTTGCCGGTACCAACAATCACAAAGTAGGCCAGCAGGATGTAGAACAGCCCCAGCTGCGGCATCACGTCCTTAAAGAACGGCACGACCAGCTCGGTGGCTGGCGTGTCTTTGCCTGCCAGATACAGTGCGAAGGCCACGCCCAGCGCGATCACTGACATCCAGAAATACTTCCAGCGCGCGATCAGGCCCTTAGTATCTTTGCGGACGACTTTGCGGTAATCATCAACAAAACCGATGATCCCGTAACCCACCAGTACCGTCAGAACGCACCAGACGTACGGGTTGGAGGGATACGCCCACAGCAGCACGGAAACGACGATGGCGGTCAGGATCATGATCCCGCCCATCGTCGGCGTGCCGCGCTTGCTGAAGTGCGATTCCGGACCGTCGTTACGCACAACCTGGCCGAAAGAGAGTTTTTGCAGACGGGCAATCATGCGCGGGCCCATCCACAACGAGATGAACAGCGCAGTCAGCAGGCTGACGATGGCGCGAAACGTCAGATACGAAAAGACGTTAAAGCCTGAATAATATTTGACCAAATGTTCGGCCAGCCAAACTAACATGTCCCGTTCTCCTGTAATGCGTGCACAACCTCTTCCATGGCGGCACTACGTGAACCTTTCACTAACACAGTCACAATTTGTTTTTCTGTAATCAACGCCTTAAGGCGCGCTATCAACGCGGTTTTATCAGCAAAATGCTCGCCAACGCCGCTGGCATGGCTAATCGACTGGCTCAGTTTTCCTGCGCTCAGCACGCAGTCCAGCCCCGCCGCTTTCGCCGCTTCACCGACCTGGGTATGGCAGGCTTCGCTTTCGTCGCCCAGCTCTGCCATATCGCCCACCACCATGATGCGATAGCCCGGCATTTCAGATAACACCTGCACCGCCGCCGTCATTGAGCCAACGTTCGCGTTGTAGGAGTCATCCAGCAGCAGCTTGTTTTCCGAAAGCTGAATCGGGAACAGACGCCCCGGCACGGCTTTCAGGTTCGCCAGCCCGGTTTTAATCGCTTCATGCGACGCGCCCACCGCCGTCGACAACGCCGCCGCCGCAAGCGCATTGGCGATGTTATGGCGACCCGGCAGCGGCAGCAGCACATCAATGCCACCCGTTGGGGTGGTGAGGGTGAACTCCGTACCGTGCGACGTCACGTGGATATTGGTCGCGGTAAAATCACTGTTGGCCGCATTCGGCGAGAAGCGCCAGGTTTTACGCGAACCAATGATGCTTTGCCAGTTCAGCCAGTCGTTGTTGTCGGCGTTCAGGATGGCGATACCGTCATCCGGCAGGCCGGTGTAAATCTCACCTTTGGCTTTCGCTACGCCTTCCAGCGAGCCAAAACCTTCCAGATGCGCCGCCGCGAGGTTATTCACCAGCGCGGCTTCCGGGCGAGTCAGGCTCACGGTCCAGGCGATTTCGCCCTGGTGGTTCGCCCCTAACTCGATCACCGCAAATTCGTGTTCTTTAGTCAGACGGAGTAATGTCATCGGCACGCCGATGTCATTATTGAGGTTGCCCGCGGTATAAAGCGTATTCCCGCACTGGCTGAGGATCGCCGCCGTCATCTCTTTCACCGACGTCTTGCCTGATGAACCGGTCAAGGCGACAACGCGAGTAGGGACCTGCTGACGAACCCAGGCGGCCAGCTCACCGAACGCGAGACGCGTATCTTTCACCACAATTTGTGGCAGATCGATATCGAGCCTGCGGCTGACGAGCAGCGCACCAGCGCCGTTCTCTTTGGCCTGTTCCGCAAAATCATGTGCGTCAAAACGCTCGCCTTTCAGCGCCACAAACAGACAGCCTGCGGTGATTTTACGGGTGTCCGTCGTTACGGCATCAATGGTCAGGTCTTGCCCGTAGAGGTCGCCCTGCAGAATAGCAGCGGCCTGGCTTAACGTGATGCTAATCATGCCACGACTCCCAGCAGGCGTGCTGCCGTTACGCGGTCCGAGTAGTCCAGACGGCGATTGCCAACGATCTGATAATCTTCATGGCCTTTGCCCGCCAGCAGAACAACATCATTCTCCTGCGCCTGCATGATGGTGTTGGTCACGGCTTCCGCACGCCCTTCCACCACGCGAGCGCGGCCCGCGTCCAGCATGCCCGCCAGAATGTCATTAATGATGGCGCGCGGCTCTTCGGTACGCGGGTTGTCATCGGTCACAACCGGAATATCTGCAAACTGCTCGGCAATAGCCCCCATCAGCGGGCGTTTGCCTTTATCGCGATCGCCGCCGCAGCCAAACACGCACCAGAGCTTACCGGCGCAGTGCAGGCGCGCCGCCTCCAGCGCTTTTTCCAGCGCATCCGGCGTGTGGGCATAATCCACCACGACGGTCGGTTTGCCCGGCGCGCTGAACACTTCCATACGGCCGCAAACAGGCTGCAGACGCGCTGAGGTTTTCAGCAGTTCAGCCATCGGATAACCCAGCGCCAGCAGCGTTGCCAGCGCCAGCAGCAGGTTACTGACGTTAAACGCCCCCATCAGGCGGCTTTCAATTTCACCTTCCCCCCAGGAAGAGGCAAAGCGGATTGTCGCCCCGCTGTCGTGATAATTCACCTCAACCGCCTTCAGCCAGCGGCCGTGGCAGTTCGGATTGATATGGTCTTCCATCGACACCGCAACCGCATCCGGCAGCTTCGTCAGCCAGCGGCGGCCCACTTCGTCGTCGGCGTTGATGATGGCTTGTCCGTAATGGTGAGTAGAGAACAGCAGCCATTTCGCGGCTTCGTAATGCTCCATATCACCGTGATAATCAAGATGATCGCGGCTCAGGTTGGTAAACACGGACGCGGCAAATTTCAGCGCCGCGACGCGGTGCTGTACCAGACCGTGCGAAGAGACTTCCATCGCAGCAAAGGTTGCCCCCTGCCCTGCCAGACCGGCAAGCACGTGCTGTACGTCTACCGCCGAGCCGGTGGTGTTTTCCGTCGGGCTCACTTTGCCCAGCAGGCCGTTACCCACGGTACCCATCACGGCACCGGTTTCACCCAGCAGCTGGGCCCACTGCGCCATCAGCTGCGTGGTAGTGGTTTTACCGTTGGTACCCGTCACGCCAACCAGGCGCAGCTGGTCGGAAGGTTCGTGATAAAAACGCCCCGCCAGCGCGGAAAGACGCTCGTTTAACTGGCTGAGATAGATGACCGGCACCCCGTGCATTTCACGGATCTCACCGTCGGTTGCCTCATCTTTGGCCTCAGCAATAATGGCAGCCACACCTTGCGCAATCGCCTGCGGGATATAACGACGCCCGTCCGCCTGATGACCGACCACCGCCACAAAAAGATCGCCAGAAGCAGCCACGCGGCTGTCCAGTACCATCTCTCGCAGTGCTCGCTCCGGTGCATTTGGCACCCACGGAGCGAGAAGGTCGCGCAAATTACGATCTGCCACCTGTACCCTCGCCTTGATTAATTACAAATTCACTTTTTTCGCCCGTCGCCAGCGCATCCGGCTCGATGTTCATGGTGCGTAACACGCCGCCCATGATAGCCCCGAACACAGGCGCGGAGACGGCGCCGCCGTAGTATTTACCCGCCTGTGGATCGTTTATCACGACCACCAGCGCAAAACGCGGATTGCTTGCAGGCGCAACGCCTGCGGTATAGGCAATGTATTTATTGATATAGCGGCCGTCCGGCCCTACTTTTTTCGCCGTACCGGTCTTGATGGCGATGCGATAACCTTTGATTGCCGCCTTCACGCCGCCCCCGCCGGGCAGCGCTACGCTTTCCATCATATGAACAACAGTACGGACGGTTGATTCCGGAAAGATACGCTCGCCGGGAACCGGTGGATCAACTTTGGTAATCGACAGCGGACGATAAACGCCATAGCTGCCGATCGTTGCGTAGACTCGCGCTAACTGTAACGGTGTCACCATTAGCCCGTAGCCGAAAGAGAAGGTGGCCCTCTCTATGTCAGACCACCGTTGTTTTTGAGGATATAAGCCACTGCGTTCTCCGACCAACCCCAAATTGGTCGCCTTTCCAAGCCCAAAACGTGAGTAAGTCTCTACTAACGCTGAGGACGGCATCGCTAACGCCAGCTTTGAAACACCGACGTTACTCGACTTCTGTAACACCCCGGTCAGGGTCAATTCGCTGTAGCGCGCCACGTCTTTGATTTCGTGGCCGTTAATTCGGTATGGAATGGTATTCAGTACGGTGTTTTCATTGACGATACCGCGCTGAAGTGCAGTCATGACTACCATCGGCTTAACGGTCGAACCCGGTTCGAATACGTCTGTAATGGTACGGTTACGCATAACATCCTTCTGCGTACCGGTGAGATTGTTAGGGTTGTAGGAAGGGCTATTGGCCATCGCCAGCACTTCACCCGTGTTGACATCGACTAACACGGCACTGCCCGATTCCGCTTTGTTGAAGGCCACGGCATTGTTCAGCTCGCGGTAAACCAGCGCCTGTAGCCGCTCATCGATACTCAGCGCAAGGTTGTGTGCGGCCTGGCTGTCCGTAGAGGAAATATCCTCAATCACGCGACCGTAGCGGTCTTTACGCACAATGCGTTCGCCCGGCTGGCCGGTCAGCCATTTATCAAAGCTTTTTTCGACGCCTTCAATCCCCTGGCTATCCACGTTAGTAAAGCCAATGAGGTGAGCGGTCACTTCGCCGGAGGGATAGTAACGACGAGATTCTTCACGCAGATGGATCCCCGGCAGCTTCAATTTTTTGATGTAGTCCGCCATGTCAGGGTTCACCTGACGTGCCAGATAGATAAACCGCCCTCTCGGGTTGGTATTCACGCGTGAAGCTAACTGGTCAAGCGGCATCTTCAGCGCGTCCGCAAGCGCCTTCCAGCGGTTATCAAGCGTGATCCCGCCTGCATCATGCAGTTCTTTAGGATCGGCCCAGATCGCCTTCACCGGCACGCTCACCGCCAGCGGGCGACCCGAGCGGTCGGTGATCATCCCGCGGGATGTCGACACTTCCTGGACGCGCAGGGAGCGCATGTCGCCCTGGCGCACCAGCATGTCAGGGGCGATGATTTGCAGCCAGGCCACGCGTCCCAGCAGAAAACCCAGAGCGAGTAAAATGCAGCCGCAAAGCAACGCAAAACGCCAACTGACAAAGTTGGCCTGTTCTTCCTGACGTTTTGGTTTTAGCGTTTTTGCCGCTACTTTCATGCGTCGCGTTTTCCCTTATTTTTGTACTACGATATTTTCCTGCGAAGGATCAACATGCTGCAGTTGCAGCTTTTCCGTTGCGATCCGTTCAACCCGGCTGTGATCGCCGAGCGCGTTTTCTTCAAGGATCAGATTTCGCCATTCAATATCCAGCGCATCGCGTTCCAGTACCATCTGCTCGCGTTGCGCAGTCAATAAACGTGTATGGTGGGCGGTAGTCACCACCGTAACTGCCGTGACAATGATGCAAATGAACAGACAGAGTGGCAGTTTCCCAAACCGCAAAAGATCGTCGCCGATCACGCCAGGCAAGGCATGGCGCTCGTTGCTTCCTAACGAATCCTTAACTTTGCTTAGGGTCTCTGTCACTCTGCCGATCATGCGTTCGTCCTCTCTGCAACACGCAGCACTGAACTACGGGCGCGTGGATTCTCTGCCACTTCTTCTTCGCCCGGCATCAACTTGCCTAATGCTCGCAACTGACGGCCACCCAGCTTCCTGAGTTGTTCTTCCGTCATCGGCAGCCCCGCTGGCACCTGTGGACCGCGGCTTTGTTCACGCATAAAGCGTTTCACAATACGGTCTTCCAGCGAATGGAAGCTGATGATGGATAACCGCCCACCCGGGGCCAGCACGTCGAGCGAGCTTTTTAGCGCCAGCTCTATTTCCTCCAGTTCACTGTTTACCCAGATGCGAACCGCCTGGAAGGTACGGGTCGCGGGATGTTTGTGCTTATCCTTCACCGGTGTCGCCGCCGCGATCACCTCAGCCAACTCTTTGGTGCGGGTCATTGGCTCAATGCGATTGCGCTCAACGATGGCGCGCGCAATACGTTTGCCAAAGCGCTCTTCGCCAAACGTTTTGATGACCCATGCAATGTCTGCTTCGTCAGCGGTCTGTAACCACTCAGCGGCAGACTGACCGCGCGTCGGGTCCATCCGCATGTCCAGCGGACCATCACGCATAAAGGAGAAACCACGTTCAGCATCATCAAGTTGAGGTGAAGAGACGCCAAGATCGAGAAGAATCCCGTCGATCTTGCCCGTCAGGCCGCGCTCGGCAACATAATCCGCGAGCGCAGAGAAAGGTCCATGCACGATGGAAAAGCGTGGATCATTGATGGTCTGTGCAACGGCAATTGCCTGCGGATCGCGATCGATTGCCAGCAGACGTCCTTCCTCTCCAAGCTGGGAGAGAATCAAACGCGAGTGACCACCGCGACCAAACGTGCCATCAATGTAGATGCCATCCGGACGAATATTCAGACCGTTAACGGCCTCGTCCAGTAACACCGTTTTATGTTTATAATTTTCCATCATATTTATAGAGACAAGTCCTGCAGCCGTTCCGATAATGTCGCGGAATCAGACTGCTCAGCGTCGATATCTTCCTTGACCTGTTGATACCAGGTCGTTTCATCCCACAGTTCAAACTTGTTGAACTGCCCGACCAGCATCACTTCTTTGGTCAGACCGGCATGTTGCCGCAACACAGGCGCAATCAGTAATCGCCCTGCGTTATCCATCTGACATTCACTGGCATGTCCCAATAACAGCCGCTGCACGCGGCGTTCCTGCGGGTTCATGCTCGACAGTCGCGACAGCTTTTGCTCAATAATTTCCCATTCAGGCAAGGGGTAAAGCAGCAGGCAGGGGGAGTTAATGTCAATGGTGCAAACCATTTGACCCGCAGCGTTTTCAATCAGCTGGTCGCGGTATCGGGTTGGTACCGATAATCGCCCTTTGCTGTCGAGATTGACTAACGTTGCTCCACGGAACATGCCAGTCTCACCCCTCCTCTCCACTTTAACCCACAAATTCCCACCTAAAGGAGTTTACGGAGCGAGGGAAAAGCTTGTCAAGCCAGGACTCTCCCTATAAGGACTCGGAAGCCCTCTATTTACAGAGATAAACAGTCCTGGTTAATAACTGCACAACTGGCGAGGCAAAATTAACGTTATGAATATTTGTAAGAAAAAAACCGAATATGCACACTAGCGTTAAAGCTCACTCAATATCATCGCAGATAAATATAAAGTGTCAGTTTGCGACGCGGGCAGCATTTTATGACAGATTCTCAGGGGATAACAGCGCCAGATTCACTCTGGCACCCGGTAAGCGCGGCGGTTGCCACATAAGCTGGCACAGGAGGAGGAAAAACGTCTGATTATTCATCGGCCGAATAGGGTTTGTAACAATACAATACAAAGATAGCTGTTTAAAATCGCTGAGATGTTCTTTAAAGGACAATTTAAAAGCCAAGATGAATTAAGAAAAATAGGCGATTATGATCTCACAAGAATTATCCTAATTTCTCTCCGGGAATTATCCACACGATTTATCGCAGCAAAATGGGGCAGACTTCTCCGCCCCGGTCATTTCATTTTTGGCGGCTTAAAATTCCGCGATGATAGAGATTACGTTTGATACGCGTCAGGCCCGGCTTCGGTTTGCGCGGCTCATCCAGGCTTGCCAGCACAATCTCCAGCACGCGTTCAGCCACATCGCGGTGACGCTGTGCTACCGCCAGCACCGGACACTGGAGGAAGTCGAGCAGCTCGTTATCCCCGAACGTGGCAATCGCCAGATCGGAGGGCAGTTTACCTTCACGACGTAATGTTACATCCATGACACCCTGCAACAGCGCAAATGACGTGGTGAACAGCGCCTGAGGCATCGGGTGCGTTTCCAGCCATTTCTCAAACAGCTGCGCTGCGGCTTCACGTTCGTAGCTGTTGGCATAGAGGTAGTGAACCTCGCGCGGATCGTCTTTCCAGGCAGTTCTGAATCCCTGCTCACGCAGGAAGCTCACGGAAAGCTCGGGCAACGCGCCAAGATACAGCACTGTTTCAGCGGGGAACGTTCTCAGCTCCGCGGCCAGCATTTCTGCATCATCCTGATCCGCACCCACGACGCTGGTGAAATGCTCGCGATCGAGCGCGCGATCCAGCGCAACGATTGGGAACGGGTCGTTCGCCCAGCGCTGGTAGAACGGATGCTCTGGCGGCAAGGAGGTCGATACGATGATGGCATCCACCTGGCGCTGGAGCAGATGCTCAATGCAGCGCATCTCGTTGTCGGGCTGGTCTTCCGAGCAGGCAATCAGCAACTGATAGCCGCGCTGGCGCGCCTGACGTTCAAGATAGTTGGCGATACGGGTATAGCTGGTGTTTTCCAGGTCAGGGATCACCAGACCAATAGAGCGGGTACGCCCGGCACGCAGACCGGCTGCGACAGCATTCGGATGGTAGTTATGCTCACGAACCACCGCCATAACTTTTTCAACGGTCTTGTCGCTGACACGGTACTGCTTTGCTTTACCGTTAATCACATAGCTGGCCGTTGTTCGTGACACGCCGGCTAGCCGGGCGATTTCATCCAGTTTCACAATTGCCCCTTAAAAAAAGAAAAGAGTCCATGGCCCTGTCAAGGTTATGGTTAAATCTTTTAACATCTAAACGCAGAAAAGCCTTCGCGGCAACCGCTTTTATCTGCGTTGTCGGCTGATTACGCAAAAAAAAGCCCGGCTTTGGTGACCGGGCAGAAAGAGGCGAACCTTTTTGACAACTAACGCATGATTTTCTCGCCGCGTGACAGACCCACAACCCCCGATCTCGCGACCTCGACAATTTTTGCGACATCCCGCACGGACGCCAGGAAAGCATCCAGCTTGTCGCTTGTACCGACCAGCTGAACGGTATAAAGAGAAGGCGTGACGTCGATAATCTGTCCGCGGAAAATATCCGCATTGCGTTTGACTTCATCACGCCCGTAGCCGCTGGCCTGGATTTTCACTAGCATGACCTCACGTTCAACGTAGGCCCCCTGCCCCAACTCGCTCACGCGCAGTACGTCGACCAGCTTATGCAGCTGTTTTTCAATTTGCTCAAGTACTTTGGCATCGCCGACGGTTTGGATCGTCATGCGCGACAGCGTCGGATCTTCCGTCGGGGCAACGGTCAGGCTTTCAATGTTATAGCCGCGCTGCGCAAAAAGGCCAATGACGCGCGACAGTGCGCCAGACTCGTTTTCCAGTAAAACAGATAATATCCGGCGCATATCAGGTTCTCTCCGTTTTGCTTAACCACATTTCATCCATACCACCACCACGAATATGCATCGGATAAACGTGCTCGGTTCCATCAACAATCACATCCATAAAGACGAGGCGGTTGTTTTTAACGTGCTCAAGCGCCTGTGCGAGCTTCGTTTCCAGCTCGGCCGGATCGGTCACCCGCATGCCTACGTGGCCATAAGCTTCAGCAAGACGAACAAAATCCGGCAGCGATTTCATGTAGGACTGGGAGTGGCGGCCAGAGTAGATCATATCCTGCCACTGCTTGACCATACCGAGATACCCGTTATTCAGGTTCAGCACCAGTACCGGCAGTTCATACTGCAGC
Source organism: Enterobacter sp. 01-M-02-SI-ECC (assembly GCF_047530595.1). Lineage (NCBI taxonomy): Bacteria > Pseudomonadati > Pseudomonadota > Gammaproteobacteria > Enterobacterales > Enterobacteriaceae > Enterobacter > Enterobacter sp. 01-M-02-SI-ECC. The sequence continues at coordinate 141,291 of NZ_JBLKCZ010000005.1, read as the reverse complement.
GCGGTAGACAGCTCCTGAATATTCATCTGAATACTGCCGTCCCCCGTCACGCAGACGACGGTTTCATTCGGCAGCGCCAGCTTCACGCCCAGCGCGGCAGGCAGACCAAAGCCCATGGTTCCTAAACCACCGGAGTTGATCCAGTGTCGCGGTTTATCAAACGGGTAATACAGGGCGGCAAACATCTGATGCTGCCCCACGTCTGAGGTCACGTACGCCTCACCTTTCGTCAGTCGCCACACCGCTTCGATGACCGCCTGCGGCTTAATGTTTTCACTTTGCGTGTCATATTTCAGGCACTGACGCGCGCGCCACTGTTCAATCTGCTGCCACCAGTCGCGGATCTCATCCAGCGGCTGGGTTACACTCTCCTGGGTCAGCAGGTCCAGCATTTGCTCCAGAACCTGACGGGCATCGCCGACGATCGGCACATCAGCCGACACCGTTTTTGAAATTGACGTTGGATCGATATCAATGTGCAGCACGGTGGCGTTCGGACAATACTTCGCCAGGTTGTTGGTGGTGCGATCGTCAAAGCGCACGCCGACGGCAAAGATCACATCGGAATGATGCATTGTCATGTTGGCTTCATAGGTACCGTGCATACCCAGCATCCCCAGCGCCTGACGATGGGTGGCAGGGAACGCCCCCAGCCCCATCAGCGACGACGCAACGGGAAGGTTAAGCTTTTCAATCAGTTCACAAAGCTGGGCTTCACAGGCAGAGTTGATCGCCCCGCCACCGACATAGACCACCGGTTTTTTGGCGGCCAGAAGCGTTTGCAACGCTCGCTTTATCTGACCTTTATGCCCCTGCGTTGTGGGGTTATAAGAGCGCATGCTGACCGATTCCGGCCAGACATAAGTCAGCTTGTTTGCCGGGTTGAGAATATCTTTAGGCAGATCGACCACCACCGGTCCCGGGCGTCCGCTCGCCGCCAGCCAGAAGGCTTTTTTCAGTATGCCGGGAATGTCTTCTGTTTGCTTGACCAGGAAGCTGTGCTTCACAACGGGACGCGAAATCCCGACCATGTCGCACTCCTGAAACGCATCGTAGCCAATCAGTGAGGTTGCCACCTGCCCGGAGAGGATCACCAGCGGAATGGAGTCCATATAGGCCGTCGCAATGCCGGTAATGGCGTTTGTCGCGCCGGGGCCGGACGTGACTAATACCACGCCCACTTCACCCGTCGCACGTGCCAGGCCGTCAGCCATGTGTACCGCCGCCTGCTCGTGACGTACCAGAACATGGTCAATGCCCCCAACCGTATGCAGCGCATCATAAATATCGAGGACCGCACCGCCAGGGTAGCCGAACACTTGCTTTACGCCCTGATCGATCAGCGACCGAACGACCATTTCCGCGCCAGACAACATCTCCATGCTTTGCCTCCAGGCATTTTGTTATAGACGGACTGCCGAATTCATTTCCGCACCGTCTTACGACTGGGATAAACCAATCTTATATTTTGCAGAGTGTTCTTTACCTTAACCGCTCGTTATGAGGCAGGCAATTAGCAAACCCGGTGAGATAAACGCTGCTTAAAGCAGAAAAAGCAGCCGTTATCAGAAGATATGGTTAATTCCTCTGGGAATAGAGGATGGGGTGATAAATCATCGCTGAAAACCGCGACAATGCAGGAAATCATCTATTTTTGCGCGCCGGAGAGCAGTCAGAAAAAAATATTCACAGAACAAAATAGCAAGCATCCAAAAAAACTCAGGATAAATCACATAAACCAATGCGATTTATCCTGATGCGTTTACCGGCGGCAGATGCCAACCAGCAACTCTTCCATCCACTGATGTCCTTTATCCCGGCCCGCCGCTTCATGCCAGGAAAGATAACAGGTACGGCTATTTAGCTTGAGCGGCAGAGGCAAAATTTGCAGATTTAAAGGGTCAGAAAACTCTTCTGCCAGCCAGCGCGGCGCAATTGCCACCAGCTGTGTCTGGGAAACCACGTTTAATACGCTGACCATGGCCATGCCCTGATAAGCCACGCTCGCCTGTTTATCCGCAGTGTCATACCACGGCAGGCTAAAGGAAGCATATCTGTCGAGCGCAACAACGGCGTGCTGCTCGTTATAAACATCGTTTTCTCGCAGCGGAGAATTCAGGCGCGGGTGTTTTTTACTGGCGACCAGAACCATTTCATCTTTAAACAGCGGCACGCAGGAAAATTCCGGACGACGGAACTCTTCATATCCCAGAACGAATTCGATCTCCTGATAGCGTAACTGATGTTCCGTGTTTTGATTCAGAGATGATTTAAAAACAAGATGGATATTTGGTGCGATCTCTTCAACTTTATTATAGATAATTGACGTTAAATAATTATCTAATGGGCTGCAGACACAAAGATGAAATACGCGCTCGCTGCTTAAAGGTTCAAAGCCCGATCCCGGCAGCTCATTTTGGACCAGTTGCAACGCCTGGCGGATGGAGCCGAACAGCTGGAATGCGCGTGCCGTAGGCTGGATCCCCCTCCCGTAGCGAACAAATAATTCGTCGTTAAACATGAGCTTAAGTCTGGCAACGGCATTACTCACCGCAGGTTGTGACATCCCCAACGCTTGAGCCGCGCGGGTGATATTCTGTTCCTGCATGACCGCATCAAACACCGTCAGAAGATTCAGATCCACCTTGCGTAACTGCGGTTTAATCCCATCAGTAGCTTGAGACTGTTTAATATTATTTTCTGGCACTTCTGACTCCACTGTCACGCTACACTCCTTTGCCAACGTACTGTAATAATCTCGAAAAATATGATTTATCATGCAAATACGATCAGCGAAAGAGAATTATTTAAAATTCGGAATATATAAAGACTCTATACTAACGAAAATTAATGAGCAAAAAAGATATGTTTGACTTTAGGATCTGAATGAAACCATAAACCAAACAAATATACAATTGCCATCAGGTTAATGATGACTTAAGTATTATTAAACTATTATTGCTATCTCCCTACAATTAGTTAACAGCCTGTTATCCCTGTTCGTTTTTTAGCACTCCGAAATAGATTCACTGCATTTATAACTTAATGATATCCAAACTCTTTAAGCACAAAGCATCCCCTTCAAGACATTTCACTCATTTTTAAATAATTATATTCATTTGTTTCTGCAACTCTTTTTTTAAGTCCAAAATTAGACAAATAGTCGGGCAGGGAAAGCTAAAACCAGCACAATTAGCTAAAGTGAATATCCTGTTGATTCCGTCTGTCGGGCCCGTTTTCATCCTCAGGGGTTGACATGAACAGCCGTATCCAGTACCACTAAAAGCATATTGAATTTAACGGAGCACGATTCATGACACGCACCATTCGTTTCACCGGTCTACTACTACTAAACGCATCCACTGTGCGCGGTAGACTGGCGGGCGAAATTCAGCGTTGAATCGTCACCAGTAAGACTAAAAACCCGCGCCACTGCGCGGGTTTTTTTATGCTCGTAGCAAGGCGCCCTAAGACTGACAAGGACCTAACCCATGAGCCAGCAAGTCATTATTTTCGATACTACTTTACGTGACGGTGAACAGGCATTACAGGCAAGCCTGAGTGTAAAAGAGAAACTGCAGATCGCGCTGGCTCTCGAACGAATGGGTGTCGACGTGATGGAGGTCGGTTTCCCTGTCTCTTCCCCGGGTGATTTCGAATCCGTACAGACCATCGCGCGCACCATTAAAAACAGCCGCGTCTGTGCCCTGGCGCGCTGCGTAGAGAAAGACATCGACGTCGCCGCCGAGTCGCTGAAGGTCGCCGAAGCGTTCCGTATCCACACCTTTATTGCTACCTCGCCTATGCACATCGCAACCAAATTGCGCAGCACGCTGGATGAGGTGATTGAGCGTGCGGTTTACATGGTTAAGCGCGCACGCAACTATACCGATGACGTTGAATTCTCCTGTGAAGATGCGGGCCGTACGCCAATCGAAGACCTGGCACGCGTTGTGGAAGCCGCCATCAACGCGGGTGCGAAAACCATCAACATCCCGGACACCGTCGGCTACACCATGCCGTTTGAGTTCTCCAACATCATCACCGGCCTGTATGACCGCGTGCCGAATATTGATAAAGCAATTATCTCCGTCCACACCCACGATGATTTGGGTCTGGCCGTGGGTAATGCTATCGCCGCCGTCCACGCTGGCGCACGTCAGGTAGAAGGCGCGATGAACGGTATAGGTGAACGCGCGGGCAACTGTTCGCTGGAAGAAGTGATCATGGCGATCAAAGTGCGCAAAGACATTATGGACGTGCACACCCGCATCAATCACAACGAAATCTGGCGCACCAGCCAGACCGTCAGCCAGATATGCAACATGCCGATTCCGGCTAACAAAGCGATTGTCGGTACTGGCGCCTTCGCGCACTCCTCCGGTATTCACCAGGATGGCGTCCTGAAGAACCGTGAAAACTACGAAATCATGACTCCGGAATCCATTGGCCTGAATCAGGTACAGCTGAACCTGACCTCCCGTTCCGGTCGCGCCGCGGTTAAACACCGTATGGAAGAGATGGGTTATAAGGACAGCGATTACAACATGGATCAGCTGTACGACGCGTTCCTGAAGCTGGCCGACAAAAAAGGCCAGGTGTTCGACTATGACCTGGAAGCGCTGGCCTTTATTAACAAGCAGCAGGAAGAGCCGGAGCACTTCCGTCTGGATTACTTCAACGTGCAGTCCGGCTCCAGCGACATCGCCACCGCCTCGGTCAAACTGGCCTGCGGGGATGAAATTAAAGCAGAGGCCGCTAACGGTAACGGCCCTGTCGATGCCATCTACCAGGCGATTAATCGCGTCACCGAGTATGACGTTGAGCTGGTGAAATATGACCTGACGGCCAAGGGCCACGGCAAAGATGCGCTGGGTCAAGTCGACATTGTTGTTACCCACAATGGCCGCCGCTTTCATGGCGTGGGCCTGGCGACCGATATCGTTGAATCCTCCGCGAAAGCGATGGTGCATGTTCTGAACAACATCTGGCGCGCCGCCGAAGTCGAAAAAGAGTTGCAACGCAAAGCTCAGAATAAAGAGAACAACAAGGAAACCGTGTAATGTCGAAGAATTACCATATTGCTGTGTTGCCGGGCGACGGTATTGGTCCGGAAGTGATGGCACAGGCGCTGAAAGTACTGGAAGCCGTTCGCGCGCGTTTTGCGATGAAAATCACCACCAGCCACTATGACGTGGGCGGTATTGCGATTGATAACCACGGCACGCCGCTGCCAAAAGCGACCGTGGAAGGCTGCGAAAATGCCGATGCCGTGCTGTTTGGTTCCGTCGGTGGCCCGAAATGGGAACACCTGCCGCCGGCAGAGCAGCCAGAGCGCGGCGCGCTGCTGCCGCTGCGTAAACATTTCAAGCTGTTCAGCAACCTGCGTCCGGCGAAGCTGTATCAGGGTCTGGAAGAGTTCTGCCCGCTGCGCGCGGATATCGCCGCCAACGGTTTCGACATTCTGTGCGTGCGTGAACTGACCGGCGGGATCTACTTCGGTCAGCCAAAAGGCCGCGAAGGCAGCGGACAACACGAGAAAGCGTTCGACACCGAGGTGTATCACCGTTTCGAAATCGAACGTATCGCCCACATCGCGTTCGAGTCGGCGCGCAAACGCCGCCATAAAGTAACCTCCATTGATAAAGCGAACGTGCTGCAGTCCTCCATTTTGTGGCGCGAGATCGTCAGTGAAGTCGCTAAGCAGTACCCGGACGTCGCGCTGTCGCACATGTACATCGACAATGCGACCATGCAGCTGATTAAAGATCCGTCCCAGTTTGACGTGCTGCTGTGCTCCAACCTGTTCGGCGATATCCTCTCTGACGAGTGCGCGATGATCACCGGCTCGATGGGCATGCTGCCCTCCGCAAGCCTGAATGAAGAAGGCTTTGGCCTGTACGAGCCTGCGGGCGGCTCCGCGCCGGATATCGCAGGCAAAAACATTGCCAACCCTATTGCGCAGATCCTCTCCCTGGCCCTGCTGCTGCGCTACAGCCTGGATGCAGGCGATGCAGCAACCGCAATTGAAAACGCCATTAACCGGGCGTTAGAAGAAGGCGTCCGTACCGGTGATTTGGCACGCGGCACGGCGGCAGTCAGTACCGATGAAATGGGCGACATTATTGCCCGCTATGTCGCTGAAGGGGTGTAATCATGGCTAAGACGTTATATGAAAAGTTGTTTGATGCGCACGTTGTGTACGAGGCACCGAACGAAACCCCGCTGCTGTACATTGACCGTCATCTGGTGCACGAAGTGACCTCTCCTCAGGCATTTGACGGCCTGCGCGCGCACAAGCGTCCGGTACGTCAGCCGGGTAAAACCTTCGCGACGATGGATCACAACGTATCCACCCAGACCAAAGACATTAATGCCTCGGGTGAGATGGCCCGTATCCAGATGCAGGAGCTGATTAAGAACTGCAAGGAATTTGGCGTTGAGCTGTACGACCTGAACCATCCGTACCAGGGCATTGTCCACGTGATGGGGCCTGAGCAAGGGATCACCCTGCCGGGCATGACGATCGTCTGCGGGGACTCCCATACCGCGACCCACGGCGCGTTTGGCGCTCTGGCGTTCGGAATTGGCACTTCCGAGGTGGAACATGTTCTGGCAACGCAGACCCTGAAACAGGGCCGCGCCAAAACCATGAAGATTGAAGTGAAGGGTAAAGCCGCACCGGGTATTACCGCAAAAGACATCGTGCTGGCCATTATCGGTAAAACCGGCAGTGCGGGCGGCACCGGTCATGTTGTTGAATTCTGCGGTGAAGCCATCCAGGCGCTGAGCATGGAGGGGCGCATGACCCTGTGCAATATGGCCATTGAGATGGGCGCAAAAGCCGGTCTGGTCGCGCCGGACGAAACCACCTTCAACTACGTGAAGGGTCGTCTGCACGCGCCGAAAGGTCAGAATTTTGACGACGCGGTAGCGTACTGGAAAACCCTGAAAACCGACGATGGCGCAGCCTTTGACACCGTCGTCACGCTGCAGGCAGAAGAGATTGCGCCTCAGGTGACCTGGGGCACCAATCCGGGCCAGGTGATTTCCGTTAACGACAATATCCCTGACCCGGCATCCTTTACCGATCCGGTCGAGCGCGCCAGTGCCGAAAAAGCGCTGGCCTATATGGGACTGAAGCCTGGCGTGCCGTTGACCGATGTCACCATTGATAAAGTCTTTATCGGTTCCTGCACCAATTCCCGTATCGAGGATTTGCGTGCCGCCGCCGAGATTGCCAAAGGCCGTAAAGTGGCACCAGGCGTGCAGGCGCTGGTGGTACCTGGCTCCGGTCCGGTGAAAGCCCAGGCGGAAGCCGAAGGTCTGGATAAGATCTTTATCGAAGCGGGCTTCGAGTGGCGCCTGCCCGGCTGCTCCATGTGTCTGGCCATGAACAACGATCGCCTGAATCCGGGTGAGCGCTGCGCCTCCACCAGCAACCGTAACTTTGAAGGCCGTCAGGGCCGCGGTGGGCGCACCCATCTGGTCAGCCCGGCAATGGCCGCCGCTGCGGCAGTCACCGGCCATTTCGCCGATATTCGCAGCCTGAAATAAGGAGACAATCATGGCAGAGAAATTTACCCAACATACGGGCCGTGTTGTCCCGCTGGACGCCGCTAACGTCGATACTGACGCTATTATTCCAAAACAGTTTCTGCAGAAAGTGACGCGTACCGGTTTCGGCGCACATCTGTTTAACGACTGGCGTTTCCTGGACGATAAGGGAGAAGTGCCTAATCCGGAATTCGTTCTGAACTTCCCGGAATACAAAGGCGCCTCCATTTTGCTGGCACGCGAAAACTTTGGCTGCGGCTCATCCCGTGAACACGCGCCGTGGGCGCTCACCGACTACGGTTTTAAAGTGGTCATTGCCCCTAGCTTCGCGGATATCTTCTACGGCAATAGCTTCAACAACCAGCTGCTGCCCGTCACGCTGAGCGATGAACAGGTCGATGAGTTGTTCGCGCTGGTTAAGGCGAATCCGGGCATTTCGTTTGAAGTGGATCTGGAAGCCGAAGTGGTGAAAGCCGGGGATAAGACCTACAGCTTCAGCATTGATGCCTTCCGCCGTCACTGCATGCTGAACGGTCTGGACAGCATTGGTTTAACTCTCCAGCACGACGCGGCGATTGCCGCTTACGAAAACAAACAACCTGCATTTATGAAATAATCCTCCGGCCTGCAGTCCATTCTGCAGGCCGCGTTTTATCTTGATACCCGTCTCCTTCTGTAAATACTTCCCAAACCCAGCCACTAATGACGTTATATTTAATGTCAATTTAATGTTTCCTGCGCAGAATAACCGCTCAATCAGCTGGCAGCGGAAAAAATCATGGAAAAGAAAAATGGCAATGAGTCTCATATCCGTTCTCGGGAAATACATAAATGCACATTAGTAAGCGTAATAATAAATAGTTTACTCACTGCCTTTCAGATACTTGCAGGAATATTTTCCGGCTCACAAGGTTTAATTGCTGATGGGATTCATTCTCTTTCCGATTTATCCTCCGACTTTGTCGTTTTGGTTGCGAATAAAAAGAGTCAGAAAGCCTCTGATATCGATCATCATTACGGTCATCTGCGTTTCGAAAACGGTGCAAAGCTCATTATTGGCGCTATTCTGCTGCTTGTGGGGGTCGGGATGCTCTGGTCCGCAGGGAATAAACTGCTTCACCCCGATACGCATCAGCTGGTGAAAGGGGCCGCGTTGTGGGTGGCGATTCTGGCGCTGGTGGTAAAGGAAAGCTTGTTCCGATACATGTTTGCCACGGGAAAACGTATTCAGTCCTCGCTGCTGATAGCCAATGCCTGGCATGCCCGTTCTGATGCAGCGTCGTCAGTGGTTGTCGCCATCGGCATTGCCGGGAATTTAGTGGGTTTTCACGCGATGGACCTCATTGCGGCCTTGATTGTCGGAGTATTCATCGCCCACATGGGTTACAAATTTGCTGCCGATGCCCTGCACGATCTGATGGACCGCTCGCTTGAGCCCGAACTGGAGCACGACATCAAAACGTGTCTTCTTGCAACCGAGGGCGTCACCGGACTCCATGATTTAAAAACCCGCAAGATGGGTGATTTAGCCCTTGTCGATGTTCATCTGGAAGTAAACGGCGAATTAAGCGTAAAAGAAGGACATCAGATTGCCGTGAATGCCAGAAATAATGTGATGCAAAAATTCAATGTGCTGAACGTGATGACGCATATTGATCCTGCCCGCTAATCGAAACGCATAAATACAGTGTGACGCAAGCGATCGTTAAGGTTTCGTTAATTAATCTGCGTCACACTGCATCGCATCAGCTCTCTCATTATTGAGGTAAAATGCGATGAAACCAACATTACGCGATACGCTTCCCCATAAAGAAACGCCTTTTCTTCGCATACTGCACATTCTTGTGGCCGTACTGGTCCTGGCCCAGATTATCAATTCTAATTTCACCGAAAGTGAAGCCCTCCACGAATCCGGGCTGAACGGAATCGTCACCTGGATCCATGTTATCTCCGGATTTGGTTTAATTTTTTGTGGCATTGCCATGATGGCATGGATGCTAACCCAGCGCGGATTTAAGTATTACTTCGCCTGGCTGGCGCTGGATTTTCGCGGAATTGTTGACGATATTCGCACCCTCGCGCAGCGTCAGCTTCCTGACGCGCATGCTGGCGGTATGGCGGCAACGGTGCAAGGTCTGGGCGTGCTGGCGCTGCTGGGCGTTGCACTCTGCGGCGCGGCCTGGTTCGTGCTGAACGCCACGCTCGGGCCGGTTTCGTCCGTCACGGAATCCGTCCTGGATTTGCATAAATTTCTGACGGTCTTTATCGAGACATACTTCTGGGCACACGGTTTCATGGGCCTCGTTCATATGTACCTGACGCTACGCGCACAGCGTAAATATCAGTATTCAGAATAAAACGGTTCGCAGAGCCCGGCGTTCCCGGGCTCCGTTTCACTCATCCGATCACACGTCTTTTACGCGGCAGGTCAGCAGGAGCGTCACGACGGATAGCGCCGCAATCATCCAGTAGACAGACGCATGCCCATAGCTTTGCGCCAGCGCCCCCTGAATCACGCCAGCCAGAATCACTCCGGTTGAAATACTGTTGGTAAAAAGCGTGGTCGCCGAGCCGGCACGGCCGGGCATGAGATCCTGAAACCAGAGCATGCCTATCCCGGCAACAATCCCAATAAACACGGCGTTAAACAGCTGCAGAGCCAGCAACGCTTCCCGCGAATGGAAAAGGATCAGCCCCGCGTAGAACAGCACCCCGGCCGCCACGGCGACGATCATCATCCTGCGCTTTCCAAACCGCTTAACGTAGTAACCCGCCAGAATCATTGCCGGAATTTCCAGCCCGGCGGCAGTTCCCATTAAGATCCCCGCGAGCTTGTCCGGCAGGCCCAGATCGCTGCTGATCCACAGCGGCATATCGATGATGTACATGGTGTTGCAGGTCCACATCAGCGTGGAGGCAATAAACAGCATGCGGACGTTTTTGTCCTGCCAGCCGCTCACCTCGGTGACAGGTTTATCCGTCGTCTGTTCGACGCGCGCCACGGACGGCAGCGCGAAGGCAATCAGCGCCAGGCTGATGACAAAAATCCCGGCGGCGATGGAAAACATGGCGGTAAAGCCGTAGTTCAACGCCAGCATGAAGGCCAGCGGCGGGCCAATGACCCACGCCAGCGAAAGCTGGGCGCGCATCACCGAGCTGAACATCACCACTTCACGCGCCGAGTTATCCGCATATTCACGGGCCAGCGCGAACAGCTGCGGCATGGCGGTGTTCGCCAGCGACGCTAGCAGCACGCCGCAGGTAATGAGCGTCAGATAATGACGGTTGAAGGCAAAGAGCAGCGCGTTACCCACGGCCATGGCGCAGCAAAAGAGGATCAGCCTGCGGCGATCGCCCTGGCTGTCCGATCGTTTCGCCAGCGCGAGGCTGACCAGGATCCCGGCAATGGCGTTAACGGTGTAAAACAGGCCGACCCAAAACGGCTGCGCCCCTACCTCACGGCTGAGAAACAGGCTCAGCGTCGGCGCCTGCAGCGCCCCCGCCACGCCCATCATAAAGGCCACCAGCATAAAAGCGGCATACACACCGTTCAGGCGTCGCCCCATCGTCATCAACCACAGCATGCGCAAGTCCTTGTGAAAGCGAATCGAAATTGAGTGAATAGTAAACGAAAAAAGCCAGCAAAAACATTTTGCTGGCGGGTGATAAGCACCAATACTCAGTCACACATGATCGAGGCGAGTTAGCGGGAAGAGGTCGGGGCTGTAACGTCCCACTGCATCAATTCTTCTAACGTTTTCAGCCGTTGCTCAGCACACCGGCGGGCCAGCCAGGACGATCCTTTTGTCGCTGAAAAGTACTGCTGATAAAACTGACGTGCGGTAGACCTCTTCATAATTTACCTCCTCGCTTCATCGGGGAGAATTATTGGCCTAATATAGGGAAAAATAAATTGCTGTTTTTTTGTCAGGAGTTCCCCTTTTATGCCTTCCGGTCGTCTGCAACAACAGTTTATCCGCCTCTGGCAGTGCTGCGAGGGGCAATCGCAGGAGACCACGCTCAACGAGCTGGCTGACCTGCTTAGCTGCTCCCGCCGCCATATGCGCACGCTGCTCAACACCATGCAGCAGCAGGGCTGGTTAAGCTGGGAAGCGGAGGCGGGACGCGGCAAACGCTCGCGGCTGACTTTCCTCTATACCGGACTGGCGCTGCAGCAGCAGCGCGCGGAAGATCTGCTCGAGCAGGATCGCATCGATCAGCTGGTACAGCTGGTGGGCGACAAAGCCGCCGTGCGCCAGATGCTGGTTTCCCACCTCGGGCGCAGCTTTCGTCAGGGCCGACACATTCTGCGGGTGCTCTACTACCGTCCGATGAAAAATCTGTTGCCCGGCACGGCCTTACGCCGCTCTGAAACCCACATGGCCCGGCAAATCTTCAGCGGCCTGACGCGGATAAATGAGGAAAACGGGGAACTGGAGGCGGATATCGCGCACCACTGGCAGCAGGTTTCCCCGCTTCAATGGCGCTTTTTTTTACGCCCCGGCATCCACTTTCACCACGGCCGCGAGCTGGAAATGCACGACGTCATCGCCTCTCTGGAACGTGCCCGCAGGCTACCGCTCTACTCGCATATCTCCCGCGTCCACTCGCCCACGGCCTGGACGCTGGATATCGAGCTGTCGCAGCAGGATAAGTGGCTTCCCTGGCTGCTGGGCTATGTGCCGTCGATGATTTTGCCCGGCGAGTGGGAATCAATGAACAACTTTGCCAGCCTGCCGATTGGTACCGGGCCTTACTCCGTGTCCCGCAATAACAGCAACCAGCTGAAAATCCGCGCGTTCGACGACTACTTTGGCTATCGGGCGCTGATCGACGAAGTGAACGTCTGGGTATTGCCGGATCTCAATGAAGACCTGAGCTGCGGGCTGACGCTGGAAGGCCCCACCACGGGAGAAAAAGCCGTGGAGAGTCGCCTGGAGGAAGGGTGTTACTATCTCCTGTTTGACCGCCGCACCCACCGTGGGGCAAACCAGGCCGTCCGCAGGTGGGTCAGCCACGTTTTGTCCCCTTCCAATCTGATCTACCATGCGGAAGAGCAGTACCAGACATACTGGTTCCCGGCGTACGGCCTGCTTCCGCGCTGGCACCACGCCCGCCCGGTGCACTGCGACAAACCCGCCGGGCTGGAGTCCATCTCCCTGACCTACTACCGCGAACACGTGGAGCATCGTTTTATCGCCAGAATCATGACCCGGCTGCTGGCAGCCGAGGGGGTCAGGTTAGAGGTCAGGGAAGTAGACTATGACGAATGGCATCAGGGGGAGATCGCCAGTGATATCTGGCTCAACAGCGCCAACTTTACCCTGCCGCTCGATTTTTCCCTTTTCTCGCATTTGTATGAAGTCCCGCTGATCCAGCACTGCATCGACCGTGACTGGCAGCAGGATGCCGCCCTGTGGCGCGCGGGCGAAATGAATCTTGCAGCCTGGTGCCAGCAGCTTTTGGCCGAGCAGGCGATCGTCCCGTTGATCCACCACTGGCTGATGATCCAGGGCCAGCGCAGCATGCGCGGCCTGCGGATGAACACCCTGGGCTGGTTTGATTTTAAATCCGCCTGGTTTGCGCCGCCGGAGCCATAACGCTTTCGTAATATTCACCAAATCATTACAATAGCGCCGTTCTCAACGGGGTGCTGCATCAAAGATGTGCGCTGAGATAATACCCGTCGAACCTGATCCGGATAACGCCGGCGAAGGGATTTGAGGCTGTTGCTCAAAATCCTTTGCCACTCAACTTTGAGGTGCAAAGTGTTAAAAAAAGTTCTTCCCCTGCTGGCGCTGTTTGCGCTGCCTGCTTTTGCGAAGCCCGTCCTGACGGTCTACACCTATGACTCCTTCTCTGCCGACTGGGGCCCTGGCCCGGTGGTTAAAAAAGCCTTTGAAGCGGACTGTAACTGCGAGCTGAAGTTCGTGGCGCTGGAAGATGGCGTGTCGCTGCTCAACCGTCTGCGTATGGAAGGGAAAAACAGCAAGGCCGACGTGGTGCTCGGGCTGGATAACAACCTGCTGGAAGCCGCCTCGCAAACCAAACTGTTTGCCAAAAGCGGCGTAGCGGCAAATGCCGTTAACGTGCCGGGCGGCTGGAAAAACGACACCTTTGTGCCGTTCGACTATGGCTACTTTGCTTTTGTTTACGACAAAAATAAGCTGAAAAACCCGCCGAAGAGCCTGAAAGAGCTGGTGGAAAGTGACCAGAAATGGCGCGTGATTTATGAAGATCCGCGCACCAGTACGCCAGGCCTGGGCCTGCTGCTGTGGATGCAAAAGGTTTATGGGGATAAAGCGCCGGAGGCGTGGCAGAAACTGGCCGCTAAAACCGTCACCGTCACCAAAGGCTGGAGCGAAGCCTATGGCCTGTTCCTGAAAGGCGAAAGCGACCTGGTGCTGAGCTACACCACCTCTCCGGCCTACCACATTATCGCCGAGAAGAAAGATAACTACGCTGCCGCTGATTTTGCTGAAGGGCACTATCTGCAGGTGGAAGTGGCCGCGCGTACCGCTGCCAGCAAACAGCCGGAGCTGGCCGAGAAGTTCCTGAAGTTTATGGTTTCACCGGCGTTCCAGAATGCGATTCCCGCAGGCAACTGGATGTATCCGGTCACTAACGTTACCCTGCCCGTAGGTTTCGAGCAGCTGACCAAACCAAACACCTCGCTGGAGTTTACGCCGCAGCAGGTCGCCGCGCAGCGTGCAGCATGGGTAAGTGAATGGCAACGCGCCGTCAGCCGTTGATTCCCGGCTGGTTACTTCCCGGGCTGCTCGCCGCCACAGTGATGGTGGCGGTCAGCCTGGGGGCTTTTCTTGCACTGTGGTTCAACGCGCCAGAGAGCGACCTGCTCGCCCTCTGGCACGACAGCTACCTCTGGCACGTTATCCGGTTCTCCTTCTGGCAGGCGTCGCTTTCAGCCCTGCTGTCGGTGATTCCGGCCATTTTTCTGGCGCGCGCCCTGTATCGGCGGCGTTTTCCCGGCAGGCTGGCACTGCTGCGCCTGTGCGCCATGACGCTGATCCTGCCCGTGCTGGTGGCGGTATTTGGCATCCTCAGCGTTTACGGTCGCCAGGGCTGGCTGGCTTCGCTGTTCGACCAGCTTGGTCTGGAATGGTCATTCTCTCCTTACGGCCTGCAGGGCATTCTGCTGGCGCACGTGTTTTTCAATATGCCGATGGCAACCCGCCTCTTTTTGCAGGCGCTGGAGAACATTCCCGGCGAGCAGCGTCAGGTTGCCGCCCAGCTCGGCATGCGCGGCGTGTCGTTCTTCCGCTTTGTCGAATGGCCGTGGCTGCGCCGCCAGATCCCGCCCGTCGCGGCGTTAATCTTTATGCTCTGCTTTGCCAGCTTTGCCACCGTGTTGTCGCTCGGCGGTGGGCCGCAGGCCACCACCATTGAGCTGGCGATTTATCAGGCGCTGAGTTACGACTACGATCCCGGTCGCGCCGCGCTGCTGGCGATGGTGCAGATGGCGTGCTGCCTTGTGCTGGTGCTGGTGAGCCAGCGGCTGAGTAAAGCCATTCCCGCTGGCAGTAATCAAATAACCGGCTGGCGCGATCCGCAGGACAGCCTGCACAGCCGCGTTATCGATTTTATCCTGATCGCGCTGGCGCTCCTGCTTCTGCTGCCGCCGCTGATGGCCGTTATCGTTGACGGACTGAACCTCAATCTCATCTCCGTCCTGCAACAGCCCATCCTCTGGCAGGCGACATGGACCTCGCTGCGTATCGCGCTGGCGGCAGGGTTACTGTGCGTCATGCTGACCATGATGCTGCTGTGGAGCAGCCGCGAACTCTACGCGCGGCAGGCCCGTAAGGCCGGGCAAATGCTGGAGCTGACGGGCATGCTGATTCTGGCGATGCCGGGCATCGTGCTGGCGACGGGCTTCTTTTTACTGTTCAACAGCACCATCGGCCTGCCGGAAAGCGCCGATGGCATTGTGATTTTTACCAACGCCTTAATGGCCATCCCCTACGCGCTTAAGGTGCTGGAAAACCCGATGCGCGACGTCAACAGCCGTTACGGTTTGCTGTGCCAGTCGCTGGGTATGCAGGGCTGGCAGCGGCTGAGGGTGGTCGAACTCCGCGCGCTAAAACGCCCGCTGGCGCAGGCGCTGGCGTTTGCCTGCGTGTTGTCGATTGGGGATTTTGGCGTGGTGGCTCTCTTTGGCAATGACGATTTCCGCACGCTGCCATACTGGCTCTATCAGCAGATCGGCTCTTATCGCAGTCAGGACGGCGCGGTCACCGCGCTGCTGCTGCTGCTGCTGTGCTTTGCCTTATTTACCGTTATCGAAAAACTTCCGGGGCGTGATGTTAAAACTGACTGATGTAACCTGGCTTTACCAGCATCTGCCGATGCGCTTCACGCTCTCCGTGCGCCAGGGGGAGATGATCGCCGTGCTTGGCCCAAGCGGCGCGGGAAAAAGCACGCTGCTTAATCTGATTGCGGGTTTTCTGCAGCCGGCAAGCGGTGCGATCGTCATTAACAATCAAGATCATACCCACACGCCGCCCGCAAAACGTCCGGTCTCAATGCTGTTTCAGGAAAACAACCTGTTTACCCACCTGACGGTGCGGCAAAACATCGCGCTGGGAATGCATCCGGGACTCAGGCTGAACGATGCCCAGCGCCAGAAGCTGGAGATCATTGCCGCCCAGATGGGGATCAACGAGTTCATCGACAGGCTCCCGGGCGAGCTTTCCGGCGGCCAGCGTCAGCGCGTGGCGCTGGCGCGATGTCTGGTCCGCGAGCAGCCGATCCTGCTGCTGGATGAGCCGTTCTCGGCGCTCGATCCCGCGCTGCGCCAGGAGATGCTCGCCCTGGTGCAGGACGTTTGTCAGCGCCAGCAGCTGACGATGCTGATGGTTTCACACAGTATTGAGGATGCTGCCCGCATCGCCCCGCGATCGGTAGTGATTGCCGAAGGGCGTATTTTGTGGGATGGAAAAACAGAAGAACTGCTGAGCGGTAAGGCGGGGGCGTCTTCACTGTTGGGCATTCGTGCCGTCTGATGCCCTCTCCCACAGGGAGAGGGAAAAAGTCCTTAACGGCTCACCACTTTCAATAAAATCTCACCGTACACAGGCATCAGCGGGTGGCGAATCAGCGCGACCAGGGCTACCACAGCCACGCCCAGCGTCAGCGGGGCCAGCCACAAAAGACGAGTGCGCGGGAGATAGCGCGTCAGACGATCGACGCTGGCTTTCGCGCTGCGCCACAGCCGCCAGCAGAGCCATGCCGCCAGCCACAGCAGCACAGCCGTACCCAGCAGCAGCCACTTAAACTCACCGCTTTGCATACCGTCAGGAATATCGATGGCAGCGCCCGCGAGGATCCCCGGCAGGAAGTAGAACGGCGGCCAGAAGACGCAGCCGATAATGTTCGGCACCACGAATTTTGCGACGGGCAGATCCAGCATTCCCGCCACCATCGGCACCAGCGGACGCGTTGGCCCGACAAAGCGGCCGACGAGGATGGTAAACATGCTGTGCTGATGCAGCGCATGCTCGGTTTTATCCAGCAGGGCTTTGTTCTTTTTCATGAACGACCAGCGGTGCAGCGGCTTCTTAAAGCGCCAGCCCAGCCAGAAGGAGATCCAGTCGCCGAGCAGGCAGCCGATTATCCCGGCCAGCCATGCCTGCCAGAAATTAACCTCGCCGCTGCCAATCAGCGCCCCAAGCCCTGCCATCATCACGGTGCCGGGCAGGATCAGCCCAACCAGCGCCAGCGATTCCAGAAACGCCACCAGCGCCACGGCGATGAGCGAGTACATAACGGACTGGGTAATAAAGTGTTCCAGCAATGCCTGCATAACTATTCCGGTCAGAAAACGAATCAGCGATTCTGCTTAGCGCCCCGCACCACGTCAAGGCAACAATTGTCTGAATAGTTTACAGGTTGCTTTCTGCATTCACCTGTTTGTTTATCTTTTTTTACCGTTTATTCACATCCCGCGCGGAATTCGCTCGGGCTGGCACCGGTGCATTTTTTAAATACCCGGGAGAAATAGAGCTGATCCTCAAAGCCCACGTTGCGTCCCACGGTGGCAATCGGCATCCGGGTGGTGCTGAGCAGCAGCTTTGCCTGGCTAATGCGCTGATCCTCGCGCCAGCTCAGCACGCTGACGCCCAGCTGCTGGCGGAAAAGATGCGACAGCCGCGACGGCGACAGGCAGACGTGCTGAGCAACGCTGGCGATATCGAACTGGCTATCGGCCAGGTGGTCGCTGATGTACTGGCAGGCGTCGCGCACGCGGTTGTCCAGCGGGGGGTTAAGCGACGCGTTAATCGCCTCCATCCGCCGCAGCAGCAGCTGTTCAAGGAGGTTTATCGCCAGCAGTTCGGCGTAGCGACCACCGGCCTGCCCCGCCTCGATAATCTGCGCAAAAAGCTCGCGAAACTGCGCCAGATGCACCTCATCCGGGCGATAAAACCCGGTGTGTGCAAAAATAGCCGGCCAGGAAAGCCACTCCTGCCAGTAGGCGCGCGGACGGAAGTAGACCCACTGGTGATACCACTCTTTGGCATCCGGATGACGGCCATAGTGGTGGATCTCCCCCGGCGGGAACAGCAGGATATCCCCCGGGCGGCAGACGAACTGCTGGTCACCGTTCTTGATGATCCCTTCCCCCCGCACGGTCAGGTTGAGGATATACCCTTTCATTCCGAGCGGTCGGTCGACGTAAAAGTCGAGATATCCCTCAGCCTCGATAGGGGTCAGCCCCGCCACAAGGTGCGCGTTAAACGAGTATCCCGGCAGCAGGGGATCGTTCTGCGTTTCGGCCATAGATTCAGTTCTCCCAAGGGTCCTGAAGGAAACCAATTGTCCATATCACTAAATTCAGGTTAAAAATGGCCCGCGAAAAGATCCAAAAAGCATCACGCCGCTTTTACGTCCGCCATGTTTCAGCCTTTCCCCCTGATTTCTCCGCCAGAGCAGACAGATAACCAGTAACAAAAGTGTCTATAAGTGCGGCAGAAATGTCCACATTGAATATTTGCACGGCGTCACACTTTCCGTCGTAACAGCAATTTAGTCCATAAGATTAGCGGATCCTGCCTGACGACTTTTTTCCCCAGTCTCTAATGTTCTTCCATACCTGTTTTTTCGATGGAGCAACACCATGGCAATTGCGATTGGCCTCGATTTTGGCAGCGATTCAGTTCGCGCGCTGGCAGTGGACTGTACGTCCGGCCAGGAGATAGCAACCAGCGTTGAGTGGTATCCGCGCTGGCAAGAGGGGCGCTACTGCGATGCGCCTAACAACCAGTTCCGTCACCACCCGCGTGACTATATCGAGTCGATGGAAGCGGCGATCAAAACCGTCCTGGCCGAACTGACCGACGCCCAGCGGTCTGAAATTGTCGGGATTGGCGTCGACAGCACCGGCTCCACGCCGGCCCCTGTGGATGCCGAAGGCCGCGTGCTGGCGCTGCGCCCGGAGTTTGCCGACAACCCGAACGCCATGTTTGTGCTGTGGAAAGACCACACCGCCGTAGAAGAGGCTGAAGCCATTACGCGCCTGTGCCATCAGCCGGGCAAGACAGACTACTCGCGCTACATCGGCGGGATTTATTCCAGCGAATGGTTCTGGGCCAAGATCCTTCACGTCACTCGGGCCGACGCAGCCGTTGCGCAGGCTGCGGCGTCATGGGTTGAGCTGTGCGACTGGGTGCCTGCCCTGCTCTCCGGCACCACTCGCCCGCAGGATATCCGCCGCGGCCGCTGCAGCGCCGGGCATAAATCCCTGTGGCACGAAAGCTGGGGCGGTCTGCCTCCGGCCACGTTCTTCGACGAGCTCGATCCGATCATCAACAAGAGCCTGACGTACCCGCTGTTTACCGACACCTTCACCGCTGATATTCCGGTCGGCACCCTCTGCGAAGAGTGGGCGACGCGCCTCGGCCTGCCTCAGAACGTGGCCATCTCCGGCGGCGCCTTTGACTGCCATATGGGCGCCGTGGGTGCGGGCGCACAGCCAAACACGCTGGTCAAAGTCATCGGAACCTCCACCTGCGACATCCTGACGGCGGATAAAGGCACCGTCGGCGACCGCGCGGTGAAAGGCATCTGCGGCCAGGTTGACGGCAGCGTGGTGCCGGACTTTATCGGTCTGGAAGCCGGTCAGTCCGCGTTTGGCGATATCTATGCCTGGTTTGGCCGCGTGCTCGGCTGGCCGCTGGACCAGCTGGCGGCGGCGCATCCTGAACTGAAAACACAGATAGCAGAGAGCAAAAAGCAGCTTCTGCCGCAGCTTACCGACGCCTGGGCCAAAAATCCGTCTCTCGATCACCTCCCGGTGGTGCTGGACTGGTTTAACGGCCGCCGCACGCCGTTTGCCAACCAGCGCCTGAAAGGGGTGATCGCGGATCTCAACCTGGCGACCGACGCGCCCGCGCTGTTCGGCGGTCTGATTGCCGCAACGGCCTTCGGTGCCCGCGCCATTATGGAGTGCTTCACCGGGCAGGGCATCGACGTGAACAACGTGATGGCGCTGGGCGGCATCGCCCGTAAAAACCCGGTGATCATGCAGGCCTGCTGCGACGTGCTGAACCGTCCGCTGCAGATTGTGGCCTCCGATCAGTGCTGCGCGCTGGGCGCGGCGATTTTCGCCGCCGTGGCCGCGGGCGTCCATGCCGACATCCCGACCGCACAGCAGCATATGGCGAGCGCCGTCGAAAACACGCTCCAGCCGCGCACCCAACAGGCACAGCGCTTTGAACAGCTTTATCAGCGCTACCAGCAATGGGCAAAAAGCGCCGAACTTCACTATCTCCCTGTCGCCGCCCCGGCCAAAAGCACCGCGGACACTACGGCAACCCTGACCCATTAAGGACACGATGATGACCATTTTTAATAACTATGAAGTGTGGTTTGTGATTGGCAGCCAGCATCTGTACGGACCGGAAGCGCTGCAGCAGGTGACGAAACACGCGGAGCACGTCGTTAACGCGCTGAATGCGGAAGCTAAACTGCCGTGCAAACTGGTGCTGAAACCGCTGGGCACCACGCCGGATGAAATTACCCACATCTGCCGCGACGCCAACTACGACGATAAATGCGCCGGTCTGGTGGTGTGGCTGCACACCTTCTCACCCGCTAAAATGTGGATTAACGGCCTGTCTATCCTCAACAAGCCGCTGCTGCAGTTCCATACCCAGTTCAACGCCTCCCTGCCGTGGGACAGCATCGACATGGACTTTATGAACCTGAACCAGACCGCGCACGGCGGCCGCGAGTTCGGCTTCATCGGCGCGCGTATGCGCCAGCAGCACGCGGTGGTCACCGGCCACTGGCAGGATGGCAAAGCGCAACAGCGTATCGGCTCCTGGATGCGCCAGGCAGTATCCAAACAGGATACCCGCCATCTGAAAGTAGTGCGTTTCGGCGACAACATGCGTGAAGTGGCGGTCACCGACGGCGACAAAGTGGCCGCGCAGATCAAGTTCGGCTTCTCCGTAAATACCTGGGCCGTGGGCGACCTGGTGCAGGTGGTGAATGAAATCAGCGACGGCGACGTGAGCGCGCTGGTGGACGAGTACGAAAGCAGCTATCGCCTGACGCCTGCGGCACAAATCAACGGCGACAAGCGTCAGAACGTGCTGGACGCGGCGCGCATCGAGCTGGGCATGAAGCGCTTCCTGGAACAGGGCGGCTTCCACGCCTTTACCACTACCTTTGAAGACCTCCACGGCCTGAAACAGCTGCCGGGCCTGGCGGTACAACGTCTGATGCAGCAGGGCTACGGCTTTGCGGGCGAAGGCGACTGGAAAACTGCCGCTCTGCTTCGCATCATGAAGGTGATGTCGACCGGTCTGCAGGGCGGCACCTCCTTTATGGAGGACTACACCTATCACTTCGAAAACGGCAACGACCTGGTGCTCGGCTCGCACATGCTGGAAGTGTGCCCGACGATCGCCGTGGAAGAGAAACCGATCCTCGACGTGCAGTACCTCGGCATCGGCGGTAAAGCCGATCCGGCGCGCCTGATCTTCAACACCCGTACGGGCCCGGCCATCAACGCCAGCCTGATCGACCTGGGCGATCGCTTCCGCCTGCTGGTGAACTGCGTCGATGCGGTTGAAACGCCGCACTCTCTGCCGAAACTGCCGGTCGCCAACGCCCTGTGGAAAGCGCAGCCTGATCTGCCAACCGCCTCTGAGGCATGGATCCTGGCCGGCGGCGCGCACCACACGGTGTTCAGCCACGCCCTTGATCTGAACGACATGCGTCAGTTCGCCGAGCTGCACGATATCGAGCTGACCGTGATTGATAACGATACCCGCCTGCCCGCCTTTAAAGACGCGCTGCGCTGGAACGAAGTCTATTACGGTTCAAAACGCTAAGTACGGAATGCCCGGTGACGCTACGCTCACCGGGCAGGGAGACAACAATGTTAGACGATCTCAAACGTCAGGTGCTCGAAGCCAACCTGGCGCTGCCGAAACATAATCTGGTCACCCTGACCTGGGGCAACGTCAGCGCCGTTGACCGCGAAAAAGGCGTGTTGGTGATTAAGCCTTCCGGCGTGGATTACACGGTGATGACCGCAGACGATATGGTCGTTGTCAGCCTCGAGACCGGCGAAGTGGTCGAAGGTAAGAAAAAACCGTCCTCCGATACGCCGACTCACCGCCTGCTGTACCGCTCATTCCCGAGCATCGGCGGCATCGTGCATACCCATTCGCGCCACGCCACCATCTGGGCGCAGGCGGGCCAGTCCATCCCGGCGACCGGCACCACCCACGCGGACTACTTTTACGGCACCATTCCCTGCACGCGTCTGATGACCGATGCGGAGATCGGCGGTGAGTACGAGTGGGAAACGGGTAACGTGATTGTTGAAACCTTCGAAAAACAGGGTATCGACGCGGCGCAGATGCCCGGCGTGCTGGTGCACTCCCACGGCCCGTTTGCCTGGGGTAAAAACGCAGAAGACGCGGTGCATAACGCCATCGTGCTCGAAGAGGTCGCCTATATGGGGATCTTCTGTCGCCAGCTGGCGCCGCAGCTGCCGGATATGCAGCAAACCCTGCTGGAAAAGCATTACCTGCGCAAGCACGGCGCGAAGGCCTATTACGGGCAGTAGCTTGCAGGCTGGACAAGCGCAGCGCTATCTGGCAAAACAGACACTGTATAAAACCCCAGCAAAACAACCTTAACCAGGCTATAATCAGGCCTGGTTTTGTTTTCTGGGATAACGGCGTGGCGCAGGCGCAAGAAGGTTTTTTACTGACCCGACACTGGCGGGATACCCCTCAGGGCACCGAGGTCGCGTTCTGGCTGGCAACCGACAACGGTCCGCTACACGTTACGCTGCCGCCGCAGGAATCCGTTGCCTTTATTCCTGAAGCCCACGTCGAGAAGGTGAAGCAGCTGCTGCGCGGCGAAAACGGCTGGCGCATCACTCCGCTTGAGCTGAAAGATTTCCACCGTCAGCCGGTTTACGGCCTCTACTGTCGCGCCCATCGTCAGCTGATGCGCTATGAAAAGCTGCTCCGCGAGGCGGGCGTGACGCTCTACGAGGCGGATATTCGCCCACCGGAACGCTTTCTGATGGAGCGGTTTATTACCGCCCCCGTCTGGGTCGACGGCACCGATCATAGCGGCAGCCTCGTTAACGCGCGCCTGAAGCCCAATCCGCACTACCGCCCGCCGCTGAAGTGGGTCTCACTGGATATTGAAACCACCCGCCACGGCGAACTGTACTGCATCGGTCTGGAAGGCTGCGGCGATCGGGTTGTCTATATGCTCGGGCCGCCGAATGGCGATGCCTCCGCGCTGGATTTCCGGCTTGAGTACGTCAACAGCCGCCCGCAGCTGCTGGAGAAGCTTAACCAGTGGTTTGCCGACAACGACCCCGACGTCCTGATCGGCTGGAACGTGGTGCAGTTTGACCTGCGCGTGCTGCAAAAGCACGCCGAGCGCTACCGCATCCCGCTGATGCTGGGGCGCGGAAACAGCGAGCTGGAATGGCGCGAACACGGTTTTAAGAACGGCGTTTTCTTCGCGCAGGCTAACGGTCGCCTGATTATCGACGGCATCGAGGCGCTAAAATCCGCCTTCTGGAACTTCTCTTCATTCTCCCTGGAAGCCGTCGCGCAGGAGCTGCTTGGCGAAGGCAAATCCATCGACAACCCCTGGGACAGAATGGACGAAATTGACCGGCGCTTTAACGAAGACAAACCCGCGCTCGCCACCTATAACCTGAAAGACTGCGAGCTGGTCACGCAGATCTTCCACAAAACCGAGATTATGCCGTTCCTGCTGGAGCGCGCGACGGTAAACGGCCTGGCCGTCGACAGACACGGCGGCTCCGTAGCGGCCTTTAGCCACCTCTATTTTCCGCGGATGCATCGGGCAGGATACGTCGCCCCCAACCTCGGGGACGTGCCGCCGCAGGCAAGTCCCGGCGGGTATGTGATGGACTCCCGGCCAGGATTGTATGACTCCGTTCTGGTACTGGATTACAAAAGCCTCTACCCGTCGATTATCCGCACCTTCCTGATCGACCCCGTCGGGCTGGTGGAAGGCCTGGCCCAGCCTGATGATGAGCACAGCACCGAAGGCTTCCTCGGCGCACGCTTCTCGCGGGAAAAACACTGCCTGCCTGAAATCGTGGGAAACATCTGGCACGGCCGCGATGAGGCCAAGCGCCACGGCAACAAGCCCCTTTCTCAGGCGCTAAAAATCATTATGAATGCTTTTTACGGCGTGCTGGGCACCAGCGCCTGCCGCTTCTTTGATCCGCGTCTGGCCTCCTCGATCACCATGCGCGGGCACGAGATCATGCGCCAGACCAAAGCGCTGATTGAGTCCCGGGGCTATGACGTCATCTACGGCGACACGGACTCCACCTTTGTGTGGCTTAAGGGCGCGCACTCTGAAGACGACGCCGCGCAAATCGGCAAAGCGCTGGTCGCCTTCGTGAACGACTGGTGGCAGGAACATTTGCAGAAAGAGCGGTTAACCAGCGCGCTGGAGCTGGAATTTGAAACCCATTTCGCCCGCTTTTTAATGCCCACCATCCGCGGCACCGATCAGGGCAGCAAAAAGCGCTACGCCGGGCTGATTCAGGAAGGTGACGCGCAGCGGATGGTGTTTAAAGGGCTGGAGACGGTACGTACCGACTGGACGCCGCTGGCGCAGCAGTTCCAGCAGACGCTCTATCTGCGGGTGTTTCGCAATGAGCCGTATCAGGACTACGTGCGCGAGACGATAGCCAGCCTGATGGCGGGCGAACTTGACGCGCAGCTTGTATACCGCAAGCGCCTGCGCCGCCCGCTGGCGGAGTACCAGCGCAACGTTCCTCCGCACGTACGCGCCGCGCGTCTGGCGGATGAAGAAAACGTCCGCCGTGGCCGCGCGCCGCAATATCAAAACCGGGGAACCATTAAATACGTCTGGACCACTAGCGGCCCGGAACCTGTGGATTATCAGCATTCTCCTCTGGATTACGAACACTATCTGACGCGTCAGCTTCAGCCGGTTGCCGACGGAATTTTGCCCTTCATCGACGATGATTTTGCTACACTAGTGACAGGGCAACTTGGCCTATTTTGACGCGTGACGAAATGGCTGCCATCCAGTACCATAGCGCCCTTTCCATTCCCGGACCCATTTTTCGATGACCGTCTTTTTTGACGGTAGTCGAACTATTGCCTGCAATTAAAGATTAGAGCCGAACAACTATGCCTTTTACACTTGGTCAACGCTGGATCAGCGATACAGAAAGCGAACTTGGATTAGGAACCGTCGTAGCAATCGATACGCGTATGGTTACCCTCCTCTTCCCTGCCACCGGTGAAAACCGTCTGTACGCTCGCAATGACTCCCCTGTAACCCGCGTGATGTTTAATCCGGGTGACACCGTGACCAGCCATGACGGCTGGCAGCTCAAGATTGAAGACGTAAAAGAAGAGAATGGACTGCTCGCCTACATTGGTACTCGTCTTGATACGGATGAAGCCAATGTCGTCCTGCGTGAAGTGCTGCTCGACAGCAAACTGGTGTTCAGTAAGCCGCAGGACCGCCTGTTTGCCGGGCAAATCGACCGTATGGATCGCTTCTCCCTGCGCTATCGCGCGCGTAAGTTCCAGAGTGAACAGTACCGCATGCCGTGGAGCGGCCTGCGCGGCCAGCGCACCAGCCTGATCCCCCACCAGCTGAACATCGCCCACGACGTGGGCCGTCGCCACGCGCCGCGCGTGCTGCTGGCAGATGAAGTGGGCCTGGGTAAAACCATCGAAGCGGGCATGATCCTGCATCAACAGCTGCTTTCCGGCGCTGCAGAACGCGTGCTGATCGTGGTGCCAGAAACTCTGCAGCACCAGTGGCTGGTTGAAATGCTGCGCCGCTTTAACCTGCGTTTCTCCCTGTTCGACGATGAACGCTATGCCGAAGCGCAGCACGACGCCGACAACCCGTTTGAAACCGAACAGCTGGTCATTTGCTCCCTGGACTTCGTGCGCCGCAGCAAGCAGCGTCTTGAGCACCTGTGCGATGCCGAGTGGGACATTATGGTTGTTGACGAAGCGCACCATCTGGTCTGGAGCGAAGACGCGCCGAGCCGCGAATACATGGCTATCGAGCAGCTTGCGGAGCGCGTGCCTGGCGTTCTGCTGCTGACCGCAACGCCGGAGCAGCTTGGTCTGGAAAGCCACTTCGCCCGCTTGCGCCTGCTCGATCCAAACCGTTTCCACGACTTTGCGCAGTTCGTGGAAGAACAGAATAACTACCGTCCGGTCGCGGATGCCGTCGCCATGCTGCTGGCGGGCAAGCGTCTTTCTGATGACGAGCTCAACACCCTGAGCGATCTGATTGGCGAGCAGGATATCGAGCCGCTTTTGCAGGCTGCGAACAGCGACAGCGACAACGCGGAATCCGCGCGTAAAGAGCTGATCGACATGCTGATGGACCGCCACGGAACCAGCCGCGTGCTGTTCCGTAACACCCGTAACGGCGTTAAAGGCTTCCCGAAACGCGAGCTGCATACGATTAAACTGCCGCTGCCGACGCAGTATCAGACGGCGATTAAAGTCTCCGGCATTATGGGGGCGCGCAAAACCCAGGAAGAGCGCGCCCGCGACATGCTTTATCCGGAACAAATCTACCAGGAATTTGAAGGCGATACCGGCACCTGGTGGAACTTCGACCCGCGCGTGGAGTGGCTGATGGGCTACCTGACCGCGCACCGCTCCCAGAAAGTGCTGGTGATCTGCGCCAAAGCGGCCACCGCGCTGCAGCTGGAACAGGTTCTGCGCGAGCGTGAAGGCATTCGCGCCGCCGTGTTCCACGAAGGCATGTCCATCGTCGAGCGCGACCGCGCCGCGGCGTGGTTCGGGGAAGAGGACAGCGGCGCACAGGTTCTGCTGTGCTCGGAAATCGGATCTGAAGGTCGTAATTTCCAGTTCGCCAGCAACCTGGTGATGTTCGATCTGCCGTTTAACCCGGATCTGCTGGAGCAGCGTATCGGCCGTCTGGATCGTATCGGTCAGGCGCATGATATTCAGATCCACGTGCCGTATCTGGAAAAAACCGCGCAGTCCGTGCTGGTACGCTGGTTCCACGAAGGTCTGGACGCGTTTGAACATACCTGCCCGACGGGCCGCACCATTTATGATCAAGTGCATGGCGATCTGATCGGCTACCTGGCCGCGCCGGAAAACACAGAAGGGTTTGATGAGCTGATCAAGTCCTGCCGTGAGAAGCACGATGCGCTGAAAGCTCAGTTGGAGCAGGGCCGCGATCGCCTGCTGGAGATCCATTCCAACGGCGGTGAGAAAGCGCAGGCGCTGGCAGAGAGCATCGAAGAGCAGGATGACGACACCAGCCTGATCAGCTTCTCGATGAACCTGTTCGACATCGTCGGCATCAACCAGGACGATCGCGGCGAGAACCTGATTGTCCTGACCCCGTCCGATCACATGCTGGTTCCGGATTTCCCGGGCCTGCCGGAAGATGGCTGCACCATCACCTTCGAGCGTGATGTGGCGCTGTCCCGTGAAGATGCCCAGTTCATCACCTGGGAACACCCGCTGATCCGCAATGGGCTGGACCTGATTCTCTCCGGCGATACCGGCAGCAGCACTATCTCCCTGTTAAAAAACAAGGCGCTGCCGGTGGGAACGCTGCTGCTGGAGCTGATTTACGTTGTGGAAGCGCAGGCGCCGAAACAGCTGCAGCTCACCCGCTTCCTGCCGCCAACGCCCGTCCGCCTGCTGCTGGACAAAAACGGCACTAACCTGGCAGGACAGGTTGAATTCGAGAGTTTCAACCGACAGCTGAGCGCGGTAAACCGCCATACGGGCAGCAAGCTGGTGAACGCGGTACAGCAGGATGTGCACGCGATTCTGCAACTGGGCGAAACCCAGATTGAAAAAGCGGCCAGAGCGCTGATTGACGCCGCGCGCAGTGAAGCCGACGAGAAACTGTCTGCGGAGCTGTCCCGTCTGGAGGCGTTAAAAGCCGTCAACCCGAACATCCGCGACGACGAACTGGCAGCGATTGAAAGCAACCGTCAGCAGGTGCTGGAAAGCCTCAATCAGGCTAGCTGGCGCCTGGATGCCCTGCGTCTTATCGTTGTGACGCATCAGTAACCGGAGCGCAAGATGGTGATGGAGCCGTACAATCCGCCGCAGGATCCCTGGCTGGTCATTCTGTATCAGGATGAACACATTATGGTGGTCAACAAGCCCAGCGGGCTGTTGTCCGTGCCGGGTCGTCTGGACGAGCACAAAGACAGCGTGATGACGCGCATTCAGCGCGATTATCCTCAGGCGGAGTCTGTCCATCGCCTGGATATGGCCACCAGCGGCGTGATTGTGGTGGCGCTGAACAAAGCGGCGGAACGCGAGCTGAAGCGCCAGTTCCGCGAGCGCGAGCCGAAGAAGCAGTATGTCGCCCGCGTCTGGGGTCACCCGGCGCAGGCCGAAGGGCTGGTGGATTTACCGCTGATCTGCGACTGGCCGAACCGGCCAAAGCAGAAGGTGTGTTATGAAACCGGCAAGGCCGCGCAGACCGAGTACGAAGTGCTTGAGTACGCGCCGGATAATACCGCGCGCGTCCTGCTAAAGCCGATTACCGGACGCTCGCACCAGCTGCGCGTGCATATGCTTGCGCTGGGTCATCCGATTCTGGGCGACAGGTTTTACGCGCCGCCTGAAGCGCTGGCCTTAGCGCCACGTCTGCAGCTGCACGCGCAGACGCTCACCATCACCCATCCGGCCTTCGGTAACGCGATGACGTTTAAAGCCCCGGTGGACTTCTAAAAAAAAGCCCGACATCGTCGGGCTTTTTCTATTTGAAACCTTTCTTCTCTTTAATCAGTTCGTACGCTTTCTGAATTTCCTGCGCTTTTTGCTTTGCCATCTCCATCATTTCTGGCGGTAAGCCTTTCGCGACCAGCTTGTCCGGATGGTGCTCGCTCATAAGCTTACGATAGGCACGTTTGATCGTGGTCTGATCGTCAGAGGGCTTAACGCCAAGCACATTGCAGGCATCTTCCAGCGTTGGACCACGCTGCGCCTGCTGCCAGGCACCGCCGGACGACTGCTGGTGATAGCCACCGCCAAACTGTGCCCCGCCCTGCATCATGCGCAGGAACTGGTCGAACTGCATGCGGGAGATGCCCAGCTCTTCCGCAATGACGTACAGCACGTCACGTTCGTTAGGGTGAAGTGAGCCGTCTGCGAAGGCCGCCTGGATTTGAATTTCCAGAAACATCCGAATTAAATCAAAACGTCCAAAGCAGATGCTGCGGAACTGACGCATTTTTTCGCGAAGCGGATAATTATCCGACTTACCGATGCGAAACGCATTTTGCGCTGCCAGACGGGAGTCGCCGTGCAGGTTCATGCGATCCATAAAAACGCTGGCAATCTGAATATCGGCTTCTGTGACACGCCCTTTGGATTTGGTTAAGTGCCCCATGACCTCAAAGGTGGTGGAGAAAAAGAGTGACTGACGCTCGCGCTGATTGGCAAACCAGGCCATTTTGCGGCTGCGCGCCTTATCAAACATATGGCCGATAATAAGCCCAAGCACAATCCCCCAGAACCCGGCACCCATGATGATGGCGAACGCAACGCCGATTATTTTACCCCAATACTGCATATACTCCCCGGATAGTCATATTCCTGGCCGACGCAACGTCATCATCACTGTGTTCAAGTCACGGTCAATTGAAGGACATCGCCTATAATTTGCTTTATCATACTCGTCATTCGATAGCGAGCCTAACACTCTGGCACGCAAACGGGCAGGATTAACGCTGGTACTGCGCAGATGAGTAAGATAGTCTCTGAGCGTTTGTAAGCCGTAGCCACTGATGACGGAACAATAAAATACAACGTATGAAAAAACGTATCCCCACCCTCCTGGCCACAATGATTGGCTCCGCCCTGTACAGTCAACAGGGGCTGGCGGCCGATCTCGCCTCGCAGTGTATGCTTGGCGTCCCAAGTTATAATCGCCCACTGGTGAGTGGCGATACAAATAGCTTGCCGGTAACCATTACTGCCGACAGTTCGAAAGGGACTTACCCTGACAATGCCACGTTTACGGGCAATGTAGATATTAACCAGGGCAATAGCCGCCTGCAGGCAGACGAAGTGCAGCTGCACCAGAAGCAGCCGGAAGGTGCGGCCGAGCCGGTACGAACGGTGGATGCGCTGGGTAATGTGCACTATGACGACAATCAGGTCATCCTGAAAGGTCCGAAAGCCTGGTCAAACCTGAATACTAAAGATACTAACGTCTGGAAAGGTGATTACCAGATGGTGGGTCGCCAGGGGCGCGGCGACGCTGACCTGATGAAACAGCGCGGTGAAAACCGCTATACGATCCTGGAAAACGGTACGTTCACATCATGTCTGCCGGGTTCAAATACCTGGAGCGTGGTCGGGAGCGAGGTTATCCATGACCGCGAAGAACAGGTCGCAGAGATCTGGAACGCCCGCTTTAAGCTGGGTCCAGTACCCATATTCTACAGCCCTTATCTGCAGCTTCCCGTCGGTGACAAACGTCGCTCCGGTTTCCTGATCCCGAATGCCAAGTACAGCACGTCGAACTACTTTGAGTTCTACCTGCCGTATTACTGGAACATCGCGCCAAACATGGATGCGACGATCACGCCGCACTATATCCACAAGCGCGGCAACATCATGTGGGAGAACGAGTTCCGCTATCTGACCCACGCCGGTGCGGGTCTGATGGAGCTGGATTATCTGCCGTCCGATAAAGTCTTCCAGGACGAGCATCCGACCGAAGGCGACAAGCACCGCTGGTTATTCTACTGGCAGCATGCCGGGGTAATGGATCAGGTATGGCGCTTTAATGTTGACTACACCAAAGTTAGCGATTCGTCTTATTTTAATGACTTCTCGTCCAAATACGGCTCAAGTACCGATGGCTATGCCACGCAGAAATTCAGCGTAGGCTATGCGGTACAGAACTTTGACGCAACCGTCTCGACCAAGCAATTCCAGGTATTTTCTGACCAGTCCACGCCTACATATGGGGCAGAGCCACAGCTGGACGTTAACTGGTATCAGAATGACGTGGGTCCATTCGACACCCGGGTTTACGCTCAGGCGGTACATTTCGTTAACACGGATTCGGACATGCCTGAAGCGACGCGTGTTCACCTTGAGCCGACGATCAATCTGCCGTGGTCTAACGACTGGGCGAGCCTGAATACCGAAGCCAAGCTGATGGCGACTCACTATCAGCAAAAAAATATCGATAATTACAATGCCAGTAGAAATGCCAACCTTGAGGAGTCGGTCAACCGAACGCTTCCGCAGTTCAAAATGGACGGGAAGCTGATCTTCGAGCGTGATATGGCTCTGCTGGCGGATGGTTATACCCAAACGCTTGAACCGCGTATGCAGTATTTGTACGTGCCGTATCGCGATCAGAGCAAAATCCAGAACTACGACTCCTCTTTACTGCAGTCTGACTACAGCGGCCTGTTCCGTGACCGTACTTACGGCGGTCTTGACCGCATCGCGTCTGCTAACCAGTTAACGACCGGCGTCACAACACGTGTTTATGATGATGCTGCCGTTGAACGTTTTAACGTTTCTGTTGGTCAAATCTACTATTTCACCGAGTCACGCACCGGTGATGACAACATTAACTGGGAGAAAGATAACAAAACGGGATCGCTGGTCTGGGCGGGAGATACTTACTGGCGTATGACCGATCGTTGGGGTCTGCGCGGTGGTGTGCAATATGACACTCGCCTCGATAATATTGCCACAAGTAGTGCGGCTATTGAGTACCGTCGCGATGAAGACCGTATGGTGCAGTTGACTTATCGTTACGCCAGCCCGGAATATATTCAGGCAACATTGCCATCATATGCTGGTGCAGAACAGTATAAAGACGGTATCTCGCAGGTGGGTGGCGCAGCGAGTTGGCCAATCGCCGACCGCTGGTCAATCGTAGGCGCATACTACTTCGACACTAACGCCAATAAACCTGCTGACCAGATGGTGGGTCTGCAATATAACTCCTGCTGTTACGCGCTGCGTGTCGGCTACGAACGCAAGCTTAACGGCTGGGATACTCAAAACAATCAGAGCAAATACGATAACGTGATTGGCTTTAACTTCGAGTTACGCGGCCTGAGTTCCAACTACGGTCTGGGTACGCAGAAAATGCTGCGCTCGAATATTCTGCCGTACAGTAGCGCCTTGTAATGTGCTTGATTTGCAACGTAATCCGCTTTGCGGTTAATTGAAATGGAAAAAGTATGAAGAACTGGAAAACGCTGCTGCTCGGTGTCGCTATGGTTGCGAATACCAGCTTCGCGGCCCCCCAGGTTGTTGATAAAGTCGCTGCTGTGGTGAACAACGGCGTCGTGCTTGAAAGTGACGTTGACGGTCTGATGAAATCGGTGAAGCTCAATTCGGGCGAAGCCGGTCAACAGCTTCCGGATGACGCCACGCTGCGCCACCAAATCCTGGAGCGTCTGATCATGGATCAGATCGTTCTGCAGATGGGGCAGAAAATGGGTGTGAAGGTCACTGACGAGCAGCTCGATCAGGCGATCGCTAACATCGCGAAGCAGAACAATATGTCTTTAGACCAGATGCGCAGCCGCCTGGCCTATGACGGCATCAGCTACGCCACCTACCGTAACCAGATCCGTAAAGAGATGCTGATTTCGGAAGTGCGTAACAACGAAGTGCGTCGCCGCGTTACCATCCTGCCTCAGGAAGTTGACGCGCTGGCAAAACAGGTGGGTAACCAGAACGATGCGAGCACAGAGCTGAACCTGAGCCACATTCTGATCCCACTGCCAGAGAACCCAACGTCCGATCAGGCTGCGGAAGCCGAAAGCCAGGCGCGTTCTATTGTTGAACAGGCGCGTAACGGCGGCGACTTTGGCAAGCTGGCGATCACCTACTCCGCTGATCAACAGGCGCTGAAAGGCGGCCAGATGGGCTGGGGCCGTATTCAGGAGCTGCCATCCATCTTTGCCCAGGCGCTGAGCACGGCGAAGAAAGGGGATATCGTCGGTCCTATTCGTTCAGGCGTGGGCTTCCACATTCTGAAGGTGAACGATCTGCGCGGCCAGAGCCAAAATATCTCCGTCACCGAAGTTCACGCTCGCCACATTCTTCTGAAACCGTCACCGATCATGACTGACGATCAGGCGCGTGTGAAGCTGGAACAGATCGCAGCTGACATTAAGAGCGGTAAAACCTCATTTGCGAAAGCAGCAAAAGAGTTCTCTCAGGATCCAGGCTCTGCTAACCAGGGCGGCGACCTGGGCTGGGCGGCTGCGGATATCTACGATCCTGCCTTCCGCGATGCGTTGATGAAGCTGAACAAAGGCCAGATCAGCGCGCCGGTCCACTCTTCATTCGGCTGGCATCTGATCGAGCTGATGGACACCCGTAACGTTGATAAAACGGATGCGGCACAGAAAGACAGAGCCTACCGTATGCTGTTTAACCGTAAGTTCTCTGAAGAAGCAGCAACCTGGATGCAGGAACAACGCGCCAGCGCTTACGTGAAAGTTCTGAGCAACTAATGAAACAGCATCGTGTTGTTATCACGCCCGGCGAACCCGCCGGGATTGGGCCTGACCTCGTTGTCCAGCTCGCCCAGCGCAGCTGGCCGGTAGAACTGGTTGTCTGCGCCGATGCAACACTGTTACAAGACCGGGCAACGCTGCTCGGTCTGCCTTTAACGCTCATCCCTTACGTTGAAGGCCAACAGCCTGCACCCCAGCAAGCCGGTACGCTCACCCTTCTTTCAGTTCCCCTTCGTACGCCGGTCATCCCGGGCCAGCTCAGCACGGAAAACGGTCACTATGTCGTTGAAACCCTTGCGCGCGCCTGCGACGGTTGCCTGAAGGGCGAATTTGCCGCTCTGATCACCGGCCCCGTCCACAAAGGCGTCATCAACGAAGCGGGTATACCCTTTACCGGGCATACGGAATTCTTCGAAGAGCGCTCGCACAGCCCGAAAGTGGTGATGATGCTGGCGACGGAGGAGATGCGCGTTGCGCTGGTGACCACCCATCTGCCGATCAAAGCCATTCCTGACGCGATCACCCCTGAACTCCTGCGCGAGATCATCGGGATTTTGCATCACGATCTGCAGACAAAATTTGGGATCCCGCAGCCGCACGTGCTGGTCTGCGGCCTGAATCCGCACGCCGGAGAAGGCGGGCACATGGGGACCGAAGAGATCGACACCATTATTCCGGTGCTCGACGAAATGCGGGCGAAGGGGATGAACCTCAGCGGGCCGCTGCCTGCGGATACCCTTTTCCAGCCGAAATACCTGGATAATGCCGACGCCGTGCTCGCGATGTACCACGATCAGGGCCTGCCCGTGCTAAAATACCAGGGCTTTGGCCGCGGAGTGAATATCACCCTCGGTTTACCCTTTATTCGAACGTCCGTTGACCACGGTACTGCGCTGGATCTGGCAGGCCAGGGGAAAGCGGATGTCGGCAGTTTTATTACGGCGCTTAATCTCGCCATCAAAATGATTGTTAATACTCAATGACTAATCGAGTCCACCAGGGCCACTTAGCCCGTAAACGTTTCGGGCAAAACTTCCTTAACGATCAGTTCGTGATCGAAAGCATTGTCTCGGCTATTAATCCGCAAAAAGGTCAGGCGATGGTCGAAATCGGCCCGGGCCTTGCCGCGCTGACCGAGCCGGTAGGCGAACGCCTCGACGCGCTGACCGTCATCGAACTGGACCGCGATCTGGCCGCACGCCTGCAAACGCACCCGTTCCTCGGGCCGAAGCTGACCATCTATCAGCAGGACGCCATGACCATGAACTTTGGCGAACTGTCGGAAAAAATGGGCCAGCCGCTGCGCGTCTTCGGCAACCTGCCGTACAACATCTCCACGCCGCTTATGTTCCACCTCTTTAGCTATACTGATGCCATTGCCGACATGCACTT
Organism: Enterobacter sp. 01-M-02-SI-ECC; assembly: GCF_047530595.1. NCBI lineage: Bacteria > Pseudomonadati > Pseudomonadota > Gammaproteobacteria > Enterobacterales > Enterobacteriaceae > Enterobacter > Enterobacter sp. 01-M-02-SI-ECC. The sequence continues at coordinate 106,283 of NZ_JBLKCZ010000005.1, read as the reverse complement.
CATGTTGCAAAAAGAGGTTGTTAACCGTCTGGTTGCAGGCCCGAACAGTAAAGCGTATGGTCGTTTAAGCGTGATGGCACAGTATTACTGCAACGTGATCCCGGTACTCGAAGTACCGCCGTCAGCGTTCACACCGCCACCGAAAGTGGATTCAGCTGTTGTGCGCCTTGTGCCGCACAAGACGAAACCGTATCCGGTTAAAGATCTGCGCGTACTGAGCCGCATTACCACTGAAGCCTTTAACCAGCGCCGTAAAACGATCCGTAACAGCCTGAGCAATTCGTTTACCGTTGAGGTGTTAGCCGAGCTGGGGATCGACCCGGCAATGCGTGCGGAGAATATTTCCGTAGAGCAGTACTGCAAGCTGGCTAATTACATCAGCGATAATGCGCCGCCGAAGGAGAGTTAAGCCATGATTGATTCGCCCCGCGTATGTGTCCATGTACAAAGCGTCTATGTTGAATCACAGTCCTCTCCGGAGGAAGAACGTTTTGTTTTCGCTTACACCGTGACCATTCGTAATCTGGGGCGGATGCCCGTGCAGCTGCGCGGGCGCTACTGGCTTATCACTAACGGCAATGGCCGCGAAATCGAAGTTCAGGGTGAAGGTGTGGTCGGTGAGCAGCCCCATATCGCCCCTGGCGAAGAGTACCAGTACACCAGCGGCGCGGTGATTGAAACGCCGATGGGTACCATGCAAGGCCATTATGAAATGGTCGACGTCGATGGCAATGATTTCCGCGTTGCCATTCCTGTGTTCCGTCTCGCCGTAACCACACTCATTCATTAATCTAATGTCTACATATCTGATTGGCGACGTTCACGGTTGCTACGATGAACTGATCGCATTATTAAAACAGGTCGACTTTACGCCAGGACAGGACACGCTCTGGCTGACGGGCGATTTAGTCGCGCGTGGCCCCGGCTCCCTTGAAGTATTACGTTTCGTCAAATCGCTGGGCGACAGCGTGCGCATGGTGCTAGGCAATCACGATCTGCATCTGCTGGCGGTTTTCGCCGGGATCAGCCGCAACAAACCTAAAGATCGCCTCACCCCACTGCTGGAAGCGCCGGACGCGGACGATCTGATTAACTGGCTGCGCCGTCAGCCCCTGCTGCAGATCGACGAAGAGAAAAAGCTGGTCATGGCGCATGCCGGGGTCACCCCACAATGGGATCTTGAGACGGCAAAAACCTGCGCGCGTGACGTTGAAGCGGTGCTGGCGAGCGACTCGTATCCTTTCTTCCTTGATGCCATGTACGGCGATATGCCGAACCACTGGAGCGAGGAACTGAGCGGTCTGGCCCGTCTGCGCTTTATCACCAACGCGTTCACCCGCATGCGTTTCTGCTTCCCGAACGGACAGCTGGATATGTATTCCAAAGAGACGCCGGAAAGCGCGCCCGCTCCGCTCAAACCGTGGTTTGCCATTCCGGGGCCGGTGACAAGCGAGTACAGCGTGGTGTTTGGTCACTGGGCTGCGCTGGAAGGAAAAGGAACACCGGAAGGGATTTACGGTCTGGATACCGGATGCTGCTGGGGCGGAGAGTTAACCTGCTTACGCTGGGAAGATAAAGCTTACTTTGTGCAGCCGTCCAACCGACAGCTGGACTTAGGAGAAAGTGAGGCCGTTGCCTCCTGATACGCTATTCCCTCTCCCGGCCGGGAGAGGGAAAATCACTTAACGACGTTCCAGAATCTCGAAGCAGTAGCTGTGGGAGTTCTGTGCATCCGCGTCGTGGAATTCGCTGAATACCGATTCCCACTCGTCCGGATCGTAGTCCGGGAAATGGGTATCCCCTTCCACTTCTGCATCAATGTGGGTCAGATACAGCTTCTGCGCTTTTGGCAGGAACTGCTCGTAGACGCGCCCACCGCCAATCACCATGATCTCTTCGGCATTGCCGCATGCAGCAATCGCCTCGTCTACTGATTTTACCCATTCGACGCGATCGTCAGTGCCCGGCTGGCTGCTGATAACGATATTCTTACGGCCCGGCAATGGACGACCAATCGACTCCCAGGTCAGGCGGCCCATCACTACCGGCTTGTTTAACGTAGTACGTTTAAACCATGCGAGATCGGCAGGCAGGTTCCACGGCATGGCATTTTCCATACCGATAACGCGGTCCACCGCCAGCGCTGCAATCAGACTGATCATTGAAAATTTCCCGGATGCAAAAAATTGCCGCCACTATACGGAAAGCTTAATCTTTCGTCGACTGGCGGCAGGGTAAAGATAAAGAAATTTTTTAATATTGCTGGCAACTCCACTTCACGCGGAAGGTTTACTCTCGGGCTCGTCAGCCGGATCGCCGGTATGCTTGCCCTCTTCCGTGCCCTGCCAGCCATGGCGCTGGATCAGCGACAGGTGGTTACGGTCCTCGTTAATGATTTCCGTCAGCATCGCGCTGGTGCGTTTGAACACCGCCGCGCGCTCGGTGGCCGTACTGCCGGCCATCGCCGCCATCTCTTCAACCATCTCGGTATTAAAGCGGCGGAACAGGTCTGCACGCTCACGCGCTTCATACGCCCCGAGCCCCAGGTTTTCCAGCGCCACGCGGCCAGACTTCAGCGCACCTTCAAACGTTTCACGCTCGGGCGCCTCTACGCCAGCCTGTCGCAACCGGATGTAGTGATCCACATCGCGCGCGCGGGAAATTATGGTCAGCGCCGGGAAATGTTCTTTTACCAGCTCCACCATCTGCATGCTGGTTTCCGGATCGTCAATGGCGTTAATCAACACCTCGGCTTTTGCCGCCCCGGCGGATTCCAGCAGATCGACGCGGGTTGCATCCCCGTAAAACACCTTCATATCAAATTTACGCAGGGTATCGACATGGTCGGGATCGTGATCGAGGATGACCATTTTCACTCCGCTCGACAGCAGTAAACGACCCACGATCTGCCCGTAGCGGCCAAATCCGGCGATGATGACGCGCGGCTGCTCCTCGTCGATCTCGTCGGCCTCGCGCTCATGCTCGCTGCCCGATTTTTCCAGGCGCGTCAGCATCACCAGCAGCACAGGCGTCGCCGCCATCGACAACGCGACCGCCAGCGTCAGCGCTTTCGCCCACTCCGGATCGAGGACGTTTGCCATCTGCGCGGCGCCAAAGACCACGAACGCAAATTCACTCCCCTGCCCCAGCAGCACGGCGAACCAGCGGCGCTGCTTATTCGGCACCTTCAGCGGACGCGCAATCAGCCACAGCATCGCCATCTTAATAACCAGGAACCCGACGAGCAGGATGACGATCCGCAACGGGTGCGTCACCAGCGTGCCGAAGTCGACGGACATCCCGACGCCGATGAAAAACAGACCCAGCAGCAGTCCTTTGAACGGCTCGATATCGCTTTCCAGCGCGTGACGGTATTCAGAGCTCGCCAGCAGAACGCCTGCGAGGAACGCCCCCATCGCCATCGACAGCCCGGCCTCCTCCAGCAGCAGACCGAAGCCAAACACCAGGAACAGCGCCACGGCGCTGAACACTTCGCGCAGGCCAGAGCGGGCAACAAACCGCAGCAGCGGGCGGGTGACGTAGCGACCAAGCAGCACCACCAGCGCCAGCGCGCCCGCCACCTTCAGCGCCGACAGCGCGAAAGCGCCCAGCGTGGTAGAGGAACCGCTGGCCGCCAGCAGCGGGATCATCGCCACCAGCGGGATAGCGGCAATGTCCTGGAACAGCAGCACTGAGAACGCGCTGCGTCCCATCTGGGAGACCGTCAGATTTCGCTCGTTCATCGCCTGCATGGCAATCGCCGTCGAGGAGAGCGCCAGCGTCATGCCGATGAGCTCTGCCACTTTCCAGTCCATACCCAACAGGATGCAGAACCCACCCAGCAGCAGGCCGCAGGCCACCATCTGCAGCGCGCCGCCGCCAAATACCGAGGCGCGAAGCTTCCACAGCCGCTGCGGGTCGAGCTCCAGGCCAATCACAAACAGCATCAGCACCACGCCGATTTCAGCGAAATGGAGAATCGCCTCGGCATCCGTGACCAGCCGAAAGCCCCACGGCCCAATGACGCAGCCCGCAATCAGGTAGCCGAGCACCGAGCCCAGCCCCAGGCGTACCGCCACGGGTACAATCAGCGCCGCCGCGCCGAGGTAAATCAGCGCCTGTATCAGCGTATGGCTATCCATGGTGCGTCTCCTGCCACTCAAGTAAGCGTTGTTTATAATGACGAGCCTGCGCCTGCAGCGTTTCATCGTCGCAAACAAACGTGCAGTGCATCGCAAAAGGCGGGAGCCAGTTCAGGCCGCAATAGAGCGCAGTCGCCTGCAGCGGCTGCGCCAGGACGTCAAAACCCGGGAAGGAACCGATATCAAAATGGCTTTCACCACCGCCGGTGGTGACCGCCCACATCAGGCTTTTTCCTTTTAGCGCATTGCCGTTGTGTCCGTACGCCCAGCCGTGGGAGAAGACTTTATCAATCCACAGCTTCAGGAGCGGAGGCGTGCTGTACCACTGCATGGGGTGCTGCCAGATAATCAGATCGGCACGGGAGAGCGCCTCCTGTTCGGCGGCGATATCGATATTAAAATCGGGATAAAGTTGATAGAGGGAACGTATCTCTACGTTATCAAGCGTCCTTACCTGCTCAAGCATCCGCTTATTCGCATGCGAGTGCTGCGGATAAGGATGGGCATAAATTATCAGAATCATTGATTAGCCTGTTGTTACTGCTTTCTTTTAACAAAAGAGTGTAGTCAGTAATTCAACAGGCTAATAGTGAATATTATTGACGGGCTTACGTCAGAATTCTGAATTAGTTATCCAGCTCGCCCATGGATTTCACCTGGTCACGGTTGATCTGCTCGGTTTGACCGGTTTCGGCGTTTTTATACGACACCAGACCGGTATCGTCATCTACCTGCGGTTTGCCGTCGGTGACAATGGTTTTGCCATCGGTGGTTTTTACGGCCTGATTAGACGAACAGCCCGCAACGGTAAACATTGTCGTTGCAGCCAGAACGGAAGCGATCAGTAATTTATTTTGCATGGTGTTTTCCCCTGCTCTCAGTTGAATTTCGTTATCGACCTAACCATTTTAGGCTAACTGACTGAATGCGGATGAAAAACCAGAAGGTTCTGAAGATGGGAGAATGCCCGGCAACCGAACGGCACCGGGCATTTTTACTTACTTGCTAATCTGCGCGTGCATTTCCTGAACCGAAATCACCTTCTCGGTGGCATCCGCGTTCAGCGCCATGGCCGTCGCGAAACCGCCGTTCAGGGTGGTGTCGTAGTGCACTTTGTACTGCAGCGCGCTGCGGCGAATCAGCTTGGAGTCTTCAATCGCCTGGCGGCCTGCGGTGGTATTGATGATGTAGGTGTACTCGCCATTCTTGATACGGTCCTGAATGTGCGGACGACCTTCATGCACCTTGTTCACCAGACGCGGGTTGATGCCGGCTTCGCCCAGCACAATCGCCGTACCGTGGGTTGCGTCCAGCTCGAAGCCCTGTTTCAGCAGCTTGGCGGCCAGGTCAACCACGCGCTCTTTGTCGCCTTCGCGAACGGAGAGCAGCGCACGGCCTGATTTTCTCATGGTGGAGCTACTGCCCAGCTGCGCCTTCGCGAACGCTTCGGCGAAGGTGCGGCCCACGCCCATCACTTCCCCGGTAGAGCGCATTTCTGGCCCTAACAGCGGGTCAACGCCCGGGAATTTGTTGAACGGCAGCACCACTTCTTTCACCGAGTAGTACGGTGGAATGATCTCTTTGGTCACGCCCTGCTGCGCCAGCGTCTGGCCCGCCATCACGCGCGCCGCCACTTTCGCCAGCGGTACGCCGGTGGCTTTGGAGACGAACGGTACGGTACGTGCCGCACGCGGGTTCACTTCAATCAGGTAGACTTCGTTGTCTTTCACCGCGAACTGGACGTTCATCAGGCCGCGAACCTGCAGCTCGAAGGCCAGCTTCTGCACCTGCTGGCGCATCACGTCCTGAATCTCCTGGCTCAGCGTGTACGCCGGCAGAGAACAGGCGGAGTCGCCGGAGTGCACGCCAGCCTGCTCGATGTGCTCCATGATGCCGCCAATCAGCACCATTTCGCCGTCGCAGATGGCGTCCACATCCACTTCCACCGCGTCGTCGAGGAAGCGGTCGAGCAGCACTGGCGCATCGTTCGACACGCTCACAGCGGTCTGGAAGTAGCGACGCAGGTCGGCTTCGTCATACACGATTTCCATCGCGCGGCCGCCCAGCACGTACGAAGGACGCACCACCAGCGGGTAGCCAATTTCTTTCGCCTTCTCAACGGCCATTTCAATGGCGGTGACGGTGGCGTTCGCCGGCTGTTTCAGCTTCAGACGGTCAACCGCCTGCTGGAAACGCTCGCGGTCTTCAGCACGGTCAATCGCGTCCGGGCTGGTGCCGATAACCGGCACGCCTGCTGCTTCCAGCGCGCGCGCCAGCTTCAGCGGGGTCTGGCCGCCGTACTGCACGATAACGCCTTTTGGCTTCTCGATGCGCACGATTTCCAGCACGTCTTCCAGGGTAACCGGCTCGAAGTAGAGGCGGTCAGAGGTGTCGTAGTCGGTAGAGACGGTTTCCGGGTTACAGTTGACCATGATGGTCTCGTAACCGTCTTCGCGCAGCGCCAGCGAGGCGTGTACGCAGCAGTAGTCGAACTCGATGCCCTGGCCGATACGGTTTGGACCGCCGCCCAGCACCATAATCTTGTCGCGGTCGACGGACGGGTTCGCTTCGCACTCGTCTTCATAGGTGGAGTACATGTAGGCGGTGTCGGTTGAGAACTCTGCCGCACAGGTGTCCACGCGCTTGTAGACCGGGTGCAGGTCATACTGGTCGCGCAGCTTGCGGATTTCCGCTTCACGCACGCCCGCCAGCTTAGCCAGACGCGCATCGGCGAAGCCTTTACGCTTCAGCACGCGCAGGAAGTCAGCGTCCAGGCCGGTGATGCCCAGCTCCGCGACCTGCTCTTCCAGACGCACCAGCTCCTCAATCTGCACCAGGAACCAGCGGTCAATGTTGGTCAGGTTGAACACGCCGTCGACGGACAGGCCCGCACGGAAGGCATCGGCGATGTACCAGATACGCTCAGCGCCCGCGTCTTTCAGCTCGCGGCGAATTTTGGTCAGCGCTTCCGGGTCGTCCAGGCTCACTTTCGGGTCGAAGCCGGTCGCGCCCACTTCGAGGCCGCGCAGCGCTTTCTGCAGGGATTCCTGCTGCGTGCGGCCAATCGCCATCACTTCACCGACAGATTTCATCTGGGTGGTCAGACGGTCGTTCGCGCCCGCGAATTTCTCGAAGTTGAAGCGAGGAATTTTGGTCACAACGTAGTCGATGGACGGCTCGAAGGACGCAGGCGTGCGGCCACCGGTGATGTCGTTCATCAGCTCGTCGAGGGTGTAACCCACCGCCAGCTTCGCCGCCACTTTCGCAATCGGGAAGCCGGTCGCTTTAGAGGCCAGCGCGGAGGAACGGGACACGCGCGGGTTCATTTCGATAACAATCAGACGGCCGGTTTTCGGGTTCACCGAGAACTGCACGTTAGAACCGCCGGTTTCCACGCCGATTTCACGCAGTACCGCCATCGAGGCGTTACGCATGATTTGATACTCTTTGTCGGTCAGGGTCTGGGCTGGCGCAACGGTGATGGAGTCGCCGGTGTGGATACCCATCGCATCGAAGTTTTCGATGGAGCAGACGATGATGCAGTTGTCGTTTTTATCACGCACCACTTCCATCTCGTACTCTTTCCAGCCAATCAGCGATTCATCAATCAGCAGCTCTTTGGTTGGGGAGAGATCCAGACCGCGCTCGCAAATCTCTTCGAACTCTTCGCGGTTGTAGGCGATACCGCCGCCGGTGCCGCCCATGGTGAACGATGGACGGATGATGCACGGATAGCCCACGTCAGCCGCGACGGCCAGCGCTTCTTCCATGTTATGTGCGATACCGGAACGCGCGGTGTCGAGGCCGATTTTCTTCATTGCCACGTCGAAGCGGCGACGGTCTTCTGCTTTATCAATCGCGTCGGCGGTCGCACCAATCATGGTCACGCCGAACTCTTCCAGCACGCCCTGACGCTCCAGCTCCAGCGCACAGTTCAGCGCCGTCTGGCCGCCCATGGTTGGCAGCACCGCGTCCGGACGCTCTTTCTCGATGATTTTACGCACCACTTCCCAGTGAATCGGCTCAATGTAGGTAGCATCGGCCATTTCCGGGTCGGTCATAATGGTGGCCGGGTTAGAGTTCACCAGGATAACGCGGTAACCCTCTTCGCGCAGGGCTTTACAAGCCTGCGCGCCGGAGTAGTCGAATTCGCAGGCCTGGCCGATGACGATCGGGCCAGCGCCAAGGATCAGGATGCTTTTTATGTCTGTACGTTTTGGCATTGTCTTCTCGGCTCCTGATTATTTAGCGGTCTTACGGTATTGCTCGATAAGTTCGATGAAGTGATCGAACAGCGGCGCGGCGTCGTGCGGGCCCGGGCTCGCTTCCGGGTGGCCCTGGAAGCTGAACGCAGGCTTATCGGTGCGATGAATCCCCTGCAGGGTGCCATCGAACAGCGACTTATGGGTCACGCGCAGGTTAGCCGGCATTGAGGCTTCATCGACGGCGAAGCCGTGGTTCTGCGCGGTGATCATCACCGTGTTGTTATCGATATCTTTTACCGGGTGGTTACCGCCGTGGTGGCCGAACTTCATCTTAACGGTGTTTGCACCGCTCGCCAGCGCCAGCAGCTGATGGCCGAGGCAAATGCCGAATACCGGGATGTCGGTTTCCAGGAAGGACTTGATGGCGGCGATGGCGTAATCGCACGGCGCCGGGTCACCAGGGCCGTTGGACAGGAAAATACCGTCCGGATTCATCTTCAGCACGTCTTCGGCGGACGTTTGTGCCGGCACCACCGTCAGGCGGCAGCCGCGGTCAACCAGCATGCGCAGGATGTTGCGCTTGGCGCCGAAATCGTAGGCCACCACGTGGAACGGCAGCTCGCTCTCTTTTTTCGCTTCCGGCAGGTCGCCTTCCAGCGTCCAGCTACCCTGAGTCCAGCTGTAGGCTTCAGCAGTAGTCACTTCTTTCGCCAGGTCCATGCCGTTCAGGCCCGGGAAGGCTTTCGCTTTTTCCAGCGCCAGCGTCGCATCGAGGTTATCACCCGCGATGATGCAGCCGTTCTGTGCACCCTTCTCGCGCAGCAGACGCGTTAATTTACGGGTATCGATATCGGCAATCGCCACGATGTTATGGCGCTTCAGGTAAGAAGAGAGGTCTTCGGTATTGCGGAAGTTGCTGGCAATCAGCGGCAGGTCGCGGATGACCAGGCCTTGCGCATGTACCTGAGAGGATTCTTCGTCAGCCGCGTTGGTGCCGACATTGCCGATATGAGGGTAAGTAAGAGTAACGATTTGGCGAGAATAGGAAGGATCAGTGAGGATTTCTTGATAACCGGTCATTGAAGTATTGAAAACGACTTCCCCAACCGCCGAACCCGTTGCCCCTATGGCCCGACCGATAAACTGGGTTCCGTCTTCCAGAACCAATAGCGCTGACTTAATCAAAACACCCTCCAGAGAATATTCACTCACTTTATTTGCATATTAATTCATAGCATGTCATGGATCAATGCAAATGTGTTGCCAGCGGATTTTTGGCAAACGGCGGCATTCTGGAGATTTGGTGGGTAAAAGTCAACTTAAAACGGATATTTTGCTTAACCTTTTGCAAGCCTGGCGAGCGGAACAGAGCTTAAGCAACAAAAAGATCAGGTAAATCACTGCAGAAAACGCTTGCGCGCCGGGTTTAATAAAAAATGTCGTGTTGGAGCATGAAAAAGTAGACCGGATGGTCAAAATTTACATTTCAGTAACGTTAAAACGCTATAAGAGATATATTTTTAGAGCATTAAGCAAAAGCACGCGATGAAACAGATAAAATAAAAGGGCAATAAAATATTGCCCTATGCAATCAAACAATTACGACTGCAATAACCACATCACGATGGGTAATAATGCTTACAAATTGTTGAGATCGAGCACGTCTCGCATATCAAAAAGACCATCTTCCTTGTTTTTAAGCCACAAAGCGGAACGTACCGCACCGTTGGCGAACGTCATTCGGCTGGAGGCTTTATGCGTAATTTCGACACGTTCGCCAATATCGGCGAACATCGCCGTGTGTTCGCCGACGATGTCGCCCGCGCGCACGGTTGCAAAGCCAATGGTGCCAGGCACGCGTTCGCCGGTGTAACCTTCGCGGGTATAGACCGCGCAGTCTTTTAAATCTTTATCTAGTGCATGCGCAATTGCTTCGCCCATCGCCAGCGCCGTGCCAGATGGCGCATCAACCTTGTAACGGTGGTGAGCTTCTACGATCTCGATATCGGTATAGTTGCCCATTACCTTCGCGGCCTTCTCCAGCAGCTTCAGCATGACGTTAACGCCGACGCTGAAGTTTGCGGCGAAGACAATCGCAATTTCTTTGGATGCATCCTGGATAGCCTGCTTGCCCGCATCGTCAAAACCGGTGGTGCCGATCACCATCCCTTTGCCGTGCTGACGGCAAAATGCCAGATGCGCGAGCGTCCCTTCCGGGCGGGTAAAATCGATGAAGACATCGAAATCCTCTTTAACCGCCTCCAGGCTGCTTTGCACGGTAACGCCCGTGTGGCCTGCGCCCGCCAGCTCACCGGCATCGGCCCCCAGAAGCGACGAACCTTCACGCTCCAGTGCCGCGCCAAGCGCGACGCCATCCATCTGAAGTGCCGCCTGAATCAGCTGACGGCCCATACGTCCACCCGCGCCCGCAATGGCGACACGGATCTGTGCATCATGCATAGTTATTCTCTTACGTTAAAATGATGTAAACCGTTTTCAGATTAACCAGCCTTGAGAAGCACTGCCAACTGAAAACACCGATAATTAGAATTTAACGTGAAACCGACTTAAATATCAGTAAAAGACATGATTTTGTCGTCACGATAAAGTAACGGGTAAAAAAAAGGCCAGCACAGGAGGTGCTGGCCTTTCATCAGAAAAAGGACTATTCGACTTCGCGGGCGTCGATGCGCAGTTCTTTCGGGACTTCGAAAACGATGTTCTCTTCACGCCCTTCCAGCGGAATAGCCTCGCCACCGCCCAGCTCCTGCAGACGGGTAATCACGTTTTGCACCAGAATATCCGGCGCGGAAGCGCCTGCGGTGACGCCTACACATTTCGCCTCTTTCACCCACGCTTCCTGAATGTCCGTAGCATCGTCGATCAGAAACGCCGCTTTCCCCATACGCTGCGCCAGTTCGGCCAGACGGTTGGAGTTAGACGAGTTTTTGGAGCCGACCACCAGCACCACATCCGCCTGTTCAGCCAGCGCGCGCACCGCTTCCTGACGGTTAGTGGTCGCGTAGCAGATATCATCCTTACGCGGACCGACGATTTTCGGGAAGCGCTGACGCAGCGCGTCAATCACGTCTGAGGTATCGTCTACGGAGAGCGTCGTCTGAGTCATAAACGACAGACGGGCCTCATTTTTAACGTTCAGCGTAAAGACATCTTCAGGCGACTCAACCAGATACATCCCCCCTTCCGGGTTGCTGTACTGCCCCATGGTGCCTTCGACTTCCGGATGGCCGGCATGGCCAATCAGAATCGACTCTTCACCACGACGGCTGGCGCGCGCCACTTCCATATGCACTTTTGTCACCAGCGGACAGGTGGCATCGAAGACGGTCAGGTCGCGGCTTTTCGCTTCGTTACGTACCGCCTGCGAGACGCCGTGCGCGGAGAAGATCAGGATCGCACCGTCCGGCACTTCGCTGATCTGCTCGATAAAGATGGCGCCGCGCTCGCGCAGGCTGTCGACCACGTAGCGGTTGTGCACCACTTCGTGACGCACATAAATCGGCGCGCCGTAAATCTCCAGCGCGTTTTCAACAATGCTGATAGCGCGGTCTACACCGGCGCAGAAGCCGCGCGGGTTAGCCAACAGGATCTGCATTTCAGGCCTCCAGCGCAGGATCGATTTCCAGCACTTCAACATCAAAATGAACGGTACGCCCGGCAAGCGGATGGTTGAAGTCAACGGTAATAGAGTCGCCGTTGATTTCGCGGATCACGCCAGGCATTTCGCTGCCGTCCATAGCGGTAAAGAGCATAATCGCGCCGATTTCCGGTTCACCTGCATCCATAAACTCGCGGCGCGAGAAATACTGGATCAGGTCCGGACTCGGCACGCCAAACGCGGCATCCGGCTCCAGCGAAAAGGCTTTTTTCTCACCCTCTTTCAGGCCCAGAAGCTGCTGCTCAAGACCTTCAGACAGGGAGGTATCGCCCAGGCGAAACAGGGCTGGTTTGCCGTTATTGCGGGTGGATTCGGCCGTGGAGCCGTCATCCAGCTTCAGCGTGAAGTGAACGAGAACCGCGCTGTTGCTCTGTACGGATTTAGACATGCAAATTGCTCACTTGTTTTGCCCGGTGGCGTTACGCCGCCGGGCGAGTGTGTTACGCCTGCTCTTTCGCGGCGGGTTTAGGCAGGAAGCCTTCCAGCACGATTAACGCGGCGCCAACGCAAATTGCGGTGTCGGCCAGGTTAAAGGTCGCGAAGTGCCAGTCGCCGACGTAGAAGTCGATCATATCGACCACAAAGCCGTGCCACAGGCGGTCAAACAGGTTGCCCAGCGCGCCGCCAATGATCAGCGCGTAGGCGATGTTATTCAGCTTTTGCGTCGCCTTCGAGCGGTACATCAGCACCGCGAGGATCACGCAGATACCGAGAGCGATACCCGCAAAGAACCAGCGCTGCCAGCCACCGCTGTCGGCAAGGAAACTAAACGCTGCGCCGTAGTTACGCGCGTAGTGCAGGTTAAGCGACGGGAACAGCGGAACCGTCTCCCCCAGAGCAAAATTCTGGAGGATCAGGAACTTGCTGCCCAGATCGATAATCAGCACCACCACAACCAGCCACAGCCAGCGCAGTCCTGTTGAACAGAGAGTTTTACTCATCAGGCAAACTTACGTTTTTCGCCGTCACCGGCGACGTTGCTTACACAGCGTCCGCAGATGTCTGCGTGTTCCGCCACCAGGCCAACATCGGTGGTGTAATGCCAGCAACGCGGGCATTTCTCACCGTCGGCTTTGCTCAGCGCGACTTTCAGTCCTTTGAGCAGTTCGCTCTGCTGAGCATCAGCAGAAGCATCGGCATAATCCGCAACTTTCGCACCGGAGGTCAACAGGACAAATCGTAATTCATCGCCCAGCGCCGTCAGCTTCGCCGCCAGCTCCGGTTCGGCGTACAGCGTAACTGCCGCTTCCAGAGAGCCGCCGACTTTTTTGTCTGCGCGCGCCTGCTCGATAACCTTGTTCACTTCGCCACGCACTTTCAGCAGCTCGTCCCAGAAGGCATCGTTCATTGCTTCGGTGCTGGAGAGATCGAACAGACCTTCGTACCACTCGCCCGTGAACACATACTTCTCACGATCGCCCGGCAGGTAGCCCCAGATTTCGTCCGCGGTGAAGGACATGATCGGCGCCATCCAGCGCACCAGCGCTTCTGCAATGTGGAACAGCGCGGTCTGGCAGCTACGACGCGCCACGCTGTCCGCCTTCGCGGTGTACTGGCGGTCTTTGATGATGTCGAGGTAGAACGAGCCCATCTCGATGGAGCAGAAGCGCATCAGGCGCTGCACCACTTCGTGGAAGTCGTAAGACTCATAGGCTTTCAGGATATCTTCCTGCGCCGCTTTCGCGCAGCCTACCGCCCAGCGGTCCAGCACCACCATCTCTTCCGGTTTCACCATGTCTTTTGCCGGATCGAACCCGTTCAGGTTCGCCAGCAGGAAGCGCGCGGTGTTACGGATACGACGATAGCTGTCGGCAGCACGCTTCAGGATCTCGTCAGACACCGCCATTTCGCCGGTGTAATCGGTAGAGGCCACCCACAGACGCAGAATGTCTGCGCCCAGCTTGTTCATCACATCCTGCGGAGAAACGGTGTTACCGATAGATTTGGACATCTTGCGGCCCTGACCATCCACGGTGAAGCCGTGAGTCAGTACCTGACGGTAAGGTGCTTTACCCTTCATGGCGGTGGAGATCATCAGAGATGACATGAACCAGCCGCGGTGTTGGTCAGATCCTTCCAGATACATATCGGCAGCGTGACCGGCAAATTCCGGACGCACGTCAACCACGGAGGAGTGAGTAGACCCGGAGTCGAACCACACGTCCAGGGTATCCGGCACTTTCTCGTAGTTGTCTGCGTCAGCGCCCAGGATGTCGCGGGCGTCGAGATCCCACCACGCCTGAATGCCGTCAACTTCGACGCGCTTCGCCACTTCTTCCATCAGTTCCAGAGTGTTCGGGTGCAGCTCCTGCGTCTCTTTATGTACGAACAGAGACATCGGCACGCCCCAGGTACGCTGACGGGAGATACACCAGTCAGGACGGTTAGCCACCATGGATTCGATACGCGCCTGGCCCCAGTCAGGGATCCACTGCACACCTTTGATCTCTTTCAGAGACTGCTCGCGCAGGCCTTTCTGATCCATGCTGACGAACCACTGCGGGGTCGCACGGAAGATGATCGGGGTCTTGTGACGCCAGCAGCACGGATAGCTGTGCTGCATTTTTTCAACGTGCAGCAGCGCGCCGCTGGTGCGCAGCATGTCGACGATGATGTCGTTCGCTTTGAAGACGTTGATACCGTCCAGCGCCGGGTAGGTGCCAGGCAGATAAGATCCGTCCGGGCCAACCGGGTTAGCGATTTCCAGACCGTACTTCAGGCTGATGTTGTAGTCGTCAGGACCGTGGCCACCGGCGGTATGCACTGCACCGGTACCCGCTTCCAGCGTCACGTGGTCGCCCAGGATCGCCGGAACGTCGAAGTCCAGGAACGGGTGTTTGAAGCGCATCAGCTCCAGCGCGTCGCCTTTCACGGTGCCCAGCACGGTGTAGTCGCTGATATGCGCGCGCTTCAGCACGCTCTCAACCAGATCTTTCGCCAGGATAACCGCCTGACCTTCAACCTGAACCAGCGCGTATTCGAACTCACCGGACAGGGAGATCGCACGGTTCGCCGGCAGGGTCCACGGAGTGGTGGTCCAGATCACCAGAGAGATCGGGCCGTTTACCGAGGAGACGCCAAATTTAGCCTTCACCGCATCTTGATCGACGGCATGGAACGCCACGTCGATAGATGGAGAGGTTTTGTCGTAATATTCAACTTCCGCTTCTGCCAGCGCAGAGCGGCAATCCACGCACCAGTGCACCGGCTTAGCGCCTTTGTGCAGGTGGCCATTACCGATGATTTTACCCAGCGCACGGATGATGTTGGCTTCCGTTTTGAAGTCCATGGTCAGGTACGGATGCGACCAGTCGCCCAGCACGCCCAGACGGATGAAGTCAGCGCGCTGACCGTCAACCTGTGTGGCTGCGTATTCGCGGCACTTCGCACGGAACTCGGCGGCGGTGAACTTCTCACCCGGTTTGCCGAACTCTTGCTCCACTTTCAGCTCGATTGGCAGACCGTGGCAGTCCCAGCCTGGAACGTAAGGCGAGTCATATCCCGTGAGGCCTTTGGACTTCACGATAATGTCTTTCAGAATCTTGTTAACCGAGTGACCAATATGAATGCTGCCATTCGCATATGGAGGGCCATCATGCAGAATGAAGGTTTTTTTGCCTTTTTTGGCTGCACGAATGATGCCGTACAGGTCATCATCGGTCCAACGCGCCAGCATTCCCGGTTCGCGCTTGGCGAGATCGCCGCGCATCGGGAACCCTGTTTCCGGCAAATTCAGGGTTGATTTATAGTCACTCATCAGATTCTCGGTTCCGTATTTATCACGTAGGCAGTTAAGCCGGGTTCAAAGCCCAAAAAACTCGCGGGCCGTCAATTCATCTCGCGCAATTTGCGCTTTTAGTTCATCCAGCGAACCAAATCGCTGCTCGTTGCGTATTTTTTTACGCAGTATCACATCTATATGGCGACCATAGAGGTCCATTACAACGTCCAGCAGGTGCACTTCTAACTGTTGACGCACACCGGCGACGGTCGGACGCGTGCCAATGTTGGCGACGCCGTAGAACGGCTTATCGCCCAGTCCTGCTACTTCCACCGCATACACCCCTTTAACCGGGGAAACCTGACGACGCAGCGGTATATTCGCCGTCGGGAAGCCTATCGTGCGGCCCAGCGCATCGCCATGGACCACGCGGCCAGAGATAGTGAACGGATGCCCCAGCAGGGTTTCTGCCGTGTCCAGGTCATCATTAGCCAGCGCCTGACGCACCGCCGTGCTGCTGACGCGTACGCCGCCTTCGCAGAAGGTCATCGCGCTGGTGACGTCAAATCCATACTCCAGACCAGCCTTCTGTAATAGCAAGAAATCGCCCTGACGACCAGCGCCAAAGCGGAAATCATCACCCACGGCGAGAAACTGTACGCCAAGACGCTTAACCAGCAGGTCGCTGACGAAATTTTGTGCTGTCAGCGCGGCAAAGCGACGATCGAAACGTAAACACAATACATAGTCCACGCCGGACTCCGCCAGATAGCGCAATTTCTCGCGCAGGCGAGTGAGTCGGGCGGGAGATTTATCGCCCGCGAACAGCTCCAGCGGCTGCGGCTCGAAAATCATCACTACTACGGGCAGGCCGCGGGCCTCCCCTTCTTTACGCAATCCCTGCAACAGCGCCTGATGACCACGATGCACGCCGTCGAAATTACCAATAGTCAGCACGCACCCGTGTGGCGCGCTGCTGAGATTATGTATGCCGCGTATCAGCTTCATGTCTGGCTCAAAACAGTGAAAATCGCCAAAGTATACCTTGTACAGCGGTTAAGGTTAACCGGCGATTGTTCGCGCAAAACAGAAAGCCGTAATGATTTCATCAGGCTGACCTTTCGCAGCGAAAAAATCTGCTCCTGAACTGCGATTTTTATGCTGAAAGGCTGTATTCAGGGAAGACAAGCTGGTAGAATCCTGCGCCATCACTACGTAACGTAGCGTCGCTAATTAACGGCGCTTATTTGCACAAATCCATTGACAAAAGAAGGCAAAGAGGGCATATTCCTCGGCCTTTGAATTGTCCACATAGAACATATTTGGGAGTTGGACTTGGCTAATATCAAATCAGCTAAGAAACGTGCCGTTCAGTCTGAAAAGGCTCGTAAGCACAACGCAAGCCGTCGCTCTATGATGCGTACTTTCATCAAGAAAGTATACGCAGCAATCGAAGCAGGCGACAAAGCTGCAGCGCAGAACGCATTTAACGAAATGCAACCAATCGTGGATCGTCAGGCTGCTAAAGGTCTGATCCACAAAAACAAAGCAGCGCGTCATAAAGCAAACCTGACCGCGCAGATCAACAAACTGGCTTAATCGCTACTTGTTGTTGCTTGTTTAAAGAACCCGCTTAACGCGGGTTTTTTTATGCCTTCAGATTGCCGGTGGCGTAAACAGCGCCGAGTAGTCACGATTGCAGATTCGCTGCACCGCCGGGTGCTGAATCATTCTTTCGGCAAATATGGCGTGATACTCCTCCAGCACGTTATCCACTCTGCCTATCTCCGTAATCTTGTCGTCTGAATAGAGATCGTGCGCGTACAGCGTCGGCGCAACGAAGATCGCATTATGCGCTTCGCCAAAGGCTTTCATCAGCGCCGCATCGTCGAACTCACCGAGGATTTCTACCTTCAGCCCCTGCGAATTAAACCAGTTCAGCAGCTTGCGTCCGAGCATGGAACGTCTTCCCGGCACCAGCAGACGGCGCTCTTCAAGGCACGCGGGGAACGGTTTCTCCGGCGGTGGATTAATGCACCAGAAGCTCACGCCGCATTCGCCAATCTTCACCGAGAACAGCCCTTCCTGCTGGGTGGAGTCAATCGGGCAGTCCGAGATAATCATGTCCAGCTTGTGCTGGCTCAGCTGTTCCAGCAGCATCTCGTGGGTGGATTCAAAGCAGCGCAGGTGGATTTGCTCGTCTTCGACTACCGCCGCATCCAGCACGCCGCTCACCAGCCGTTTGGACAGCGCATCCGCCACGCCCACGTCAAAGAGCAGGTTCGACTCTTTGCGATAGTTGACGATATCCAGCATCTCCTGGCTCAGGGTGAACATTTTGTCCGCATAGCGGAACACCAGTTCACCCAGTTCGCTGGGTTCAATCCCACGCCCTTTACGCTTGAACAGCTTGCCCTGCAGGCGCTCTTCCAGGGCCTTGATTTGCCCGGTGATGGTTTGCGGAGTCAGGTAGAGCGCCTCTGCCGCCCCCACCACCGAGCCCTGTTTGTAAACGTGCCAGAAGTAGTACAGATGGTTGTAATTTAAATGAGACATCGCGTCTTCTCTCCCTGAGTTTATATCGGAAGGAGGATCGCCTCCTCCCGGTGTTCCGTTATGCCTGTACGGCCTGGCCGGACAACTTCACCATCAACAAGGTATAACCGATTACCGCGGCCAGTAATGATCCGATGAGAATGCCGAGTTTAGCCCAGACGATAAGCTCAGGCGCATGCGCACCAAACGCCAGCGTCGAGATAAAGATCGACATCGTAAACCCGATTCCACACAGCACGCCGACAGCCATAATTTGACCAAAAGTTGTGCCGTGCGGCAATGACGCCAGCTTCAGCTTCGTCGCCAGCCAGCAGAAGAGGCTAATGCCCAACGGCTTACCAATAAACAGCCCGGCAATGATGCCCAGCGGCAGCACGGACGTCAGCCCGTCCAGCGTCACGCCGCCGAGGGAAACGCCCGCGTTGGCAAACGCAAACAGCGGCAGGATCATAAAGGCAACCCACGGGTGCAGCACATGCTCCAGCTGTTTGGCAGGCGACTTGCCGTCCTGCGGTTTAAGCGGCACGAAGAAGCCCACAATCACGCCTGCCAGCGTGGCGTGCACGCCGGATTTCAGCACCGCCGTCCACAGCACCATCCCCACCAGGATATAGATACCGATGCGGCGAACATTGAAGATGTTCAGCAGCGCCAGCACCGCAATCGCCCCGGCGGCGACGCTCAGGGACAGGATCGACAGATCGCTGGTGTAGAACAGCGCGATAATCACAATGGCGCCCAGGTCATCGATGATCGCCAGCGCCATCAGGAAGATTTTCAGGGCCACCGGCACGCGGCTACCGAGCAAGGCTAAGACACCGAGCGCAAAGGCGATATCCGTCGCGGCCGGGATCGCCCAGCCGTCACGCGCAACAGGATCCTGCCAGGTGAACGCCAGGAAGAGCAACGCCGGAACGACCATTCCGCCGATGGCTGCGATCACAGGAAACGCCGCGCGCTGGCGGCTGGCAAGCGAGCCCAGAACCAGCTCACGCTTAACCTCAAGACCCACCAGCAGGAAGAATACCGCCATTAGCGCATCGTTGATCCACAGCAGCATGTTCTTGTTAATTTCCAGCGCCCCGACCTTCAGCTCAACGGGCGTTTCCAGAAATGCATGGTAGAGATCCTGCGTGATGCCAAGGTTAGCCAGCACCATCGCGGCCGCTGCGGCAATAATCAGGATCACCCCACCGGACGCCTCACTACTAAAGAAACGGTGTAGTAATTTCATTTAAGTTCTCTCTTTTACAACAATACCTCGATAAAACCATAATACCAAGCCAAATAGCTCGGCAAAAACAGATTAATGTTGAGTATAGACTCAGTTTAACCGAGCTATACGCGCAAATAAAAAAGCCCGGAATCGCTTCCGGGCTTTCGAAGATGAAAATCAGCTAACGAATTAGCGGGTCAAATCATCGAAGAATTTTTTGACGCCATCGAAGAAGCTTTTGGAACGCGGGCTGTTTTTCTCACCCGTTGGGCCGCCAAAGCTCTCCTGCAGTTCTTTCAGCAGCTGTTTTTGCTTGTCGTTCAGGCCAACCGGCGTTTCGACGACGACGCGGCACAGCAGGTCGCCCTGGGCGCCACCGCGAACGGATTTAACGCCTTTTCCGCGCATGCGGAACAGCTTGCCGGTCTGGGTTTCCCCAGGTACTTTCAGGTTCACGCGACCGTCCAGCGTAGGCACTTCGATTTCACCGCCGAGTGCCGCCATCGCGAAGTTGATCGGCACTTCGCAGTACAGGTTATTACCTTCACGCTCGAAGATAGCGTGCTGTTTCACCTGCACCTGAACGTACAGATCGCCCGCCGGTGCACCGTGCTCACCTGCTTCGCCCTCACCCGCCAGACGGATGCGGTCGCCCGTATCGACGCCAGCCGGGATCTTAACGGACAGAGTTTTGGTTTTCTCAACGCGACCGTGCCCGTGGCATTTGGTGCACGGATCTTTGATCAGCGTGCCGCGACCGTGACAGTGAGGACAGGCCTGCTGTACCGCGAAGAAGCCCTGGCGCATCTGTACCTGACCAGAGCCGTGACAGGTTGGACAGGTCTGAGGCTGTGTGCCCGCTTTCGCGCCGCTGCCGTGGCAAACGTCACACTCTTCCAGCGTCGGGATACGGATCTCTTTGGTGACACCGCGAACGGCCTCTTCCAGCGTCAGCTCCATGTTGTAGCGCAGGTCCGCGCCGCGCGTCGCGCGCTGACGACCACGACCGCCGCCGAAGATATCGCCGAACACATCGCCAAAGATATCGCTGAAGTCAGCGCCGCCGCCAAAGCCGCCACCGCCGAATCCACCGCCGCCCATGCCGCCCTGTTCAAAGGCTGCGTGACCGTACTGGTCATAGGCCGCGCGTTTTTGTGCATCGGTCAGGACTTCGTAGGCTTCTTTGATCTCTTTAAATTTGGCTTCAGCCTCTTTGTCACCCTGGTTACGGTCCGGGTGGAATTTCATGGCCAGGCGCTTGTACGCCTTTTTGATTTCACGCTCTTCCGCAGTTTTCGGAACGCCTAAAATCTCGTAATAGTCTTGCTTTGCCATTGGTTTTTTTAAGCCCCTTAACATGCGAGCACGGGCGTGGAGAGTTCTCCTACGCCCGTGCCGATTAATTACCCTGCATCAGGGCGATTATTTTTTATCTTTAACTTCTTCGAACTCAGCGTCGACAACGTCGTCGTCTTTCGCGTTGTTCGCCGAAGCGTCAGCGCCCGCCTGCTGTTGAGCGTGCTGCTGCTGAGCGATTTCCATCAGCTTCTGAGAAGCCTGCGCCAGTTCCTGCATCTTCGCTTCGATGTCCGCTTTGTCTTCACCTTTCAGTGAGGATTCCAGCGCACTCAGTGCAGCTTCGATAGCAGTCTTGTCTTCCGCTGGCAGCTTATCGCCTGCTTCTTCAACCTGCTTACGGGTGCTGTGCAGCAGATGGTCACCCTGGTTGCGGGTCTGAACCAGCTCTTCGAACTTACGGTCGGATTCCGCGTTAGCTTCGGCATCGCGAACCATTTTTTCGATTTCCGCTTCGTTCAGGCCAGAAGATGCCTTGATGGTGATCTTCTGCTCTTTACCGCTGTTTTTGTCTTTCGCAGACACGTGCAGGATACCGTCAGCATCGATGTCGAAGGTCACTTCGATCTGCGGCATGCCGCGCGGTGCCGGGTTAATACCGTCCAGGTTGAACTGACCCAGAGATTTGTTATCCGCCGCACGCTTACGCTCACCCTGAATCACATGGATGGTTACCGCAGACTGGTTGTCTTCAGCGGTAGAGAACACCTGGCTGTGTTTCGTTGGGATGGTGGTGTTTTTGTTGATGAGCGCAGTCATCACACCGCCCATGGTTTCGATACCCAGAGACAGCGGGGTAACGTCCAGCAGCAGTACGTCTTTAACTTCACCGGTCAGTACGCCACCCTGAACCGCAGCACCGATTGCGACCGCTTCGTCCGGGTTAACGTCTTTACGTGGCTCTTTACCAAAGAACTCAGCCACTTTCTTCTGAACCATTGGCATACGGGTCTGACCACCAACCAGGATAACGTCCTGGATGTCAGATACAGACAGGCCAGCGTCCTGCAGAGCAACTTTCAGCGGCTCGATAGAACGGTTCACCAGGTCTTCTACCAGGCTTTCCAGTTTCGCACGGGTCACTTTGATGTTCATGTGTTTAGGACCGGTCGCGTCTGCGGTGATGTACGGCAGGTTCACGTCGGTCTGCTGAGCGGAAGACAGCTCGATCTTCGCTTTCTCAGCGGCTTCTTTCAGGCGCTGCATAGCCAGCGGGTCGTTACGCAGGTCAATGCCCTGATCTTTCTTGAACTCGTCAACGAGGTAGTTGATCAGACGGGTATCGAAGTCTTCACCACCCAGGTGGGTATCACCGTTGGTTGCCAGAACTTCGAAGGTTTTTTCGCCGTCAACTTCGTCGATTTCGATAATAGAAATATCGAAGGTACCACCACCCAGGTCGTAGACCGCGATAGTACGGTTGCCAACTTCTTTATCCAGACCGTAAGCCAGTGCAGCAGCGGTTGGTTCGTTGATGATACGTTTTACTTCCAGACCTGCGATACGGCCAGCATCTTTGGTTGCCTGACGCTGAGCATCGTTGAAGTACGCAGGAACGGTGATAACAGCTTCAGTTACCGGCTCACCCAGGTAGTCTTCAGCGGTTTTCTTCATTTTTTTCAGCACTTCAGCAGAAATCTGCGGTGGTGCAGTTTTGGTGCCTTTCACATCAAGCCATGCATCGCCGTTATCTGCCGCGATGATTTTGTAAGGCATGATGGAAACGTCACGCTGAACTTCTTCGTCCTGGAAGCGGCGGCCGATCAGGCGTTTAATCGCAAACAGGGTGTTTTGCGGGTTTGTCACTGCCTGACGTTTAGCCGGCTGACCAACCAGAGTTTCACCATCCTGGGTATAAGCAATGATAGAAGGCGTGGTGCGATCGCCCTCGGCGTTCTCCAGCACGCGTGCAGTAGTGCCATCCATAATCGCTACACAAGAGTTGGTAGTACCCAGGTCGATACCAATAATTTTACCCATCTAAACGTCTCCACTAAAAATTCAGTCAACATGTGGTTGTGTACCTGTAATAAGGGCAGAACGTGCTTTTTCAACTGCCCAGATTTGATTTTTTTCAGGTCCACACACTGCGGTTGACTACAAGATGGGGTCGCGACGGCATCCATCAAGGGGCAAGCATAAAAAAAATTTTAATTTCACCCTGATGAGATCATAGACGCCATCGATAGCGCCCATTATGATGCCGCGCCCCGTCAGGGAGTATTGACGCGGGTTTAACCATTTCACCATATTAATGATGATTTTTTTGAGGACTTATGGGCAACACTAAGTTGGCTAATCCGGCTCCGCTGGGCCTGATGGGTTTTGGCATGACCACTATCCTGCTGAACCTGCACAACATCGGGATGTTCCCGATGGATGGCATTATTCTGGCGATGGGCATTTTTTACGGCGGTATCGCGCAAATCTTCGCGGGCCTGCTGGAATATAAGAAAGGCAATACCTTCGGCTTAACCGCCTTCACCTCTTACGGTTCTTTCTGGCTGACCCTGGTTGCCATTCTGCTGCTGCCTAAAATGGGCATGGCAGACGCGGCAAACGCCCACTTCCTGGGCGTTTACCTGGGCCTGTGGGGCGTCTTCACCCTGTTCATGTTCTTCGGCACCCTGAAAGGTAACCGCATGCTGCAGTTCGTTTTCCTGAGCCTGACCGTACTGTTCGCCCTGCTGGCGATTGGTCACCTGGTGGATAACGAAGGCATCGTTCATGTTGCAGGCTGGATTGGTCTGGTTTGCGGCGCAAGCGCTATCTACCTCGCAATGGGTGAAGTGCTGAACGAGCAGTTTGACCGCACCATTCTACCGATTGGTGAAAAACACTGATCCCTCTGTCGTGCCCGCCTCGCGGGCACGACATCCCCCCGCCTGACGAAGCCAAAATCCTAATACCAGCCCCATCAGCGAGAGCGCGAGTACATACCAGGCTGGCGCCATCGGCGACACGCCCATCAGCACCGTCACCGCAATCGGCGTCAGCCCGCCAAAAATGGCATACGACACGTTGTAGGAAAATGAGATCCCGGTGAAGCGTACCTCCGGCGGGAACGCGCGGACCATCACGT
This sequence comes from Enterobacter sp. 01-M-02-SI-ECC, assembly GCF_047530595.1. Taxonomy (NCBI): domain Bacteria; kingdom Pseudomonadati; phylum Pseudomonadota; class Gammaproteobacteria; order Enterobacterales; family Enterobacteriaceae; genus Enterobacter; species Enterobacter sp. 01-M-02-SI-ECC. The sequence continues at coordinate 82,326 of NZ_JBLKCZ010000005.1, read as the reverse complement.
ACGGTACCGCCCCGACAACGCCCACGCACAGCCCTACCGTGCCGTACAGCAGGAACAGCTGTTCAGGATGGCTGCCCGCCAGATGGTAAAACGCCCAGCTTGATGCGGCCAGTAACAGGCTGCCGACGATAAAGGTAACGCTGGCACCGAAACGATCTGCCGCCAGCCCGGCGGCCAGGCAGCCAAAGCAGAGCATGATTGTCGCGATACTGTTCGCCTGTAGCGTCACGGCAGGAGCGAAACCGTACTGCTTTTGCAGCCACACCGGGGACATCAATATCACCACCACAATGCCCGCCGAGAGCAGCCAGGTGAGCAGCATCGACACCACCACCGCTTTTTTATGGCGTACCACGACCGCCTTCACCGGCAGCTCCTGCGCCAGCGCCTTGCGCTGCTGCATCTCGAGGAAAATCGGCGTCTCCTGCAGCCAGCGACGCAGGTACATCGCGACCAGACCAAACGCCCCGCCCAGCAGGAACGGAATACGCCAGCCCCAGTCGTGCACGGCCTGCTGCGTCATGCTGGTGTTTACAATTGTCGCGACGACGGAACCAAGCAAAATCCCTACCGTTAACCCCGCGGTTAAGGTTCCGCAGGCGATACCAATGCGGCGCGCCGGAACATGCTCCGCGACAAACACCCATGCGCCCGGCACTTCACCGCCAATCGCCGCGCCCTGAAGGACGCGCATCAGCAACAGCAGCAACGGAGCAAGGATGCCCATCGAGGCATAGGTGGGCAGCAAACCAATGGCCAGCGTCGGCACGGCCATCAGCAGAATGCTAAGGGTAAACATCTTCTTGCGCCCGACCAGATCGCCAAAGTGGGCCATGATAATGCCGCCCAGCGGACGCGCCAGATATCCGGCGGCAAAAATGCCGAAGGTTTGCACCTGACGCAGCCATTCCGGGATATCCGCCGGGAAGAAGAGTTCTCCCACCACGGCGGCGAAGAAAACAAAGATGATGAAGTCGTAAAACTCCAGCGCGCCGCCTAAGGCCGCGAGCGTGAGAGTTTTGTAGTCCTGTCGATTCAGAGGTCGGGTGTTATGTGACATAGCGAACCATTTGCGTATATTGTGGATTTATTTTTACAGCAATCGTAAAGAAAAAATTACTATACCGTAAAAGCTTTACCACGCTATCGCCGCTTCAGCTAATGCCACATATTGGTTAATTTCAGGAGATTGTTTCGCGACGTGCGTTTTTCGGGCGAAAAGCTGCTACTACTTTCTCATCGGTTTCCACATAGGGGCCGTCAAGCAGCTGTATACAATACGGTACACTCGCAAAGATGCCGTGAACGAGGACGCTGCCATCTTCCGCCTTCAGCCCTTCCAGCGTCTCTTTAATTGATTTCGGCTGGCCCGGCAGATTAAGTATTAACGCCTGTTTGCGGATCACTCCCACCTGGCGGGAAAGAATGGCCGTCGGAACAAAGTGTAGACCGATCTGGCGCATCTGTTCGCCGAAGCCCGGCATTTCACGATCGGCGATCGCCAGCGTTGCGTCCGGCGTCACGTCGCGGCGCGCGGGGCCGGTTCCGCCCGTCGTCAGAACAAGGTGGCAGCTCATCTCATCCACCAGCTCGCAGAGCGTCTGCTCGATGATCGGCTGTTCGTCAGGGATCAGGCGGGTCTGAATGTCAAAGGGGGTGGTCAGCGCGCTGCCAAGCCACTCTTCCAGAGCGGGGATGCCTTTATCCTGGTAAACGCCGCTGGAGGCGCGGTCAGAAATCGACACTAAGCCGATGCGTAAGGTATTCATATCCATTCCATTCAAAAAGTACTGATTAAAGGGAATGATACACGCAGAGAGGAGATTCAGACAGGGTACGAAAGAAGTCGCGTGACCGGGAACCCGGTCACGCAGAATGATTACAGCAGGTCGCCGATCATTTTTTCCAGTTTGCCCTGGTCAACAGCAAACTTACGGATACCGTCCGCCAGCTTGTCTACAGCCATTGGATCCTGGTTGTGCTGCCACAGGAACTCGGATTCAGTGATGCGCTCTGGGCGTGCTTTCACTTCACCGGTGTAAGACAGCTTACGCTCGATGGTACCTTCGCTTTCTGCCAGCTCTTTCAGCAGCGCAGGGGCGATGGTCAGGCGGTCACAGCCAGCCAGCTCGATGATTTCTCCGACGTTACGGAAGCTTGCGCCCATAACCACTGTCTCATAGCCGTGCTGTTTGTAGTATTCGTAGATTTCAGTAACAGAAACCACGCCTGGATCTTCAGCCGGCGCGTACTCTTTCTTATCGGTGTTGGCTTTGTACCAGTCCAGAATACGGCCCACGAACGGAGAAATCAGGTATACGCCTGCTTCTGCACATGCGCGCGCCTGCGCGAAGGAGAACAGCAGGGTCAGGTTACAGTTGATACCGTCTTTTTCCAGCTGCTCTGCCGCGCGGATACCCTGCCAGGTAGAAGCCAGTTTGATCAGGATACGGTCGTTGCTGATGCCAGCGTCGTTGTACATTTTGATCAGGCGTTTCGCTTTCGCGATAGACGCTTCGGTGTCGTAGGAGAGACGTGCATCCACTTCGGTAGAGATACGGCCAGGAACCAGCTTCAGGATTTCCAGACCGATGTTCACTGCCAGCTTGTCGGTAGCGTCCACAACCTGCTGCGCGCGGTCATTGCTCTGCGCTTTCGCCCAGGTCACTGCGTCGTCAATCAGTTTGCGATACTCAGGGATCTGTGCGGCGTTAAGGATCAGAGAAGGGTTGGTTGTGGCATCCTGCGGCTGGTACAGCTTCATTGCCGCGATATCTCCGGTGTCAGCTACGACAGTGGTGAACTGACGAAGGGAGGTCAATTTATCCGTCATGATAGTGTTTCTCTTTTAACGTGCCCTGGATAATTCACGCTACCGACAGCATGCCTGCAGCGGAAAAATGACAGGTTTACTTGTTAGGGGGATGTAACCGGTCTGCCCTGATGATAACACGACGGAGGGGTAGCGCAACCGCAGACAGTGCGCTTAGGCAGAGTATGGTAAACTCGGAAGATTAACAGGCTGCTAAGCAACAGCATGCCCAATCAGTGGTAGCGCTTACATATTCACTTTGGCATCAACAAGAGGGACGTTAATGCCTGATTTCTTTTTCTTTATTAACGAAGTCCTGTGGGGTTCGATAATGATTTACCTGCTTCTGGGAGCAGGTATTTGGTTTACGCTACGCAGTGGGTTTATCCAGTTTCGTTATATTCGCAAGTTTGGCAGAAGTCTGAAAAACAGCGTTACGCCCCAGCCGGGCGGATTAACGTCGTTCCAGGCACTCTGTACCAGCCTGGCGGCACGCCTCGGCAGCGGGAATCTGGCGGGCGTTGCGCTGGCCATCAGCGCCGGTGGGCCAGGCGCGGTCTTCTGGATGTGGGTAACGGCGCTACTCGGGATGGCCACCTCCTTTGCGGAAAGTTCGCTCGCCCAGCTGTATAAAGAGAAAGATAAAAACGGCCAGTTTCGCGGCGGTCCTGCCTGGTACATGGCGCGTGGCTTAGGGATGCGCTGGATGGGCGTTCTGTTCTCGCTTTTTTTACTGCTCGCGTACGGCCTTATTTTTAATACCGTCCAGGCAAATTCTGTCGCCAATGCCCTGCGCTATGCCTTCTCCTGCCCGGAGTGGATCGCCGGTATCGTGTTAGCTCTCGTCGTTTTGCTCACCATTTCAGCCGGTCTCAGGGGCATCGCCCGCCTGATGCAGTGGCTGGTTCCCGTTATGGCGCTGCTTTGGGTTGTCGCGAGCCTGTTCGTCGCCGCACTGCATATCGACCAGGTGCCGGGCGTGATTGCGACCATCGTCAAAAGCGCTTTTGGCTGGCGCGAGGTGGCCTCCGGGGCGCTGGGCTACACCTTCAGCCAGGCGCTGATGGCGGGTTTTCAGCGGGGCATGTTCTCCAATGAAGCCGGAATGGGGTCAACCCCCAACGCGGCCGCTGCCGCCTCTTCCTGGCCGCCACACCCGGCGGCACAGGGCATTGTGCAGATGATTGGCGTCTTTACCGATACCATTATCATCTGCTCCGCCAGCGCCATGATTTTGCTGCTGGCAGGCCCCGTCCCGCATTCTTCTGGTACCGCCGGGATACAGCTTCTCCAGCAGGCGCTGGTGAACCTGACCGGCGGCTGGGGAGCAGGATTTGTCTCGCTCGTCCTGGTGCTGTTTGCCTTCAGTTCGATTGTGGTGAATTACCTCTACGCCGAAAATAACCTTATTTTCCTGAAACTCGACTCCCGCGCCGCAATCGGAACCCTGCGTCTCGCGGTCATTCTGATGATCATCGCTGGCTCCTTCCTCAGTATGCCGCTGGTCTGGCAGCTGGCCGATATCATTATGGCGCTGATGGCGATCACGAACCTCACCGCTATCCTGCTGCTCTCACCCGTTGTGACCCTGATTGCCAGAGACTATCTGCGTCAGCGCAAACTCGGCGTTCCGCCGGTATTTGATCCCGCCCGCTATCCCGACGTTAAGGCGCAGCTTGCCCCCGGCACGTGGGATGATTTGCCGCGGCAATAACAGCTATCGATCAATTCAGGGCGATTTTTTGCTAAAGTCGCTCTAAATTTCCTGCAAGGACTGGATATGCTGATTCTAATTTCACCTGCAAAAACGCTCGACTACCAGAGCCCGCTCGCCACCGAGCGCTATACCCAGCCTGAACTGCTGGACTACTCGCAACAGCTGATCCGCGAAGCGCGTAAGCTCTCTGCGCCGCAAATCGCCTCGCTGATGAGCATCAGCGACAAGCTGGCCGATCTTAACGCGACCCGCTTTCACGAGTGGCACCCGGATTTCACCCCGGCAAACGCTCGCCAGGCGATTCTGGCGTTTAAAGGTGATGTCTACACCGGCCTGCAGGCGGAAGATTTTAGCGAAGCCGATTTCGATTTTGCCCAGCAGCATCTGCGCATGCTGTCGGGTCTGTACGGCGTACTGCGCCCGCTGGATCTGATGCAGCCGTATCGTCTGGAGATGGGGATTCGCCTGGAAAATGCCAAAGGCAAAGATCTGTACCATTTCTGGGGCGATATCATTACCGACAAGCTTAATGCGGCGCTGCACGCCCAGGGCGACAACGTGGTGATAAACCTGGCATCCGATGAATACTACAAGTCGGTGAAGCCGAAAAAGCTGGATGCGGAGATTATCAAACCGGTATTCCTCGACGAGAAGAACGGTAAGTTCAAGGTGATCAGCTTCTACGCCAAGAAAGCGCGCGGCCTGATGAGCCGCTACATCATCCAGAACCGCCTGACGAAGCCGGAGCAGCTGACCGCCTTCAACAACGAAGGCTATTTCTTTGACGAAGAAGCGTCAGGGAAAGGCGAGCTGGTGTTTAAGCGCCACGATCAGTAAAACAAACCCCGCCAGCTGGCGGGGTTTTGCATTAATGGTGTTTCCAGTCCGGGCCGCGATCGTTGCGGTGGTCATCGTGGTGATGGTCATCGTGACGATCGTCGTGTTTACGATGCTCATCATGTGGACGCCAGTGGTTATCACGCCAGTCATAATGCGCCTTCCACCAGTCGTGGTCGCGCCAGCGGCCGCCGTCCCAGTAATGACCGTTGTTATCCTGGTCGCCAATCTGCAGTTTAACCGCCGGTACGAGGGTAATTTCTGATGCCTGAACCGCCATGGGGGCGGCCAGCACCAGTGAAAGCGCGATGAGTGCAGGTTTCAGTGTAGACACAGGTGACTCCTTATTCTTCTTGCCCAACGTGGGCCGATGTAAGGAGATTACGCGAGGGGAGCGGGGGATGTTATTCTCTGCAATCCTAAAGGCTAAGTGACCGCATTTATTGGGAATTTCTGCTTTTTTCCTGCTTTTTCTCTCCTTAATTTCTCCATAAAAAAGCCGGGTGGCGGCTTCGCCTTACCCGGCATAGAGATCGGTGTTGCGATTGCCGGGTGGCGCTGCGCTTACCCGGCCTACGATTAGGTCGTCGTGGTCGTTGTAGGCCCGGTAAGGCGTAGCCGCCACCGGGCAACACAATCACGCGCGAGTCATCATCAGCTTACGCAGCGCGGCAAAATCTGCCGGCAGCTCATGTGACAGCAGAGGCAGGTCGGCGCGCTCGGCCAGCTCTTTCGGCAGCGGCAGCGTTTCGCCCAGGATCGCTTCTACGCTCTCTTTGAACTTCGCCGGATGCGCGGTGCCCAGGAAAAGGCCATATTCACCCGGGTTAAGCTGGTCGCGCAGCGCGCGGTAGGCAATCGCCGCGTGCGGTTCAGAGGTATACCCCACCGCCTTCAGCTCGCGCATGGTCTCTTTGGTGGTTTCATCCGTCACCGCGGCGTAACCCAGGTCACCCAAACGCCAGATCTTACGGCGGAACAGCTCTTCCACGCGCGGCCAGTTGTTCGGCTGTGACACATCCATCGCGTTGGAGAGCGTCGCCTGCGTAGCGTTCGGCGCCCACTTCCCGTCTTTCAGGAAGCGCGGCACGGTGTCGTTGGCGTTGGTCGCGGCGATAAAGCGTTTCACCGGCAGACCCAGGGATTTCGCCAGCAGACCTGCCGTCAGGTCACCGAAGTTACCGCTCGGCACGGAGATCACCAGCTGGTTGCGCGCTTCCTGCGGCAGCTGCGCCACCGCTTCGAAGTAGTAGCAAATCTGCGCCAGCAGACGGCTGATGTTGATGGAGTTAGCAGAGTTCAGACCCAGAGCCACCTTCAGCTCTTCGTCGTCGAAAGCCTTCTTGACCAGCGCCTGGCAGGCATCGAAATCGCCGTCAATTGCCACGGTTTCAATGTTGCCGCCGAGCGTACAGAACAGTTTTTCCTGCAGCGGGCTGATTTTGCCTTTCGGATAGAGGATCACCACGCGGACGTTTTTCAGGCCGTAGAAGGCATGCGCCACCGCCGCACCGGTATCGCCGGAGGTCGCGGTCAGGATGGTCACCGGTTTGTCGCCGCTGATGTGGGTCAGCATCTGCGCCATAAAGCGGCCGCCGAAGTCTTTAAACGCCAGCGTCGGGCCGTGGAACAGCTCCAGGCAGCCAACGTCAGGCTCAACCTGCTTAACCGGCGCCGGGAAAGCGAACGCCGCACGCACGCGCTCTTCCAGCAGCTCCTGCGGAATTTCGTCGCCGATAAACGCAGACAGAATTGTGGTGCTGCGGGTGACGAAGTCCTGTTTCAGCAGCTCGTCGATGTCGGTCAGCTGGAATTCCGGCAGGTCATGCGGGAAGAACAGCCCCTGATTTTTGCCCAGTCCCTGAGTCACCGCCTGCGCGAAGCTGACCTGCTCGTTATGATCTTTAAGATTGTAGAGTTTCATTAATTATCCCAGTACTCGTGCGCCAGCCGTGTCCAGACGGCAAATATGAACAAAGCCTTCCTGATTTTGCAGGTAGTGTTTAGAGAGCCAGTCCGCCACGCGCTGCGCGGTGTCAGGCTTGTCGCACAGGGCGAACAGCGTCGGGCCGGAGCCGGAGATGCCGCACGCCTGCGCGCCGATATCCATGGATGCCTGTCGCGCCTCGTTAAAGCCCGGCAGCAGCTTCGTGCGGTACGGCTCGGCAATGACGTCCTTCATCAGCTTCGCCGCCAGCTGCGGCTGACGGGTGTAGCAGGCGTGGATAAAGCCCGCCAGATGACGCCCGTGGGCGATACAGTCCTGACGACGATACTGCGCGGGCAGGATCGCACGCGCTTCCGCGGTAGAGACCTTAATGCCCGGATAGGCCAGCACCCACAGCCACTCATCAAACCCTGGCACCTGCTGGCTGATGATGCCATTTTCTTCGATCATCAGCTGCATGCCGCCGAGGAAGCACGGCGCCACGTTGTCATAGTGAATGCTGCCGGAGATGCGCCCTTCCAGCTCGCCCATCAACCCCAGCAGGCGGTTGTTGTTTAGCGGCTTGCCGCAGTGCTCGTTCATCGCCACCAGCGCGGCGACCACCGAGCAGGCGCTGGAACCCAGACCCGAGCCAATCGGCATACTTTTTTCCAGCGTCATGGCAACCGGCACGTTTTTACCGATCTCCTGACAGAAGCGTTCCCAGCACTGATAGACGATATTCTCGCGCGGGTCGGACGGCAGTTTGCTGGCGAAGCGGCCCACGTTGTTCAGGCTGAAGCTGTCTGCCGCTTCCACCGTGACCGTATCGCCCAGCAGTGAACCATCCACCGGCGTCACCGCCGCGCCCAGCACGTCAAATCCGACGCTCATATTCGCGCTGGAAGCCGGGGCATAAACTTTGACCATGTTAAACTCCTAACTTCCATGACAGGGTACGCAGCAGATCGGCAAACACACCCGCCGCCGTAACATCGTTCCCTGCGCCATAGCCGCGAAGCACCAGCGGCAGTGGCTGATAATAGTGGCTGTAAAACGCGAGGGCGTTTTCGCCGTTTTTGACTTTGTACAGCGGGTCGTTGCCATCCACTTCGGCAATCTTCACCCGGCACACGCCATCTTCTTCAATGTTGCCAACATAGCGCAATACCTTACCTTCATCACGGGCTTTCGCAACGCGAGCGGCAAAAGCGTCGTCAAGCTGCGGCAAATTTGCCATGAATGCAGCGACATCACCGCTGCTGTCAAATTCTGCTGGCAGCACGGGTTCAATCACGATATCGGAAAGCTCAAGCTCACGGCCCGTTTCACGGGCGAGGATCAGCAGCTTGCGCGCCACGTCCATACCGGAGAGATCGTCACGCGGATCCGGCTCGGTATAGCCCAGCTCGCGCGCGGCGCGGGTGGCTTCCGACAGGCTCATCCCCTCATCCAGCTTGCCGAAGATAAACGACAGCGAGCCGGAGAGAATGCCGGAGAAACGCTGCAGTTCGTCGCCGGCGTTCAGCAGGTTCTGCAGGTTCTCGATAACCGGCAGGCCCGCGCCCACGTTGGTGTCGTACAGGAACTTGCGGCGCGACTTGCTCGCCGCCAGACGCAGCTGGTGATAGTAATCCATCGACGAGGTGTTGGCCTTTTTGTTCGGCGTCACCACGTGGAACCCCTCGCGCAGGAAGTCGGCGTACTGATCGGCCACCGCCTGGTTCGAGGTACAGTCGACGATCACCGGGTTAAGCAGATGATACTCTTTCACCAGGCGGATCAGGCGCCCCAGGTTGAACGGCTCTTTCGCCTCGTTCATCTCGGCCTGCCAGTTTTCCAGGTTAAGGCCATGCACATTGGTCAGCAACGCTCTGGAGTTGGCAATCCCACAGACGCGCAGATCGATATGTTTCTTCTTCAGCCACTCCTGCTGACGCTTCACCTGCTCCAGCAGCGCGCCGCCCACCCCGCCGACGCCAATCAGGAACAGTTCGATAACCTGGTCGGTGTTGAACAGCATCTGGTGAACCACGCGTACGCCGGTGGTGGCGTCATCGTTGTCCACAACAACGGAAATTGAACGCTCTGACGAGCCCTGGGCAATCGCCACGATATTGATATTGGCGCGCGCCAGCGCGGCAAAGAACTTGGCGGAGATACCGCGCAGCGTGCGCATGCCGTCGCCGACCACGGAGATAATCGCCAGACGCTCCTGAATGGCGAGCGGCTCCAGCAGCTCTTCTTTCAGCTCCAGGTAGAACTCGTCCTCCAGCGCGCGGCGGGCGCGCAGGCAGTCGGCCTGCGGCACGCAGAAGCTGATGCTGTATTCGGAAGAAGACTGGGTAATCAGCACCACCGAGATACCGTTGCGGGACATAGCAGCAAAGACGCGCGCCGCCATGCCAACCATCCCCTTCATCCCCGGACCGGAGACGCTGAACATCGCCATGTTGTTGAGGTTGGAGATGCCTTTGACCGGCAAACCGTCTTCATCGGTACTCGCGCCAATCAGCGTACCCGGCGCCTGCGGATTACCGGTGTTTTTAATCAGGCAAGGGATCTGGAACTGGGCAATCGGGGAGATGGTACGCGGGTGAAGCACTTTGGCGCCGAAGTAGGAAAGCTCCATCGCTTCCTGGTACGACATCGACTTCAGCAGTCTGGCATCGGGTACCTGGCGTGGGTCGCAGGTATAAACGCCGTCGACGTCAGTCCAGATTTCACAACAGTCCGCACGTAAACAGGCGGCCAGCACGGCGGCGGAGTAGTCGGAGCCGTTACGGCCCAGCACCACCAGCTCGCCCTTCTCGTTACCGGCGGTGAAGCCTGCCATCAGGATCATGTGGTCAGACGGAATTTTGCTAGCGGCGATACGGCGGGTTGATTCGGCAATATCAACGGTGGATTCGAGGTAGTGGCCCACCGCCAGCAGTTTTTCAACCGGATCGATTACGGTCACGCTATGGCCGCGCGCTTCCAGCACGCCGGCCATGATGGCGATAGAAAGTTTTTCGCCCCGGCAGATCAGCGCCGCGTTGACGCTGTCCGGGCACTGGCCGAGAAGGCTGATGCCGTGCAGGACGTGTTTGATTTGCGCGAACTCCTGCTCAACGAAGGACTTCAGCTGAGCGTGCGGGAAGCCAGGCAGCGCCTCTGCCAGCCCTTGCAGTAAGTCAGCGAAGATACGCTCTGCGTCGCTGATGTTCGGGAGTGCATCCTGGCCACCGATGGTTTTTTCAATCATCGCCACCAGATGGTTCGTGATTTTTGCCGGGGCAGAGAGCACGGTAGCAACCTGCCCCTGCCTGGCGTTGCTTTCCAGGATATCGGCAACACGCAGAAAACGTTCTGCATTTGCCACTGATGTACCGCCGAACTTCAACACTCGCATGGTTCTACCTCGTTTCCTTTAGCCGAAAAAAAAGCCCGCACTGTTCAGGTGCGGGCTTTTTTTTGTTTTTCCTGTACGCGTCAGCCCGCATCGTTACCTGTGGTAATGATGATGGTTGTAGTAATGGTGGTGATGCTGATGCGTTTCATGGATGTTGTGTACTCTGTCATTATTATCTGTCTGTCCTGTATTCTTTTAGGGTTAAAGGATCGGGCACCTTAAGTCAACGAATTTTTAATTTGATCACAATTCGGGAGACTCTCACGTCCCGCTGTGTGCAGATTTATTTTCATCCGATTCGCCCAGATGCAACCCATCAGGACAGACTTATTCTCCATAGTAAAAACTTATGACAGGATTTTACTCCGCTAATTTTTTTTCAATATCGTGCAGCAAACGGTGCAGCATTGCGGTGTCCCGCTGCTCAAGACGGCCCAAACGCTGCTGCAGCCAGTCAGCCATTTTCTGATCGTCCGCTACCCCCAGCTGAGACAACAGTTGCTCAACGCGAGCGCGCAGCGCAGCCAGCTGATTTTCATTTGCCCCTTCTGCCTGAGGTTGAGGGATTTGTATTAGGGAGGCTAATTGATAGCAATAGACCATGACCGCCTGGCCTAAATTCAGGGAGGGATAATCGGCGACCATCGGCGCACCGGTAAGAACGTCCGCCAGCTCCAGCTCTTCGTTGGTTAATCCGGAATCTTCGCGACCAAACACCAGCGCGGCCTTCTCCAGCCACTGGCTTTTCTCGCTCAGCATCGGCACCAGCTCCGCTGGCGTGGCATAGTAATGGAACTTCGCACGGCTGCGCGCGGTGGTCGCAACGGTAAACGAAATGTCGTGCAGCGCATCAGCAAGCGTAGCGTAAGTGGTTATATTATCGAGGATATCGCCCGATCCGTGCGCTACCCAACGAGCCGCAGGCTCCAGGTGGGCAGTGCTGTCCACGATACGTAAATCTGTGAACCCCATGGTTTTCATGGCACGCGCGGCAGCGCCTATATTTTCGGCTCTGGCTGGGGCAACCAGTACAATCGACAGATGCATTTATGCTCTCTTTTTAATCAGTTAGCGGGTAAAAATGTGATGCACTTCAACATATTACGCAGCGCGAATTTACAAAATTGCAACACAAATCACCGAAATAGCGTTTCATAACAAATTAAAAACGCTAAACTATTCCTTGTCTGAACAATCAGTTAGAATGTTAACAGAACACTATTATCCCTATGTTTTATAATGATAATAGCAACATGAATACCCTATTCTGATTGGATTCGCTTCGTTTATAAATCAATGTCCGCAACTAGTTGGTTTATTGAAAAATTGTGACAAAGGCTAGCATTCCGCTACGATGATTTCATCAAACTGTTAACGTGCTACAATTGAACTTGATATATGTCAACGAAGCGTAGTTTTATTGGGTGTCTGGTGTCACTTAGCCTGTTATGTTGCTGTTAAAATGGTTAGGATGACAGCCGTTTTTGACACTGTCGGGTCCAAAGGGAAAGTACCCAAGACCAAGCTAATGATGTTGTTGACGTTGATGGAAAGTGCATCAAGAACGCAATTACGTACTTTAGTCACGTTAAGCCGATCATGTTAATTTGCGACATGCATCAGGCAGGTCAGGGACTTTTGTACTTCCTGTTTCGATTTAGTTGGCAATTTAGGTAGCAAACATGCAGACCCCGCACATTCTTATCGTTGAAGACGAGTTGGTAACACGCAACACGTTAAAGAGCATTTTCGAAGCAGAAGGCTACGATGTCTTTGAAGCGACCGATGGCGCAGAGATGCATCAGATCCTTTCTGAAAATGATATCAACCTGGTGATCATGGATATTAACCTGCCGGGCAAAAACGGTCTTCTTCTGGCGCGCGAACTGCGCGAGCAGGCGAACGTCGCGTTAATGTTCCTGACGGGCCGTGATAACGAAGTTGATAAAATTCTTGGCCTGGAAATCGGTGCGGATGACTACATCACCAAGCCGTTCAATCCTCGCGAGTTAACCATTCGTGCACGCAACCTGCTGTCCCGCACCATGAACCTGGGTACGGTCAGCGAAGAGCGTCGTAGCGTAGACAGCTACAAATTCAACGGCTGGGAACTTGATATCAATAGCCGTTCGCTGATTAGCCCGAACGGTGAGCAGTATAAACTGCCGCGCAGTGAATTCCGCGCGATGCTGCACTTCTGCGAAAACCCGGGCAAAATTCAGTCCCGTGCAGAGCTGCTGAAGAAAATGACCGGCCGTGAGCTGAAACCGCACGACCGTACCGTAGACGTGACCATTCGTCGTATTCGTAAGCATTTCGAATCTACGCCAGATACGCCGGAAATCATCGCCACGATCCACGGCGAAGGGTATCGTTTCTGCGGCGATCTGCAGGAGTAATCCCGCAGTTAACGCATTAAAAAACGGCGCCTTTGCGCCGTTTTTTTTATTCCCGCCACGGCATAATCGGCACCGCGCTGATTGCGTTTTTCGGCGAGCCTTCCACCACTTTGTCAGAGTAGGCAAGGTACGCCAGGGTGTTGCGTTTGGCATCATAGAAACGCACCACCTGCAGTTTTTTGAATACCAGCGAAGTCCGTTTCTGGAATACAACGTCGCCCTGCGCTTTGCCGTTTTTAATTTTATCGCTCAACTCAACCGGCCCCACCTGCTGACAAGAAATCGCCGCATCGGAAGTATCTTCCGCCAGTCCCAGCCCGCCTTTGATACCGCCCGTTTTCGCGCGGCTGACGTAGCATGTGACGTTTTTCACGTCCGGATCGTCAAACGCCTCCACCACGATTTTGTGGTCCGGGCCGAACATTTTGAACACGGTATCGACGGAGCCAATCTGTTCTGCCTGCGCCACGCGCCCGACCATCAGCATCAACGCGGTGAAGATCAAAGTCTTGTATTTCATATTGTTACCATTCTTTAAAATTACACTGAGCAATTATTCAACACTTTAGACAAAAATGTAGCAAGATCACAGGATTAGAATATATCTGCCTGTAACGTGCTCTAAAAAGCATGAATGCGCAAAAAAAACACTGAATGCTAAAACATCAAAAAATGCTATTATCCGCTAACCTGTTATCAGGCACCTGCTGTTTTAAGGATGAGGATAGTATATGGATCAGGCTGGAATTATTCGCGACCTGCTCACCTGGCTGGAAGGTCATCTCGACCAGCCTTTGTCACTGGATAATGTGGCGGCTAAAGCAGGCTATTCCAAGTGGCATCTGCAAAGGATGTTCAAGGATGTCACCGGTCATGCTATCGGGGCCTATATTCGCGCACGTCGTTTATCAAAATCTGCGGTGGCTTTGCGCCTGACCGCGCGGCCGATTCTGGATATTGCCCTGCAATATCGTTTCGATTCGCAGCAGACCTTCACCCGCGCCTTTAAAAAACAGTTTTCGTTGACGCCAGCGCTGTATCGTCGCTCGCCTGACTGGAGCTCGTTTGGCATGCGTCCGCCGCTGCGTCTGGGCGAGTTCGCGATGCCGAAATATGAAATTGTCGCGCTGCCGGAAACCCATCTGATCGGCACGACGCAGAGCTACTCCTGTTCACTGGAGCAGATTTCTGAGTTCCGTCATCAGATGCGCGTCCAGTTCTGGCGCGACTTCCTGAGCCACGCACCGACGATCCCGCCAATCCTTTATGGCCTCAACGAAACGCACCCAAGCCAGGAAAAAGACGACGAGCAGGAGGTGTTCTACACCACCGCGCTGACGCCAGAGATGGCGAATGGGTATATTCAGGGTTCGAAGCCTGTCGTGCTGGAAGGCGGCGAATACGTGATGTTCGCCTATGAAGGGCTGGGAACGGGGGTTCAGGAGTTTATCCTGACCGTTTACGGAACCTGCATGCCGATGCTGAATCTGAATCGCCGTAAAGGTCAGGACATTGAGCGCTACTACCCGGCGCAGGATGCCAAACCGGAAGAAGGCCCAATCAATCTGCGTATGGAATTCTTGATTCCGATACGTCGTTAACGCTGCAGTTCGTCAAGCGCAGGGGCATCAAGATGCGAAATGTCCCCTGCCATCTCCACTACCCAGCCCGACGCCAGCCACGCGCTTTCCTGATAATCAATCCGGGAAATGGAGCAGTTGCGCAGACGCAAACGGCGCTCAGCGTAAGCCGGTAACCCCAGAATCGTGCTCACCAGGCAACCCAACGCAATCCCGTGACTCACCAGCAGCGGACGGCTTCCCGCCGGCAACTTCAGGCATTCCGCCAGGGCGGCATGCATGCGTACGCTAAGCTCCTGCATGGATTCGCCTTCAGGAATTCGACCATCTTCGGTACCGTTCACCAGCGTGCGGCGCCAGCCCTCCTCCGCTTCCGTCAGCGTATCGATATGGCGTTTCTCCAGCACGCCCATATCCAGCTCGCGCAGGCGCGGCTCCAGCATGACGTCGCAGCCGCAGGCATCTGCGATGATGCGCGCCGTCTGCTGTGTGCGACCTAAATCGCTGGTAATCACGTGGGTAATGCCCAGCGTTCTGGCGCGTTCCGCCACCTGCCACGCTTGCTGCACCCCCTTCTCGGTGAGAGGACTGTCTGACTGGCCTTGAATACGTCGCTCGGCGTTCCACTGCGTTTCACCGTGGCGAACAAGGTATACCTGTAACATGCTTTTTTTCCGTTATACTGCGATGAGTTTTTTTTGAATCGAGCTTAATTATGCACCATGTTGTCTCTGCTACCACTAATCCTGCCAAAATTCAGGCAATTCTAAGGGCATTTGACGAGATCTTCGGCGCAGGATCCTGCCATATTGAGGCCATCGGCGTCGAGAGTGGCGTTCCTGAACAGCCGTTTGGCAGCGAGGAAACGCGCGCTGGCGCACGAAATCGCGTGGCAAACGCTAAGGCTGCCGCACCAGATGCTGACTTTTGGGTAGCGATTGAAGCAGGTATCGACGAAGGCGCAACCTTTAGCTGGGTTGTCATCGAAAGCCGCGAGCAGCGCGGTGAAGCGCGTTCGGCCACCCTGCCGCTGCCGGAAATCATTCTGGAAAAAGTCCGTGCGGGTGAAGCGCTCGGGCCAGTGATGTCGCAGTACACCGGCATCGATGAGATTGGCCGTAAAGAAGGGGCTATTGGCGTCTTTACCGCTGGCAAGCTGACGCGTTCAGGCGTTTACAACCAGGCCGTGATTCTGGCGTTAAGCCCGTTCCATAACGCGATTTATCGGTAAGTTTGTTGGCCGGATAAAGAAAAGCCGTCATCCGGCATTTTTCAGCAATACCGCTTCCAGCCACTGGCGCAGCTCAACCGGCGCCGACTTCAGGCTGTTCGAGCCGCGGGTGATCGTTGCAATGCCCGCGCCGAGCTCATTTTTCAGCTCGCGCTGGCTCATCTCGCCGCGCAGCAGCTCTTCAATGATCCGCACGCGCGTGCCCAGCGCCTCACGCTCGTCTGGCGTGAGCATCAGCTGCATCAGGGGTAAATGCAGATCCTGTTCGTAAGACTGACGCAGCAGCTCCACAAAACGAAGCCACTCCAGATGACGTTGTTCGGCCATTGCCGAGGAATACGGGGAATGCTGGGTCATGTTATGCTGCCTCTTGTACTCTTTAGCGAGTACAGCATAACACAACCCACGCCGATCAGTAACGCCTCTGCCACTCGGCATCGCTCATCAGGGTATCTTTCTGCCCCATGAAGTAGCGATAGTAAGCGTCATAGGCCAGCACGTTCTTCACGTAGCCGCGCGTTTCCGAGAACGGGATGCTCTCCACAAACGCTACCGCGTCGATGCGTCCGGCGCTGTTGCCGAGCCAGGTGCGCACGCGTCCTGGCCCCGCGTTATACGCCGCCGAAGAGAAGATGCGGTTATTGCCGAACTGCTGATACACGTACTGGAGATAGCTGGTACCGATATTGATGTTGGTATCCGGATCCAGAAGCTGCGACGGACTGCTGTACCCCGGAATATTAAACATCTTCACCGTGTGCGTCGCCGTGCCTGGCATAATCTGCATCAGGCCGCTGGCGCCCACCGGGGAACGGACTTTCGGGTTCCAGGCGCTCTCCTGACGGGCAATCGCCATCGCGTAGCTTTGCGGGATATCTTTGCCGCTGGTGTAGCGATCGAAAAGATCTTTGTACGCCAGCGGGAAACGCTCTTCCAGATGATCCCAAAGCTTGCCGGCGATCGTCGCCTGCACGCTGAGATCCCACCAGTGATTATCAAACGCATAGCGGGCAAGCTGGGCTTTCTCATCGGTGGTGCGGCTGGTCACCAGATTCGCCCACTCGCTGCGCGCGGTGTTATCCATATTCCAGTACATCAGCTCGCGAACGCGCGCCATTTCTGGCCCCTGCGTCAGCGCCGGGTTCGCGTTGGCAGGCGCTTTATCAATGCGGAAGGTGTACTCCTCGCCCAGACGCTGCGCGGCTGCCATCGGGTAAAACCCGCGCTGCTGCATCAGCGTATGGAGGATCTCTTTGGCTTCATCATCACGGCCGCGCTCCATCAGCAGATCGGCCTGCCAGTAGCGCCATTCGTCTTTCTCTTTGGCCTCCATTGGCAAACGCGCGAGCCAGGTATTGAGCCCACGACGATCGCCCGTGCCCAGCGCCATGCGCACGCGGCGTTCCACCAGAGACGTAGAATTCGAACGCATAATCGCATCGTCACGCCAGCGCGCCTGTTCATCGGTCACATCGGTGCCCATCAGTCGCCACGCCACAATGTCGCGCAGCTCCTGGGTTTGCTCCTCATTGAGCTGCTGCGCCTGCACCAGCTGCGGGATCATCAGCCGCGCGTTTTCCACATCGTCACGCGCCACGCTGGCAAAGGCCACCGCCGCCATCTGGCGGGTGAAATCGGTCGCGCCCGTACTGCGGGCAAAGGTCAGCACGCTGTTGGGATCGTTTGCAAGCCCGATAACCGCCGTGGAGATCGTCTGGTAATCGGACGGCATCTGCCCCGCCAGCGTGGTCACCAGACGCGTGTTACCGGCTTTCATCGCCAGACGGATGCGCTCAAGGTAGGAGAGCGGGTCCTGCTTGCCGGAAGCACGCCACGCGCTAAACAGGGAATCACAGGCGTTCGGCTGGTTTTTTCCGGTCAGCCAGAGCTCTTTCGCCCCGGCCCAGGCCTCTTCCTGCTGGCCGGTCGCCCATTTTGCGTAGTAATAGTTACACTGGGCTTCGGTGGCATTCGGCTTCTCAGGGCTAAACGCCAGCAGGCCGCGCCAGTCTTCGCGACGCGCCAGCTCATTCACAAAGCGAGACTGGAGATTTCGGGCAGGCGGCAGGGTCGGGTTCGCCTGAATGAAGTTATTCACGGTGACGGTAGGTTGGTTCATCAGGTCGTCCGTGATCTGGCGATACTCCAGATACGGATACAGCGGATAATCCTTTAGCGTCGGCATCAGCGCCTGCACGGTATCCATCTGCTTGTTGTCCCACGCCTGTTTAATCTGGGCGTAGCGGTTACGTTGTTCATCCAGTGAATCGGCATGCACCGCCTGGCTTACCGCCATTACGCATACGCTGGCAGCCAGCAGACGCCAGACCACCCGTTTGGCTTTTTCCACAAGCTCTTCCTCATTGTTTTTTCGTCAATTGCAGCGTCTTGCTACGTCAAAGTCTAATTAACTTATGCTAACCAGGCATCCTTCAACGCGCCACGTCATGGACACTTTTTTACCTTTCTTGCGCGTTTTAACACTCCCGACGTTCCTGGCTGGGATTAGGACGTGAAAAAGGCTACACTTCGAGGCTGAAATTCCTTCTCATTACGATAAAAGAGGCGAAGTCCAACGTGGCTCAATTCGTTTATACCATGCATCGTGTCGGCAAAGTTGTCCCGCCGAAACGTCATATTCTTAAAAATATCTCGCTGAGCTTCTTCCCGGGCGCAAAAATCGGTGTTCTGGGTCTCAACGGTGCCGGTAAGTCCACCCTGCTGCGCATCATGGCCGGCATTGATACAGACATCGAAGGTGAAGCCCGTCCGCAGCCTGGCATCAAGATTGGTTACCTGCCGCAGGAACCTCAGCTGAACCCGGAACACACCGTTCGCGAATCCGTTGAAGAAGCGGTATCCGAAGTGGTTAACGCGCTGAAAGGTCTGGACGAAGTGTATGCCAAATACGCCGAGCCGGATGCGGACTTCGACAAGCTGGCCGCACAGCAGGGCAAGTATGAAGAGATCATCCAGGCGCACGACGGCCACAATCTGAACGTGCAGCTGGAGCGCGCGGCTGATGCCCTGCGTCTGCCGGACTGGGATGCGAAAATCGCTAACCTCTCCGGTGGTGAACGCCGCCGCGTGGCGCTGTGCCGCCTGCTGCTGGAAAAACCAGACATGCTGCTGCTCGACGAACCGACTAACCACCTGGATGCAGAATCCGTGGCGTGGCTGGAGCGCTTCCTGCACGACTTCGAAGGCACCGTTGTGGCGATTACCCACGACCGTTACTTCCTCGACAACGTCGCTGGCTGGATCCTGGAGCTGGACCGCGGCGAAGGTATTCCGTGGGAAGGCAACTACTCTTCCTGGCTGGAGCAGAAAGATCAGCGTCTGGCGCAGGAAGCTTCACAGGAAGCGGCGCGTCGTAAGTCTATCGAGAAAGAGCTGGAGTGGGTTCGTCAGGGCGCGAAAGGCCGCCAGTCTAAGGGCAAAGCCCGTCTGGCACGCTTCGAAGAGCTGAACAACACCGAATACCAGAAGCGTAACGAAACCAACGAACTGTTTATTCCACCTGGAGCACGTCTGGGGGATAAAGTGGTTGAAGTGACCAACCTGCGTAAGTCCTACGGCGACCGTCTGCTGATCGACGATCTGACCTTCTCCGTACCGAAAGGCGCTATCGTTGGCATCATCGGTCCGAACGGCGCGGGTAAATCGACCCTGTTCCGCATGATGTCCGGCCAGGAACAGCCTGACAGCGGCTCTATCACCCTGGGTGAAACCGTGAAGCTGGCCTCCGTTGACCAGTTCCGTGACGCGATGGATAACAGCAAAACCGTGTGGGAAGAAGTCTCCGGCGGTCTGGATATCATGCGTATCGGCAACACCGAGATGCCAAGCCGCGCCTATGTTGGCCGCTTTAACTTTAAAGGCACCGACCAGGGTAAACGCGTGGGCGAACTGTCCGGCGGTGAGCGCGGTCGTCTGCACCTGGCGAAGCTGCTGCAGGTGGGCGGTAACGTTCTGCTGCTCGATGAACCAACCAACGACCTGGATATCGAAACCCTGCGCGCGCTGGAAAACGCCCTGCTGGAGTTCCCGGGCTGCGCGATGGTTATCTCGCACGACCGCTGGTTCCTGGACCGTATCGCGACCCACATCCTGGACTACCAGGACGAAGGTAAAGTGGAGTTCTTCGAAGGTAACTTCACCGAATACGAAGAGTACAAGAAACGCACGCTGGGCGCCGACGCGCTGGAGCCGAAGCGTATTAAGTACAAGCGTATCGCGAAATAAAAGCAAAACGGCAACCTCGGTTGCCGTTTTTTATGTTTGTACCCTCTCCCCGTGGGAGAGGGTCAGGGTGAGGGCATCAGGCCGCACAAATTCAGCCACCCACGTAATACCGCTTCACCTCGTCAAACTGCATCGCAAAGTCGATATAGCTCATCAGCGCGGGCGAGTTCAGCTTGCGGCTTGGATACGCCAGCCACAGATCGTTACCTTCAACATTCCACTCCGGCAGCACCTGAACCAGCGCACCTTTTTCAATTTTATCTTCCAGCAGAAATGCGGGTAAGAGCGTGATCCCCGCACCGGCAATCGCACACTCGCGGGCGTATACCAGATTATCGGTCATGTGCGCGTTATCCGGCAGGTAGCGGTAATCCTCGCTCTCGCTTCGCAGAAGCCACTCCGACCACGCCCTGTGCGTAATGCAGCGGTGCTCCACCAGCTGGCGGGGATGCGTCAGCGACTCCCGACGCGCCAGATAGTCCGGCGAAGCCAGCATATAACGCGGGCAGTGCCCGATCATCCGGCCAATCAGGGAGGAGTCCTGCGGCTTACCGGTGCGCAGCGCTACGTCAAAACCGGCCTCGACCAGATCCACCACGTCATCAGAAATTGACACATCCAGCGAAACGTCAGGATAGCGAAGCTGGAACTCGGCGTTCATGTGCGCCAGCAGCGTCGCCCCTATCCCCGCCGGACAGGTGATCCGCAGCCGCCCGCTGGGGTTTTCGCGCAGGCGCTGAATGGCGTACTCTGCCCGCTCGCTGGCCGCCAGCATCTCACGACAGTGCACCAGATAGTGCTCGCCCGCAAACGTGAGGCTAATCCTGCGCGTGGTGCGGTTCAGCAGGCGGATACCCACCTGCTGCTCCAGCTGGCTAATTCGCTGACTAACGCTGGATTTCGGCAGTTCGGCTTTCTGCGCGGCAGCGGTAAAGCTGCCCATCTCCGCCACCAGCGCGAACAGCGCCATATCCTGCAGCTGTTTAAACATGATTGTTCACCCTGTACGAACGCTGAGTTCTTGATTGTCCATCTTATCACGCAGCTGGCCACTTTATAGACTAGCCTCAACAAAACGCATTCCATTGAGGAGCACACCATGTCTGTTAAAGCCATTGCCGTTAACCCAGAAAATCCGTCCACCTTCATTGAAATCACCCCGCCGATGCCGCAGCCCGGCGATCACGATCTGCTGGTGGAGGTGAAGGCCGTCTCCGTTAACCCGGTCGATACCAAAGTCCATGCGGGTATTGCCAAAAACGGGCTGAATGAGCCGCGCATCCTCGGGTGGGATGCCAGCGGGCTCGTCAAAGCCGTTGGGGGTGGCGTCACCGGATTCAAACCGGGGGATGAAGTGTGGTACGCGGGCGACATCACCCGCCCGGGCAGCAACACCACGCACCAGCTGATCGACGCGCGCATTGTCGGGCACAAGCCTGCCAGCCTCGGCTGGGCCGCGGCTGCCGCGTTGCCACTGACCGCCCTTACAGCCTGGGAAGGATTATTCGAGCGGCTGAACATTCAGGATGCCGGGGCGGATAAAACGCTGCTGATCATTGGCGGCGCGGGCGGAGTGGGATCGCTGGCGATCCCCTTTGCGAAGCACAACAGCAAGGTGAAGATCGTCGCAACCGCTTCACGAGAAGATTCCGCCCGGTGGTGTCGCGATCGCGGGGCTGATATTGTCGTCAACTACCGCGACCTGAAAGGCGAGCTGGCGAAACACGGGCTCACCTTCGTGGATTACATTTTCATCCTCAACGACACCGACGGGCACTGGGATGCGGTCTGCGACCTGATTGCGCCGCAGGGGCATATCTGTTCCATCGTTGAGAATGAACGTCCGCTGAACCAGGACAAGCTGAAGTCCAAATCCGCCGCCCTGCACTGGGAATTTATGTACACCCGCAGCATGTATCAGACCGCGGATATGGCGCGTCAGGGTGAGATCCTCAATGAGGTGGCAAAGCTGGTGGATAACGGCGTGGTGGAAAGTTCGCTCAGCAAAACGCTGCACGGGCTGAGCGTGGAAAGCATTACCGAGGCGCACCGTAAAGTGCTGGAGGGGCATATGCGCGGAAAAGTGGTGGTTGAGTTCTGAGTGGCTTGATGCCCTCACCCCGACCCTCTCCCACAGGGAGAAGGAGGTTAACGTCCCCTCTCCCTGTGGGAGAGGGTTAGGGTGAGGGGTAAGTTTTTACCCCTGCTCCCCCATCATCTCCTTCACCAGCTCGACGCAGCGCAGAAAACGGGAGTCATAGTCCGACTCTTCCACATGGACAAACTCAACGTTGTTTTCGTTGAGCATCTCAACCAGCATGGACTGGAATTCCCGCCTGTCCACGGAGCTGCCGAGGCTGCGCATGCCGTCGGCCACCCACGGGGTGTTGTTCTCCAGCAGGATCACCAGGTCAAAGCGGTATTCGTCAATCAGCGCCTGCACGAACGGGTGCTCGCGCCCTTCGTATTTTTTACAGAACGCCTGCGTGGTGACAAAATCGGTATCGATAAACGCCACTTTGTTGGCGTATTTGACCGCAAAATCAATGTACTGGGCATGACCGAGCGCGATTTTGTCGTAGTCGGAATACTGCAGCGCCATCTCGTCGCCGCCAAGGTGCGAGAAGACGTAATCGCGGCCGTACTCCCACGCGCTGGTGGTGTTGAAGATGTTCGCCAGCTTGTTGACCAGCGTTGATTTCCCGCTCGACTCGCCGCCCAGGATCGCGACGGTACGCACGAAGAACGGCTTCACCTCGGTCGGGATGTAATCCCAGTAGCGGAACGGGTTCTCGCGGATCTGCGCCCCGCTGATGTTCATAAAGGTACGTTTCGGGTCGATAAGCACCGTCTCGATACCCAGATGCTCGCGGAACTGCGGCGCGTCGGACTCTTCAGAGGTGTAGATCCAGTTAGGCGCAATGCCCTTCTCTTCCATAAACGCTTTGATGCCGTTGCTCCACACGTCCCAGCCGTGCGGATACGGCTCCATGCCCTCTTCGTTAAAGGCATGAATACGAATATTTTTCTGATACTTAAAGGTCTGGAGCAGCCAGCGCAGGCGGTCCGGCACGGTCGGCTGCTGCGACATGGCGCTGTCTTCAAACAGCTGACGGTCACGGGTTTCGTCGTATCCCATGATGATATGCAGCTCGTCAACCTGGCTACAGGCGCGCTGGATCAGATAGATATGTCCGGTATGCAGGGGGTAAAACTTGCCGAACACCACGCCGATGTTCTTTTGCATACGCGGGAATTCCAGCCCCAGAAAGCGGTGCAGCGCTTCCAGCTTCTGCGCGCTGGGGCTTTTGATTTTGGCGTTCAGCAGCTGGCTCAGGTAGCCTTTGGTCATGCCGCTGGCATCCGCCACCTGCTGCAGCGTGCAGCCCTTCTGGCGGATTGCGGTCTTGATGTAGTCAAATGATGACATAAATTACGGTGCCTCCTGCAAAATCAAATTTACGTAATTATAAGTCGTCAAAGACATTTAACGCATCTGCGAGTTTTTTCACGCCAAATACCTGCATCCCTTCCGGGATCTTTTTCGGCACGTTGGCGGCGGGAACGATCGCCCGGCGGAAACCGTGTTTTGCCGCCTCGGAGATACGCTCCTGGCCGCTGGGTACCGGACGGATTTCCCCGGCGAGGCCCACTTCGCCGAATACCACCAGATCCTGCGGCAGCGGTCTGTCTCGCAGGCTGGAGACCATCGCCAGCAGCAGCGCCAGGTCTGCGCTGGTCTCCGTGACTTTGACGCCGCCGACCACGTTAACGAAGACGTCCTGATCCGCCATCTGCAGCCCGCCGTGACGGTGCAGCACCGCCAGCAGGATCGCCAGACGGTTCTGTTCCAGACCGACCGCCACGCGCCGCGGGTTGCCCATCATCGAGTGATCCACCAGCGCCTGAATTTCGACGAGCAGCGGGCGCGTCCCCTCCCACAGCACCATCACCGAACTGCCGGAGGTGATCTCATCGCCGCGGCTCAGGAAGATGGCCGACGGGTTGCTGACTTCGCGCAGCCCCTGTTCGGTCATGGCAAATACGCCTAGCTCATTCACCGCCCCAAAGCGGTTCTTGTGGCTGCGCAGGGTACGGAAGCGAGAATCCGCGTCGCCATCGAGCATTACGGAGCAGTCGATACAGTGTTCAAGCACCTTCGGCCCGGCCAGCGAGCCGTCTTTGGTCACGTGGCCGACCATCACAATCGCCACGCCGCGCGTTTTGGCAAAGCGCGTCAGGTAAGCCGCGGTTTCACGCACCTGCGCGACGCTGCCCGGCGAAGACTGAATGTCCGCCATGTGCATCACCTGGATGGAGTCGATCACCATCAGCTTCGGCTGCTCTTCTTCAGCGATCATGCAGATCTGCTCGATGCTGGTTTCGGAGAGCATGTTCAGGTTGCCGGTCGGCAGGCCCAGACGGTGCGCGCGCATCGCCACCTGCTGCAGTGACTCTTCGCCCGTGACGTACAGGGTTTTCATCTGTTCGGCGAGCTTGCAGAGCGTTTGCAGCAGCAGGGTCGATTTACCCGCGCCCGGGTTACCGCCGATCAGGATCGCGCTGCCCGGCACCACGCCGCCGCCGAGCACGCGGTCAAACTCTTTGAACCCGGTGGAGAAGCGCGGCAGCTCTTCGAGGCTGATGTCCGAAAGTTTTTGCACCTTCGCCACGCCCGCGTTACCGGCATAGCCGCTCAGGCGCTCATTACGCGCCACGCTCGGCGAAGCCGCCACACCACGCACTTCGGTGATGGTGTTCCAGGCATGACAGGCGCTGCATTGCCCCTGCCAGCGCGGATAATCCGCACCACATTCATTACAAACAAATGCGCGTTTTGGAGCTTTCGCCACGGTTTACCTCGTTATTTCTGTGCGGCCTGCGTGCCGGGCGGCGCTTACGCTTACCCGGCCTACAAAGCAGACCGTTATTTCTGATTAATGCTGCCGGAGAGAATGCAGAACACCCCCATCAGGTCAGCGTGACGGATAGTGACTTCCGTCTTTTCATTCACTTTTGGCTTGGCATGGTAGGCAATGCCCAGCCCGGCGGCTTTGATCATCGGCAGGTCGTTCGCGCCATCGCCGATGGCGACGGTCTGGACGACCGGAATTTCATATTTTTCCGCCAGACGCGTCAGCGTATTGGCTTTGTACTGGGCATCTACGATATCGCCGATCACCTGGCCGGTCAGCTTGCCGTCCATGATCTCCAGCTCGTTGGCCACCACGGTGGTCAGATGCAGTTTTTCCCGCAGGTAATCCGCGAAGAAGGTGAAGCCACCGGAGGCGATCGCCACTTTCCAGCCGAGGGACTGCAGCTTCAGCACCAGCTGCGTCAGCCCAGGCATCAGCGGCAGCACGTCGCGCACCTGACGCAGAATGTTGGCATCGGCCCCTTTCAGGGTCGCCACGCGCTGGCGCAGGCTGGCGGTGAAGTCCAGCTCGCCGCGCATCGCACGTTCGGTGACTTCCGCCACCAGCTCGCCGCTGCCCGCCAGCTTCGCAATCTCGTCAATACACTCGATCTGAATGGCGGTTGAGTCCATGTCCATCACCAGCAGGCCCGGGGTTTTCAGATGCGGAATTTTGCCCAGCGGCGCGACGTCCAGCCCCGCGTCATGCGCCAGACGCGTTGCGCGCTGCGTCAGGGAACCCGCCAGGCGAATAACCTGGTAGTCTTCCACGCACCAGGCGGCGACGATGACCATTGCCGCACCGAGCTTGCTTTGATACTGAGTCAGGCGTTGCTTATCCAGACCGCGTCCGTAGAGGAGCCAGCCGCTACGACCGGCGTGGTAATCCAGAGGCATCACCTCATCGCCACTTAAAGAGAGCGGCAATCCTGGCCATAAAGAGACATCCGTTGGCAGGTCACACCAGGTAATGTTCGGCATTAAAGCTCCTGTAATTTCGTTCGCGCCGGAAGGTTGCAGAGGGAAAATAACGCATGAGGCTACCCTGTAACCATCACTTCTGGCAACATTAAGCCGTAAATTTTCAGCAGGTGGAATATGGCTCGCGCAAAACTGAAATTCCGGCTTCATCGCGCCGTGATTGTCCTTTCCTGTCTCGCACTACTAGTGGTGCTGATGCAAGGGGCATCGTGGTTTAGCCAGAACCATCAACGGCAACGCAACCCGCAGTTTGAAGAGCTGGCCCGCACGCTGGCCCGCCAGGTGACGCTCAACGTCGCACCGTCCATGCGTACCGAAACGCCGGACGATAAGCGGATAGGCCAGGTTCTACGCCTGCTCACGGAGAACAGCCGCATTCTTGATGCCGGCGTCTATGATGAGCAAGGCAACCTTATTGCCCGCGCGGGCGAGCACGTCGACGTGCGCGACAGGCTGGCGCTGGACGGGAAAAAAGCCGGGGGCTACTTTAACCAGCAGATTGTCGAACCTATTCAGGGGAAGAATGGCCCGCTGGGCTATCTGCGCCTGACCCTCGATACCCACACCCTGCCTACTGAAGCCAAACAGGTCGATAATACCACCAATATTCTGCGCCTGATGCTGCTGCTTTCACTCGCCATCGGCGTTGTGCTGGCGCGCACCCTGCTTCGCGGCAAGCGCTCGCGCTGGCAGCAATCCCCGTTCCTGCTGACCGCCAGCAAATCCGTCCCCGAAGACGAAGAGAGCGAGAAGAAAGATTAGTGATAAAGTAGGCGAACGATTCGGAAAAGGAACTTTGCCATGACGACGTTACGCCTGCTTATCTCTGACTCTTACGATCCCTGGTTTAATCTCGCGGTAGAAGAGTGCATCTTCCGCCAGATGCCCGCTACCCAGCGCGTACTGTTTCTCTGGCGTAACGCCGATACGGTGGTCATCGGCCGCGCGCAAAACCCGTGGAAAGAGTGCAATACGCGGCGCATGGAAGAGGACAACGTCCGTCTCGCGCGCCGCAGCAGCGGCGGCGGCGCGGTGTTTCACGATCTGGGCAATACCTGCTTTACCTTTATGGCGGGCAAACCGGAATACGATAAAACCATCTCAACGTCCATCGTCCTCAACGCGCTCAATTCACTCGGCGTGACGGCAGAAGCCTCCGGGCGTAACGATCTGGTGGTGAAAACCCCCGAGGGCGACCGGAAGGTCTCCGGCTCCGCCTACCGTGAAACGATGGATCGCGGCTTCCACCACGGCACCCTGTTGCTGAACGCCGATCTGAGCCGTCTGGCGAACTACCTGAATCCGGATAAGAAAAAGCTCCAGGCCAAAGGAATTACCTCCGTACGCGGCCGCGTGGCAAATCTGGTGGAGCTGCTGCCGGGGATCACGCACGAGCAGATTTGCGATGCCATCGGTGACGCGTTCTTTGAACATTACGGCGAGCGCGTTGAAGCACAAGTCATCTCCCCTGAAAAAAAACCGGACCTGCCCAACTTCGCCGAAACCTTCGCCCGCCAGAGCAGCTGGGAGTGGAACTTCGGTCAGGCTCCTGCGTTTTCCCATCTGCTGGACGAGCGTTTTACCTGGGGCGGCGTGGAGCTGCATTTTGACGTGGAGAAAGGCCATATCACCCGCACGCAGGTGTTTACCGATAGCCTGAACCCGGCACCGTTAGAGGCGCTGGCGGCACGTTTGCAGGGCTGTTTGTACAGGGCAGATATGCTGCAGCAGGAATGCGACGCGTTGATCGGAGATTTCCCGGAGCAGGAAAAAGAGCTGCGGGAGCTGTCGGCGTGGATTGCACAGGCCGTGCGCTAGGTGCGGTCTGGTGCCCTCACCCCGGCCCTCTCCCACAGGGAGAGGGAGGGAAGAGACAGAATTACTCTTTATCGCCCAGCAGAACGGATTCCAGCGCGATTTTGATCATGTCGTTAAAGGTAGTCTGACGCTCGGCAGCAGTGGTCTGCTCGTGGGTACGGATGTGGTCAGACACGGTGCAGATGGTCAGCGCTTTCGCACCAAACTCAGCCGCGACGCCGTAAATACCCGCCGCTTCCATTTCCACGCCCAGGATGCCGTATTTCTCCATCACGTCGAACATCTCGCCGCCGTCCGGGGCATAGAACAGGTCAGCAGAGAAGATGTTACCCACGCGCGCTTCAACGCCCAGCGCTTTTGCCGCGTCAACCGCGTCACGCACCATGCCGAAGTCAGCAATCGCCGCGAAGTCATGGTCTTTGAAACGCATGCGGTTAACTTTGGAATCGGTGCAGGCACCCATACCGATAACGATGTCGCGCAGCTTCACGTCCATGCGCACCGCGCCGCAGGAGCCTACGCGGATGATTTTCTTCACGCCGAAGTCGGTAATCAGCTCTTTGGTGTAGATAGAGCAGGATGGGATACCCATACCGTGGCCCATAACGGAGATTTTGCGGCCTTTATAGGTACCGGTGAAGCCCAGCATGCCGCGAACGTTGTTCACTTCACGCACGTCTTCCAGGAAAGTTTCTGCAATGTGCTTCGCGCGCAGCGGGTCGCCCGGCATCAATACGACGTCAGCGAAATCACCCATTTCTGCATTAATGTGAGGAGTTGCCATCTTCAGTTCCTTTTACATTGTTTATTCTTTTCACCCTCTCCCTGTGGGAGAGGGCCGGGGTGAGGGCATCAGACCTCACCCAACATGATTCAGAACATGGCCTTGCCATATTCCATGTCAGACGTACCAAAGTATTTCGCCAGAGTCTGGCCGATGTCCGCAAAGGTTTCACGGTGACCGAGCGAGCCCGGCTTCACTTTCGGGCCGTACACCAGCACCGGAATGTGCTCACGGGTGTGGTCGGTACCGGTCCAGGTTGGGTCACAGCCGTGGTCCGCGGTCAGGATCAGAATGTCATCTTCACCCACCAGCTCCATCAGCTCCGGCAGACGACGGTCGAACAGCTCAAGACCGGCCGCATAGCCTGCGACGTCGCGACGGTGGCCCCAGGAGGAGTCGAAGTCCACGAAGTTGGTGAAGACGATAGTCTTGTCGCCCGCTTCTTTCATCTCTTTGATGGTGGCATCAAACAGCGCATCCAGACCGGTGGCTTTCACTTTTTTGGTGATGCCGCAGTTGGCGTAGATATCCGCGATTTTACCCACGGAAACCACGTGGCCGTCTTTCTCTTCAACCAGCTTCTGCAGTACGGTCGGTGCCGGTGGCTCAACGGCCAGGTCATGACGGTTACCGGTACGCTGGAAGTTACCCGCTTTGTCGCCGATAAACGGACGCGCGATCACGCGGCCAATGTTGTAGCCGCCTTCGGTCAGCTCTTCACGGGCGATTTCGCACAGCTCATAGAGTTTATCCAGGCCAAACGTCTCTTCATGGCAGGCAATCTGGAACACGGAGTCAGCAGAGGTGTAGAAAATCGGCTTGCCGGTTTTCATGTGCTCTTCGCCGAGCTGATCCAGAATCACGGTACCGGAAGAGTGGCAGTTACCGAGGTAGCCCGGCAGGTTGGCGCGCTTCACTAGCTTATCGAGCAGCTCCTGCGGGAAGCTGTTCTCGTGATCGGAGAAGTAACCCCAGTCGAACAGCACCGGCACACCGGCGATTTCCCAGTGGCCAGACGGGGTGTCTTTACCGGAGGAGAGCTCGTGAGCCCAGGCGTAGGCGCCCACGACTTCCGCGTTGCCGTCCATACCGGCTGCGATTTTACCGGTAGAACCTTCATGCGCTTTCACCAGACCGAGGCGGGTCAGGTTAGGTAGAGTCAGAGGGCCTTTACGACCGTTATCCGCTTCGCCTTTCGCACAGGCTTCCGCGATGTGGCCCATGGTATCGGAACCCACGTCACCAAAACGTTCTGCATCTTCGGTTGCGCCGATGCCGAATGAGTCCAGCACCATAATAAATGCACGTTTCATAATTGTTCTCCGTACGTAGTGCTTCAAAAATTATCGATCAGATCAGTATACCGCTATTCGGTGATACGGCGATAGACAGTCGGTGTGGTTTCCGGCGCTTTATCGTCAAGCGTAATAGCCGCTTTCACCGCTTTAGCCGCTTCCTGCCAGCTGGCTTCGTCTTTGGCGTGGATCACCGCCAGCGGACGTTGACCGTCAACGCTGTCGCCCAGACGGGCCATATCGGTAAAGCCGACGCTGTAATCAATGGTGTCTGACGCCTGACGACGGCCGCCGCCCATCGAGACCACCGCCATACCCAGCGCACGGGTGTCCATCGCAGAGACAAACCCTTCGCTATCGGCATACACCGCTTTGCTGAGCGTCGCGGTTGGCAGGTATTTCGCGTAGTTTTCGACGAAATCGGTCGGGCCCCTCTGGGCTGCAACCATGCGGCCGAAAATGTCCGCCGCTTTGCCGTTATCCAGCACCGCCTGCAGCTTCGCGCGGGCTTCTGCGTCGTCTTTGGCCAGCTTGCCGGAGATTAACATCTCAACGCACAGCGCCATGGTGACGTCGAACAGACGCGGGTTACGGTATTCGCCTGTGAGGAACTGGACGGCTTCACGCACTTCGACGGCGTTACCGGCGCTGGAGGCCAGCACCTGGTTCATGTCAGTGAGCAGCGCGGTGGTGCGCACGCCCGCGCCGTTGGAGACCCCAACGATCGCTTCGGCAAGCGCAGCAGAAAGTTCATAGGTCGGCATAAAGGCGCCGCTGCCGACCTTCACGTCCATCACCAGCGCGTCCAGCCCTTCTGCCAGTTTCTTCGCCAGGATAGAGGCGGTGATCAGCGGGATGGAGTCAACGGTCGCGGTGATGTCGCGGGTCGCGTAGAAACGCTTGTCTGCCGGAGCAAGAGAGCTGGTCTGGCCGATAATCGCCACACCAACGTCTTTAATAATGTCGCGGAAGCGGTTGTCGTCCGGGAAGATATCGAAGCCCGGAATGGCTTCCAGTTTGTCGAGCGTACCGCCGGTGTGGCCCAGGCCGCGCCCGGAGATCATCGGGATGTAACCGCCGCAGGCTGCCACCATGGGGCCGAGCATCAGAGACGTCACGTCACCCACGCCGCCGGTGGAGTGTTTATCCACAATCGGGCCGTTAAGGTTGAGGCTTTTCCAGTCCAGAACGGTTCCTGAATCTCGCATCGCCATGGTCAGCGACACGCGCTCAGGCATCGACATATCGTGGAAGAAAATGGTCATCGCCAGAGCCGCAATCTGCCCTTCTGAGACGGTGTTATCACGAATGCCGTTGATGAAGAAGCGGATCTCTTCGTCGCTTAATGCATGACCATCACGTTTTTTACGAATAATTTCTTGTGCGAGAAACACGGTAACCTCCATGCGGAATCGGGGGAGTTGTGGCGGGTGGCGTGACGCTTACCCGCCCTACAATCCTGTCGGCCGGATAAGCGAAGCGTCATCCGGCATTGTCTGGCAATCAGTAGCTGCTTGCGCTCTTACCGTCTCCGTGACCCAGCGCTTTCAGCAGGCTAGCCAGCAGGCTGGACGCACCGAAGCGGTAGTGACGGGAATCGGCCCAGTCGGCGCCAAACAGCTCGTCGGCAATCGCCAGGAACTGCTGCGCGTCTTCGGCGGTACGCACGCCGCCCGCAGGTTTGAAACCAACGGTTTTGGATACGCCCATGTCGCGGATCACTTCCATCATGATGCGCGCGCTTTCCGGGGTCGCATTCACCGGCACTTTACCGGTAGAGGTTTTAATGAAATCCGCACCGGCTTTGATGGAGATTTCAGATGCTTTACGAATCAGCGCCTCTTCTTTCAGCTCGCCGGTTTCGATGATCACTTTCAGCAGCACGTTTGCCGCCGCGCACGCGTCTTTACAGGCTTTCACCAGGTCAAAACCGACCTGCTCGTTGCCGGCGATCAGCGCGCGGTACGGGAACACCACGTCGACTTCGTCTGCGCCGTAAGCAATCGCCGCGCGGGTTTCTGCCAGCGCAATCTCGATATCGTCGTTGCCATGCGGGAAGTTAGTTACGGTTGCAATACGCACGTCCGGCGTGCCCTGCTCTTTCAGCGTCTTACGGGCAATCGGGATAAAGCGCGGGTAGATACAGATGGCTGCGGTGTTACCCACCGGCGTTTTCGCCTGATGGCACAGGGCGATGACTTTTTCATTGGTGTCGTCATCGTTCAGGGTCGTCAGGTCCATCAGCTTCAACGCGCGCAGGCTGCTTGCAGTTAAATCGGTCATAACATTCTCCAACGGCAGTGCCGTATAAATTTTACCTTGCGGGTCTGTGAGTATTCTAACATTCACCCGCATCCACACTTCGACATTCATCACAGTTAATGAAAACTGCATACAAATTTGCATTACTGTAATGAGATCTTCTTCAAACTTTAGTGCGTAAGTTGCCGACTAAAGCAGCGATACCCCCTGTCGGATCAAAAGCCCCAACAGGCTGGCTTCCTACAATCCGTTCATCATCCGCAGAACACTCAAGGAAGCGACTATGCCCCACTCCAGCCCCGACGCCCTGCAACAACGTTGCCAGCACATTGTGACAAACCCGGTGTTAACCCCGGAACAAAAACGTCATTTTCTGGCGCTGGAAGCGGAGAACAACCTGCCTTACCCGGCACTTCCTGAGGCCGCACGAGCCGCGCTGGACGAGGGTTTTATCTGCGACATGTTCGAAGGCCATGCGTCTTACAAACCCCGTTACGTTCTGCCGGATTACGCAAAATTTCTGGCTAACGGTTCAGAGTGGCTGGAGCTGGAAGGCGCGAAAGATCTCGACGACGCCCTCTCGCTGTTAACCATCCTCTACCATCATGTTCCGTCCGTCACATCGATGCCGGTCTATCTCGGTCAGCTTGATGCGATATTGACGCCATATGTTAGAATTCTAACACAAGAAGAGGTCGATAGCCGAATAAAACGTTTCTGGCGCTATCTCGACCGTACGCTGCCGGATGCGTTTATGCACGCAAACATCGGGCCTGAAGATACGCCCGTCGCGCGCGCCATTCTGCGTGCCGATGCAGAGCTGAAGCAGGTCGCGCCGAACCTGACCTTTATCTACGATCCCGATATCACCCCGGACGACCTGCTGCTTGAGGTGGCAAAAAACATATGTGAATGCAGCAAACCGCATATTTCTAATGGCCCGATGAATGATAAAATTTTCACAAAAGGCCGTTACGGCGTAGTGAGCTGTTACAACTCCCTGCCGCTTGCTGGCGGTGGCAGCACTCTGGTGCGCCTCAACCTCAAAGCCATTGCTGAACGCAGCGCATCCATTGAAGACTTCTTCACCCGCGCGCTCCCGCACTACTGCCAGCAGCAAATTGCCATCATCGATGCGCGCTGCGGTTTCCTGTACGAGCAATCTGGCTTCTTTGAGAATAGCTTCCTGGTCAAAGAGGGGCTGATTGATGCGGATCGGTTTGTGCCCATGTTTGGCATGTACGGCCTGGCGGAAGCGGTGAATACGCTCTGTGAAAAGGAGGGCATTGAAGGCCGTTACGGAAAAGACGAGCAGGCCAACGCGCTGGGCTATCGCATCAGCGAACAGCTTGCGGCGTTCGTTGAAAGCACGCCGGTGAAGCACGGCTGGAAGCACCGCGCGATGCTTCACGCGCAGTCGGGGATCAGCTCCGACTCCGGCACCACGCCGGGCGCGCGCCTGCCCTACGGCGATGAGCCGGATCCTGTCAGCCACCTGCTGGCCGTTGCGCCGCATCACAAACACTATCACTCCGGAATCAGCGATATTCTCACCCTGGAGGAGACGGTCAAACGCAATCCGCAGGCGGTGGTTCAGCTTTGCCTGGGCGCGTTCAGGGCCGGCATGCGTGAATTTACCGCCAACGTAGCGGGTAACGATCTGGTACGCGTGACCGGCTACATGGTTCGCTTGTCGGATCTGGAGAAATACCGGGAAGCGGGATCGCGCACCAATACTACCTGGCTGGGGGAAGAAGCCGCACGCAATACCCGTATTCTGGAACGTCAGCCGCGCGTGGTTAGCCATGAACAGCATATGCGCTTTAGTTAGTCAGGTCATTCCTTTTTCCTGCGTGGACGGGCCGGGCAGCCGCCTGGCGCTGTTCCTGCAGGGCTGCAACCTGCGCTGCAAAACCTGCCACAACCCGTGGACGATCGGTCGCTGCAACGACTGCGGGGACTGCGTGCCCCACTGCCCGCACGACGCGCTGACGATTCAGGCCGGACGCGTCTGGTGGCAGGAGAGTGACTGCCAGCAGTGCGACACCTGTCTGCACCTGTGCCAGCAGCAGGCAACGCCTATGGCGCACCGCTTCAGCGTGGAAGAGATCCTCACTCATGTCCGCAAATCCTCCCCCTTTATCGAAGGGATCACCGTGAGCGGTGGTGAAGCCACAACGCAATTGCCGTTTTTGATCGCCCTGTTCACCGCGATCAAAGCCGATCCCGCCCTGCGTCACCTCACCTGCCTGGTAGACAGCAACGGTCTGTTAAGCGAAACCGGCTGGCAAAAGCTGCTGCCGGTACTGGATGGCGCGATGCTGGATCTGAAGGCGTGGGGGAACGAGCATCACCGTTTCCTGACCGGGCGCGAAAACCCGCAGATTAAGCAGAGCATCCGCTGGCTGGCAGATCGTCACCGTTTGACGGAACTCCGCCTACTGGTTATTCCGGAGCAGTGTGATTATCTGGAACATCTCAAACCGCTAACGACCTTTATCCACGGACTTGGAAATGTGCCGGTACGAATCAACGCGTTTCATGCGCAGGGCGTTTACGGTGAGGCGGCCTCATGGCGCAGCGCCACGCCCGAGGACGTTGAACCGCTGGCGCTGGCGCTGGAAAAACAGAAGATAACGGTGATCCGTCCGGCGCTTTACCTATAGCGTGATGCCAAATACCGAACGGGTATTTTCCAGCAGCGCATCGGCAATCACCTCTTCAGGCTCTTTTCGCAGTTCACACAGGGTGGTAAATACGCGCGCCGCCAGTTCCGGGCGATTCGGCTGGCCCTGAAAACCATTCAGCGGCATATCCGGCGCATCGGTTTCCAGCAGAAGCGCCGACAGCGGCAGCTGTGCCATCACGTCCCGGGTTTTACTGGCGCGCGGATAGGTGATGGTGCCACCGACGCCGATTTTATAGCCCAGCTCAATAAAACGCTGCGCCTGCTGCAGGCTGCCGGAGAAACCGTGCACGACGCCCCTGCGCGGCAGATCGATGCGTTTCAGGTGCATCGCCAGCTTATCGTGCGTGCGTCTTGAGTGGAGGATCACCGGCAGATCGTGGCGCTTCGCCAGTCTGAGCTGCGCGTCGAGGATCGTCTGCTGGCGCTCAAACTGCTGATCCTCGCGATAAAGATCGAGGCCGATCTCACCGATGGCGACAAGTTTGTCTCCTGCGGTTTGCACGATCTCATCAAGCCTCTCAATGTGCTCATCAAGATGCCGCTCAATCACAATCGGATGCAGGCCGAGCGCGGCATAGAGCGCGGAGTGCCGCGCGGAAAGATCCAGCACCCGGGAAAAATAGGCCGCTTCCACTGCCGGCACAATAATAGCCTGAACGCCTGCCTCAGCCGCTTTCGCAATGCTTTGCTCTTCATCCCCCGTAAACGGCGGAAAATCAAAGTGGCAGTGGGTATCGACAAAGCGGAGCGTCACGCCAGATCCTCGTTATCCAGTAAAGCGTCATTCGCCTGCGGAATATCCACCAGCGGCGTCGTCAGGGCGTCGTTGGCGACAATCGCAGGCGGCAAAATAATGCGTTTATGGCGATGAAGCGGCGGTTGCTCCGCCAGCATTTTCCCCACCGTCGCCAGGAAGTAACGCCCGCACAGCCGCCCCGTTTTGTAATCCATGCGCAGCGCAGGGATGCGGCTGCCCAGGGCCATGCTCAGCAGCGGCTTAGGCGGATAGATTTCAAAAATACGCAGCTTACCCGGCGGTTTTTCAATGAAGCGCTGCATCGCGCCGTAGGTGGTTTCATGCTGCTTCGCGATGTTCACCAGCGGCTGCAGGCTGCTGTCGCCCAACCAGCGCTCCATCCGTTTAAACCACTGCGGCGTGTAATACATTTGCGACGGTACGGTACGGATCACCACAATGGTTTTCGCCCCGCGCCGGGCGGCTTCCTGCACCGGCACAGCGTCACTGATCCCACCGTCCAGATAGCTAATGCCGTCCAGCAGGGCTCCCGTACGATAAAAGCCGGGGATCGCGCTGGAGGCGCGGATGATGTCCAGCCAGTTCTCCTTCTGAGGAGAAAAATAGCCCGGCGAATAGTCATCGCCCCGGCTGGCGCACATCCAGAACTCTTTGCCGCTATCAAACAGACGGGCAGCGGTATCCATGGCCAGCGGCATCTGGCTGGAGGTCGACTCCAGCAGCCAGTCGAGATCGATCAGGTTGCCGCCGCGCACAAAGCGCACCGGATTAAAAAATTCTTTTGCCGTGGTGTAGCGCATGATGACCTTTCGCGCATAGCCAGGCTGGTTACAAACATAGGCAGAGAGGTTCTGCGCCCCGGCAGAGGTGCCGAAGTAAAGGTCAAACGGGTTGAACTGCGCGCGCATAAATTCATCCAGCACGCCGGCGGTAAAAATGCCGCGCTGTCCTCCACCTTCGCAGACCAGCGCCAGTTGTCCTGCGCGAAACGGCTTTAACGTCAGCGGCGCAATATTGCCGAGCGTAACGGGAATTCGTTGCCCCACCTCTGCTTTCCTGTTTTGATTATTTTATAACACCACAGTAACGCACCCGACCTGTTACGCAAATAAGAAAAAGCCAGTCGCAGTGACTGGCTTTATTTTGTTGAAGGAATATTGCGTTTGCTACGGACGTCTGCGACCCGTAAACAGGCTGACCAGGAACAGAATAATACCTACAACGAACACAATCTTAGCTGCCCATGCCGCTGTACCTGCCAGTCCACCAAAGCCCAATGCGGCGGCAATTAACGCGATAACCAGAAATATAATGCCCCAACGAAACATAAGCTTCTCCTTTACCATAGTTAATGTCGGCCGCTAAACGTGAGCGCTCAGGTCACTCACCGGCGTTTTTCCAGAGTCGTTCTTATTTCGCCCGCAGGTTTTAACCAGACGGGCGAATGGTCCAGATTTACTTCGTTTTCAGATCGTTTTTAACGCTTTTCACACCGTCAATCGCTTTCGCGATGGACTCGGCGCGTTCACTTTGCGCCTGCGAATCTACCGTACCGGAAAGCTGAACCACACCATCGGTGGTTTCCACTTTCACCTTACGGGACGGCACGATGTCATCTGCTAAAAGTTTAGCTTTGATTTCGCTGGTAGTAGCGGCATCACCGGCATAACCTTTCACCGACGCGTTTTTACCGTCACGTACGTGCAGCTTATCGCTGACGGACGCAACGCCTTCAACGCCCTTCGCGACTTTCACCGCCTGTTCGGCCTGAGCCTGGCTTTCCACGAAGCCGCTCAGCGTGACCACTTTCTTGTCGGTCTTAACGGAAATATCGGTACTTTTGATGGATTCATCATCCACCAGTGCGGCTTTCACTTTTGCTGTGATTGAGCTGTCGTCCATGAAGTTGCCGACTTTATTCATAGAGCTATCGATTTTTTGCCCTGCGCTATCGGCCGTGGACTGGGCTTTATCCATTGTGCTGCTTTCCGCCAGAGCGGAACCGCTCACCAGAACGCTACCCAGGGTTACAGCCAGCAGAGTTTTCGAAATCTTCAGTCTTGTCATATTCATCGATCTATTCCTGTGTTTACCCGTTATTCGGGCTACATACTTCCTTAGTAGTTTTATATATTGCGAATAAACACGCGGGCAAAATGGATAACCTAAAGTCATGCATTGAACAGTTAATTTATCCACGCCCGGTGTTAAACACTGTGTTAAATATAGATCACTCTCACAGAGCCGCTTTCAGAATTGGGTAAAAAACGCGCGAATAGCGTGAAATTGCGTTGAATTAAGAACATTCCGCAAGGGATTAATAAGACAGGAATTAAAGAAGAGCACGGCGGGAGCCGTGCTCTGAGAGGGGATTAGTGCTCGCGGGTTTTACGGAACTGAACGTCAGGGTAACGTTCCTGCGTCAGGTTCAGGTTCACCATAGTTGGCGCGATATAGGTCAGGTTATCGCCGCCATCCAGCGCCAGCTGAATTTCGTTCTTACGCTTAAATTCTTCGAATTTCTTCACGTCAGAACACTCAACCCAGCGCGCGGTCGCGACGTTCACAGACTCGTAAATCGCTTCCACGTTGTACTCGCTCTTCAGACGCGCGACAACCACGTCGAACTGCAGCACGCCGACCGCGCCAACGATCAGGTCGTTGTTCGCGATTGGGCGGAACACCTGCACGGCGCCCTCTTCGGAGAGCTGAACCAGGCCTTTCAGCAGCTGTTTCTGCTTCAGCGGATCGCGCAGACGGATACGACGGAACAGCTCCGGTGCGAAGTTCGGAATACCGGTGAACTTCATCATTTCACCCTGGGTGAACGTATCGCCGATCTGAATAGTGCCGTGGTTGTGCAGACCGATGATGTCGCCCGGATACGCCTCTTCAACGTGCGAACGGTCACCCGCCATAAAGGTCAACGCGTCGGAAATCACCACGTCTTTACCGGTACGCACCTGGCGCAGCTTCATGCCCTTTTCATACTTACCAGACACCACGCGCATAAAGGCCACGCGGTCGCGGTGTTTCGGGTCCATGTTGGCCTGAATTTTAAACACGAAGCCGGTGAACTTCTCTTCTTTCGCTTCCACTTCACGGGTGTCGGTGTTACGCGGCATCGGCTGCGGCGCCCACTCCACCAGGCCGTCGAGCATGTGGTCAACGCCGAAGTTACCCAGTGCGGTACCGAAGAAGACCGGGGTAATTTCGCCGCTCAGGAACAGCTCTTTGTCGAATTCGTGAGACGCGCCTTTGACCAGCTCCAGCTCGTCGCGCAGCTGCGCGGCCAGCTCTTCGCCGACTGCCACGTCCAGCTCAGGGTTATCCAGACCTTTCACCACGCGAACTTCCTGAATGGTGTGGCCTTTACCGGTCTGATACAGATAGGTTTCGTCTTTATAAAGGTGATACACCCCTTTGAACAGCTTACCGCAGCCAATTGGCCAGGTGATGGGCGCACAGGCGATTTTCAGCTCGCTTTCCACTTCATCCATCACTTCCATCGGGTCACGGATGTCGCGGTCAAGTTTGTTCATGAAGGTGAGGATCGGCGTATCGCGCAGACGGGTGACTTCCATCAGCTTGCGGGTCCTGTCTTCTACACCTTTGGCGGCGTCGATCACCATCAGACAGCAGTCCACCGCCGTCAGGGTACGGTAGGTATCTTCGGAGAAGTCTTCGTGGCCCGGGGTATCCAGCAGGTTCACCAGGCAGTCGTGATACGGGAACTGCATCACGGAGGTGGTAATCGAAATACCACGCTGCTTTTCCATCTCCATCCAGTCGGATTTTGCATGCTGGCTGGAGCCACGGCCTTTAACGGTACCCGCAGTCTGGATCGCCTGTCCGAACAGCAACACCTTCTCAGTGATGGTCGTTTTACCGGCATCCGGGTGCGAGATAATGGCAAAAGTGCGGCGCTTGGCCACCTCTTGCAGATAAGGAGACAACGTCATAATTAAATCTTCTTTTATAAGCGCGGCAGCACGCCACGCATCATGGAATACAAAATTGCGGCTATTTTACCCATCAATGGGGGGCAGGCAATCATTGTTTACACAGGAGTTGCTCCAGTTCGTTCAACGACGTCACGGTCCAGGTCGGCTCGATGCCTTCAGGCTTCACGCGGCCATGCGCGTTGAGCCAGACGGTCGACAGACCGGCCTTCATGCCGCCCAGAATATCTGACTCTGCTGTATCACCCACCATCAGGACGCGATCGCGGTCGGGATTTCCGGCCTGCGCCAGCGCGTAGTCGAAAATTCGCGGATCCGGCTTCGGCACGCCAACCTCTTCCGAGATCACCAGCGCGTCGAAATGATCGCGCAGGCCGGTGCGCTCGAGGCGGATCTGCTGCAGGGCGGTAAAACCGTTGGTGATGATCCCCAGTTTCACCTTGCCTTTCAACGCATTCAGCAGGGAAACCGCACCCGGCAGTGGCGCACAGATATCCGCCATCGCGTTCAGGAAGGCATCATTCAGCGTCCCCGGACTGACCTTTAAGCGTTCCGCCCAGACGTCAAAGCGCTGGTGCTGAAGTTGTAACGCGGTGATGGCACCGTTCTGGTAATCCACCCACAGCGGCTTGTTTACCGCCTGATAGTCCTGAAAGTCTTCAGCGGTGAAGGTCACGCTATAGTCGAGAAACATCCGCTGCAGGCCGCCGAACGAATCGAACGTAAACAGCGTTTCGTCGGCATCAAAGAAAATCCAGTCCCATTTCATCGTTACAACCTTATATTCGTTATCCAATCGGCAGAGCCATTATGATGGCGTCTTCACGTCCCTCTGCGGTGGGGTAGTAGTTACGGCGGATTGTCGCCTCGTTAAAGCCTAAGCTTTCATAGAGCGCGATGGCGGCGACATTCGACGCGCGCACCTCCAGCCACAGGGTGAAAACGTCACGGGTTTCGAGCTCGCGAATGAGGTGCTCGAGCAGTTCTCTTCCCAGCCCACGGCGCTGAAACGCGGGATCAACCGCAATATTAAACAGCGTCGCTTCATCAAGAACAACCTGCGTGATCGCGAAGGCGGCCATGGTGCCGTCAACGTCCAGACGGAAGTTCAGATACCGTTCGCCCTGATTGCTGGCGAAGTTTTTTTCGCTCCACGGAAACGCGTGGGCGCGTGTTTCAATCGCAAACGCAGTGGTCAGGTCAGGCGTCGTGAGGGAAGAAATCGTGTTCATATTCGCAGATTTGTTGCCATAGCGCGCTGCGCGCTTTTGGGTTGGCTTTCAGTTCGTCCAGCGCTGGCGTGCAGATCTGGCTCCCCTGGAGGGGGATCTCGTTTGTTTCTCCGATACGCCAGCTGTTACAGCGGCTATCAGGAGGAAGCATCGCGACACGCTCTGGCGTCAGCTGTAAAACCTGGTCGGCCGTCATCTTCAGGCTGCGAAGGACATCATCGATCAGGGGTTCATTCAGGGCAGGCAGTTCTTCCGCCACCATCACCAGGCGTACGTGCGCAGGGATGGAAATGGCGATTTCGCCCTGCAACGCCGTCGGGCGACGCAAAGCCCACTGGGTAATGCCCAGCTGCTGCAACTGCCAGTCTCGTCGGGATGTCATAGGGAAAACTCCTGTCTCTCAGGCGCGCAAATATAGCAAATGTGTCGAAAGTGCGCCATCTACCTACTATAATCCCCGCCTGAGTTTATTGAGGAACAATTCATGTCTGCATTTACCCCGGCAAGTGAAGTCTTGCTGCGTCACAGTGATGATTTCGAAGAAAGCCGTATTCTGTTTGCCGGAGATATGCAGGATGACCTGCCTACGCGTTTCGACTGTGCT
The DNA here is from genome assembly GCF_047530595.1 of Enterobacter sp. 01-M-02-SI-ECC. Classification (NCBI taxonomy): domain Bacteria; kingdom Pseudomonadati; phylum Pseudomonadota; class Gammaproteobacteria; order Enterobacterales; family Enterobacteriaceae; genus Enterobacter; species Enterobacter sp. 01-M-02-SI-ECC. The sequence goes on along the minus strand of NZ_JBLKCZ010000005.1, from coordinate 40,885 downwards.
GAAAGCCGTGCCCACACCCAATACTACCACCACTGGCAGGTGCTGAGCCGCCAGATGGGCGAGCGCGCGCGCTTTAGCCTGGTGGCGGAGCAGAGCGATATCGCCGACTGCGATACGCTGATCTACTACTGGCCGAAGAACAAGCCGGAAGCCCAGTTCCAGCTGATGAACCTGCTCTCCCTGCTGCCGGTCGGCTGCGATATTTTCATTGTGGGTGAGAACCGCAGCGGCGTGCGTAGCGCTGAACAGATGCTGGAAGGCTACGCGCCGCTGAATAAAGTCGACAGCGCACGCCGCTGTGGTCTGTACCATGGCCGTCTGGAAAAACAGACAACGTTCGATCCACAGGCTTACTGGGACGAGTACCAGCTTGACGGCCTGACCATCAAAACCCTGCCGGGCGTGTTCAGCCGTGACGCGCTGGATACGGGCAGCAAGCTGCTGCTCTCCACCCTGACGCCGCACACCAAAGGCAAAGTGCTGGACGTGGGCTGCGGCGCGGGCGTGCTCTCTACCGTGCTCGCCAGCCATTCACCAAAAGTGCGCTTAACCCTGTGTGACGTGAGCGCCCCGGCGGTAGAAGCCAGCCGCGCAACGCTTGCCGCAAACGGCATTGAAGGCGAGGTGATTGCCAGCAACGTCTTCTCCAACGTCACCGGTCGCTTCGACATGATTATCTCCAACCCGCCGTTCCACGACGGCATGGAGACCAGCCTTGAAGCGGCACAAACGCTGATCCGTGGCGCAACCCGTCACCTTAACAGCGGCGGCGAGCTGCGTATTGTCGCGAACGCCTTCCTGGCGTACCCGAAAGTGCTGGACGAAACCTTCGGCTTCCACGAAGTGATCGCGCAGACCGGCCGCTTTAAGGTCTACCGTACCGTCATGACGCGCCAGGCCAAAAAGTAATCTCCACTCCAGCAGGCCGGATAAGCGCAAGCGCCATCCGGCTCCGCATGGCGCCTGCATCGGCCATTTTTGCAGCAATCAAGGCGTAGCGCGCACTTTTCTGTTGACGTAAAGCTGAAAACATCTAGAATGCGCCTCCGTGGTTACGATACTTTTACAGTATCGATGGTATGCGAAGGTGGCGGAATTGGTAGACGCGCTAGCTTCAGGTGTTAGTGTCCTTACGGATGTGGGGGTTCGAGTCCCCCCCCTCGCACCATAAATCACAATGATATTGCTCGCACTGGGCGAAGGTGGCGGAATTGGTAGACGCGCTAGCTTCAGGTGTTAGTGTCCTTACGGATGTGGGGGTTCGAGTCCCCCCCCTCGCACCAACGAGGCGATATCAACAATAGTAAGATGACTGTGCGAAGGTGGCGGAATTGGTAGACGCGCTAGCTTCAGGTGTTAGTGTCCTTAGGATGTGGGGGTTCGAGTCCCCCCCCTCGCACCAATTATCTTACATCCCTTCTGAAGTTCCTCTTGTTTTCCCTGTTATTTCAAACTCATCAGTATCACCAGAATTCCACTGACCAGTGCTACGCATGATGGCAGTAAAACAAAGTGGCGCAGCTGCTTATGCCAGATCATGCCTGACGTGACTAACAGTCCTGACACGATGATCGCTTTCCAGGTATCAAGGGAGAGATCGGCAAACATCAACCCGCCGAGAATGGCTCCCGGTAGCAATACCCCCCAACCACTGCCAAGCGCCCTGTTCAACATGATCTGCCCTCCCACAACGATAATGATAACCAGTATCATATGACACACATTATCATTTGTCAGCTGAATGAATCAAAATCCATCGACCTTTACCTTTCCCGTAATGACAGGAATTGCCTAAGGTGATAAATTGCACACCTGTTAACAACATCTAAAGATTTTCTGATAATTACTCTTTGAGTTTTTTGCATGTTTTATTGCGAAACGGCACCTACTTATTTGTTTTAATTAAATTTTAATAAAAACGCACGACTATGACATCACAATCCTGGCGGTCTTTGGTTCACAGAAAATATCAATTGTCGTTACGTTTATTTTTATTTCTGAACGCAACCTCGGCAGTGTTCTCGGTAACAAATCCGCTCAATTCTGTACGCCTGTTATCTGCCCCACTTATTGCTATTTTCTCCATCAGCACCGGCCTGTTCATCTGGCACTGGAGAAAGCGCGCGCGGAAGATAAATATTCCCGTTGTTTCAGGGATCTTCGGTATTTTGTGGGCCTCGCAAATTGTGTCTAAATTCGCCTTAATTACCCACGACCACGCGACATATTTGTTAATCGCCCTATTAACGGTGCTTTTTATCGGAACGCTGGCATTCGCCAGTAATATCAAAGCATTTACGCTGCACTCATTGCCCACCTTTATTGCCTGCCTGTGGTTAAGCGATCACGATATATGGCTGAGAATGACCTATTCTTTCGCACTTCCTGTGGTGGCAATTGCTATTCATAACATTTTGCAAACGCGTAACGATCGTTTCGCTCAGGAATTGCTCTCACGCCTGTTGGAAGAGCGAGAAACCCTTACCGATCTCAGCATGATGGACCCGCTTACCGGCCTCTATAATCGTCGCGGTCTGCAAAGCCGTCTGGAGAACCTGCCGACGGTAGAAAATGGCGAGCACTTTGTTCTGCTGATGGATATCGACCACTTTAAAGCCTATAACGATCATTATGGCCATATGATGGGCGACCAGGCGCTTAAGCGCGTCTCTGCGGCAATCCGCGACGCCGTGCGTTCTCGCGATATTGTGGCGCGTTTTGGCGGAGAAGAGTTTATGGTGCTGCTGACCAATATTTCTCTCGAACATGCCCGCCAGACGGCCGAGCGGATCCGTCAGAAAGTCTACGATTTGAAAATCCCGCATCTATTTAACGAGAGTGTCGCGACAAACGTCACCATCAGCATTGGTATTGCCATTTTCGAGGATGAAGACGTGGAAGGCGCGCTGGAAAAAGCGGACAAAGCCCTCTACGAAGCAAAGCATATGGGGCGCAATAACATTCTGTTGAGTGAAGAGCTGCAGACGGCGTAAACATCACGGCGGTGTCACCCGGACAAAAGTCTTGCCATTGGTATGAGCAATAGTTAGGATTGGCAATCATTATCATTTAGATTTCTATCTATACTATGGCTACGCATACCGCACACATCGTCGAACCCCTCCTCTGGCGAGCGCCCCTCACCAGCGGGAATGCTTCGCTTGCGGATGCCATACGGGATAAGATTGCAGAAACGCGCGCCCACCTGCTGGACTTTATCCGCCTTGATGAAGCGCACCCGAACCACGCCATGACGCTCTCAGAGTGGCGTAAACCAACAAAACTGCAGTCGCTATTGGCCACCTATTCCGACCATATCTATCGCAATCAGCCCACTCTTACGCGGGAAAATAAACCACTGCTCTCTCTTTGGGCGCAGTGGTATATCGGGCTGATGGTGCCTCCCCTCATGCTGGCGCTGTTAACCCAGAAGAGCATGCTGGAACTCTCGCCGGATAATTTCCACGTCGAATTTCACGAAACCGGGCGCGCAGCCTGTTTCTGGATTGATCTGCACGAAGACCAGAACGCGGAACGCCTGACGGCTCAGGAACGTATGGAGCGGCTTATCACTCAGGCCCTGATCCCGGTGGTGGAAGCGCTTGAAGCGACGGGAGAGATTAACGCGAAGCTTATCTGGAGCAATACGGGCTATTTAATCCACTGGTATTTAACGGAAATGAAGCCTCTGCTTGGTGATGAGAACGTTGATGCCCTGCGTCAGTCCTGTTTCTTTGCAAAACAGCTTTCCGATGGCCGCGACAACCCGTTATTCCGTACCGTCGTGCTCCGTGATGGGCTTCTGGTTCGCCGCACCTGCTGCCAGCGCTACCGCCTGCCGGATGTTAAGCAGTGCGGGGATTGCACGCTGAAGTAGTCGGCCCCGGCCTGATGCCCTCACCCACAGGGACAGGGAACAAACCCTAAAAACGGCAACCTGAGTTGCCGTTTTGCTTTTAGCTAAGCCACCTGCTGATTGTCCTCTTCCGCGTTACGCTGTGCCTCTTCCGCTTCCTGCTCCAGCAGCTGTTTCTCGTACACTTTGAAGAACGGGAAGTAGATGATTGCCGATACGCAGGCCAGAACCACAACCAGAATAGCCGCGCGGAAATCCCAGCCCAGAGCCCACGCTGCGCCTATTGGCGCCGGTGCCGTCCAGGGGACCACTGAGATGACGCGGCCAATCAGGTCAAACGTCATCGCCGCCCAGGCCAGCACTGCATTTACCATCGGTGCCAGCAGGAACGGAATAAAGAACACCGGGTTCATCACAATTGGCGTACCAAAAATGACGGGTTCGTTGATGTTAAAGAAGCTGGGTACCACGCTCAAACGCCCGATAGAGCGTAAATGCGCTGAACGGCTACGCAGATAGCAAATCACCAGCCCCATCGTGGCGCCCGACCCGCCAATCACGATAAAGAACGTCCAGAACGCCTCCATAAAAATATGCGGGAGAGGCTGGCTGGCGGCCAGCGCGGTCTGGTTCGCACCCAGGTTGGTCAGCCAGAACATCTGCAGCATCCCGGAGACGATGGCGGCGCCGTGGATCCCAGCGAACCACAGCAGATGGCCAATCAACACGGCCAGCAGGATCGCAGGCAGGGAATCCGCTGCGGAAACCAGAGGTTTAAAGACCGACATAATGGCCTGCGGGATCAGCATACCGAACTGAGACTGAATGAGCAGGCTCAGAGGATAGAGCGTCAACACCACCACCAGCACCGGGATAAGCAGATCAAAAGAGTTCTTGATCATCGGAGGTACCTGGTCTGGCAGACGAATACCGATGTTATGCGCCTTGAGGAAACGCATCATCTCAACGCAGTAGATCGCCACCAGAATCGCGGTAAAAATGCCCGTCCCACCCAGGCTGTCGACTGGCAGCGTGCCTTTGGTTTTCGGTGCCGCGACCAGCAGAAATGCCATCAGCGACAGCATGGCGCACATAAACGGGTCTAACTGGTGCGATTTGACATAGTGTTTGCCAAGGTTGTAGGCAATGGCCGCACAAATATAAATGGACATAATGCCCATCGTCATATCAAACGGCGTCAGGATCTGGCCTTCAAACTGCTTCGCCATATCCAGCCAGGCTCTGGCGAAACCCCAGGTGGTATCCGGCGAAAACGGCGGGTATGCGAACACTAACAAAAATGAACCCACAATCATAAATGGCATCGCGGAGATAAACCCATCACGGATAGCCATGACATGACGCTGGGAAGAGATCCGCCCGGCAATCGGGCTGACGTAATTTTCAACAAAACGGAATATCAGGTTAAACGCAGCATGGTTGGCAGACATGGCAGATCTCCTGTCAGACGTTTGTTACGGGCACATTTGCGCCGCACGTTGTTCCATAAATCACCTTCACAACCTTGCTGGCTTGTGGACCAGGGGTACTGCTCAGACGGAATGGTTTCATAATTTGCTCTTATTATTGGGTACAGGGGACGTTACGTACTCAGTATTAATCGACGCATCACGCTCTGCAACCGGTTACTGTAACCGGTTTCCGTGATTGTGAAGAGGATCCAGAAATTAGCCGTTCGGGATATTTGTTACTGAAGAGATATTTACAGAGCATAAATTCTTATGACAGATTACGCAGGATATTTGTCAGGAGGAAACAATGAGTTTGCAGTCTGTACAGCAGTTTTTTGCCGACAACGCGCCGGATATAGACGTTATTGAACTTAGTCAGAGTACCGCTACCGTTGCGTTGGCTGCTGCCGCCCATCGTGTTGAACCGGGACAAATCGCCAAAACCTTGTCATTAAAGGTGAAAAATGAGGTGATTCTGGTGGTAGCGAAAGGCGATGCGCGCCTGGATAACAAAAAGCTGAAAGACACGTTTGGTGCAAAAGCGCGCATGCTCAGCAGTGATGAAGTGGTGACCATCACCGGTCATCCCGTTGGCGGCGTATGCCCGTTCGGCCTGGAAAACCCGCTCGCGGTTTACTGCGATATTTCATTAAAGCAGTACGCCGAAGTCCTGCCCGCCGCAGGCGCAATTCATAGTGCCGTTCGTATCTCACCTGACAGAATGGCAGAGCTGACGTCCGCAAAATGGGTTGATGTTTGCATCTGATTGATGCGCCAGATCCTTTCTGGCGCGCAACAGGCAGGTTATAAAAAGGTCGGCTTGCTGAGTACCGAACTTCGCGGTTCTCTTGCAGAAAGGTGGGTAATAATATCCGCCGCATCGAGTAGCCCTACGTCAGAGTTTACCCCCAACTTCACCATCGCATTAAACTTATGCGCCCGGATGGTCTTAATATTGCGTTCAAGCTGTGCCGCGATTTGAGGAATGGAATAGCCGCAAGACATATAACGCAATATTGCCCGTTCCGTTGGGCTTAACATTCTGCTTTGACTCCGGTACCAGTGATTCATCATATTGTCATTGATGCGCAGGGTTTCACTCAGCAATACCATGAGTTCATTCTGCAGGCGCTCAAGCGTCAGCGATTTGCTGACCACACCGTGAAGGCGTGACGGGGAAAGATGACTAATTAATCTTGCTTCCATCTCATCAGCGACCAGGATAATGCGCTGGATATGGCCATGCGTAAACGCAAAATCCCGCAGGTGCGCCAGGCAGCTACGACGCTCTTCTCGCGCATCGGAATATGAATAGATCAGCGAGAAAAAATTGATGTGCTGAAGTGCTTTCTTAAAGCTGTCAAACTCACTAAACAGATGCAGCTGATAATGATTCAGGCCGGGCGTCGCAAAAAGATGCTTTAGCCCAACAGCACTCATCGTGCAATTTTCGACGATGGCGATATGTCTTGTTGAATCGGTTTTTTCCATTCCTCGAACTCTCCATAGGCTGACATCAAACTCAGCTCTCGCATTCCCTGTGTACTGTTTATCCAGGCGTACATATCGGCATTACTGCGTAATGACAGCCGTCGCATCGCACTGTTTTTCTGCGCACTGACGGTTTTATTGCTCTTCTTGAGCAATGTGGCGATTTGGTTAATCCCCCATCCTTTACCTAACAGCCGCAATACTTTGCGTTCGGAGTGCGTGAGCGCGATAACCTGTTCGTCTTCTTCCCCCATACTTTGAGGTTCCGGGGTTAGCAACGCCTGGCTTACCCGCTCTGCGCGTTCGCTACCTGCCCGAATAGCGTTAACCAGCCCTTCAATGGGTTCAATATCAGAAAGCAACGTACTTTCCGGGCGCACAAGTAACTCAACGGCAATAGGGTTAAGCGGACGCGAAACTAAAAAGATCCAGTGAATGTTCCGGTATTGATTCAATAAACTGAAATACTCTTCGAGCGCGCCCCGAGGATTCCAGTATTCGCCTGAAATATCGGCAATGATGACGTCAGCGCGGCGTAGCTGGAGCAGCGTTAACTCCTGCAATGAGCTGCAATAGGTCAATTCAAAATCGGGGAAATGGCGAGTCATCACGCCCCCTAACCCGTTTTGCATGACCGGTATCCGGCTAATGATAACGCTATGCTTACCGTGCAAAGACAACATAGACCCTCCGTGTCCATTCTTCATTTGATGAGTAACGTTAAAACGCATCAACGTATGAGTATTTTTCGTCCCTGAGTGTAAAGCAGGTTAATACAAGCAGAAGATGAGATGTATTCTTAGTTTAAGAAATGCCTAAACAGCAGTAATATCTCACAAAGCGAAATTAATTTTAATTGCAGTGTCATTAAAATAACTACAATATAAAATTAGAATAACTAAATATAAATAACTTATATTTTAATATTAATAATTCACCAAAATGATGAATTAATCCCAACCCCTTCCGCACTTAAGGGCAGCAACTGTTTGCATAAACCTTGATCTGACCCACAGCAAGAGGCACTGCACTTTGTGCTAAAAATAATCGCTATGGGCCAACCGGCAACTTTCCACCTTCTTCAGGACAATACATGCAGGCAGATCGGTCAACGCAGCGTGCTATCACGCGGCTATGTATTCAGTGCGGTCTTTTTCTGCTCCAGCACGGCGCGGAAAGCGCGCTGGTTGAGGAGCTTTCCACCCGGCTGGGACTGGCGCTGGGTATGGATAGCGTTGAAAGCGCTATTTCATCCAACGCCATCGTGCTGACCACGATCAAAGACGGACAGTGCCTGACCTCCACCCGCAAAAACCATGACCGCGGCATTAACATGCACGTCGTAACCGAAGTGCAGCACATCGTCATCCTTGCTGAACATAAGCTTCTCGATCTTCGTGAGATTGAAAAACGGTTCAGCCAAATTAAGCCATTACGTTATCCGCGCTGGCTTGTCGTGGTGATGGTAGGGCTGTCTTGCGCCTGCTTTTGTAAGCTCAATAAAGGCGGCTGGGACGGCGCGATCGTCACCTTTTTTGCCAGCAGTATCGCCATGTATGTTCGCCAGCTGCTGACGCACCGGCAGCTGCATCCGCAAATTAACTTCTGCATTACCGCGTTTGTCGCCACCACGGTTTCCGGCCTGCTGCTGCGCCTGCCGCAGTTTGCCACTACCCCGACGATTGCCATGGCCGCCAGCGTGCTTCTGCTTGTTCCGGGCTTTCCGTTGATCAACGCCGTTGCCGACATGTTTAAAGGACACATCAATACCGGTCTGGCACGCTGGGCTATTGCCAGCCTGCTGACGCTGGCGACCTGCATCGGCGTAGTGATGGCCATGACGCTCTGGGGGTTACGCGGATGGGCGTGATAGATTTTCTGCTGGCGCTGGCACAGGACATGCTTCTGGCCGCCATTCCTGCCGTCGGCTTTGCGATGGTGTTTAACGTTCCGCAACGCGCTCTGCGGTGGTGTGCGCTGCTGGGCGCGATTGGTCATGGCTCGCGAATGGTGATGATGACCGCAGGATTTAACATCGAATGGTCGACATTTATGGCCTCCATGCTGGTTGGCAGTATCGGCATCCAGTGGTCGCGCTGGTATCTGGCGCATCCCAAGGTGTTCACCGTCGCCGCCGTGATCCCGATGTTCCCGGGCATATCTGCGTATACGGCGATGATTTCCGCGGTGAAAATCAGCCATTTTGGCTACACTGAGCCGCAGATGATCCTCCTCCTGAGCAACTTTCTTAAGGCCTCGTCCATCGTCGGCGCGCTCTCCATAGGGCTGTCGATCCCCGGGCTGTGGCTGTACCGCAAACGCCCACGCGTTTGATATTTGTGTTATTTCGCTGCCATGGAGATAATCCTTCTGGTCCGTTTGGTGAAAATAAGGAAAGGATGTGGCTAACCCTGGCAGCGAACACCCCGAGCACAGCGAAGAATCCAGCCTGAAAGAGAAAATTTTTCAGAGCGCCATCGCGCTTTTTGCCGAGTATGGATTGAACGGTGCCCGCATGGAGCAGATCGCGGAGAAAGCGGGTACCACCAAACGCATGGTGGTTTACCATTTTAAGAATAAAGAGAATCTCTATCTCCTGGTTCTGGAACATGTTTACACCCAGATTCGCGCCAGTGAAAAAGCGCTAAGCCTGGCGGGAATGCCCCCCGTCGAAGCGCTGGTCAATCTGGTTGAAGCCACCTTTGACTATCATGCCGACCACCCGGACTACATCCGGATTATCTGCATGGAAAACATGCAGCGGGGCCGCTTTATGCAGCAGTCGAGCTATCTTCGCCAGGTCAACCGTAGCGCGCTCGACCTGCTGGAGAGCATCCTGCACCGGGGCAAAGAAAAGCAGCTCTTCAGCCAGACGGTTGACGCCCGCGATCTTCACCGCCTGATAAGCAGCTTCAGCTTTCACTACGTTGCCAACAGTTACACCTTCACGCTGCTGTTTGAAGACGGGGCGGACGAACAGGCTCAGCGCCAGCACTACCGCAAAATGGCCGTTCAGGTGGCGCTCCGCTACACCTGCCCATAAAATTGCTTGCAATTAAATCGCACACTACCTATATTCATTTCATGAACGCGAAAACGAACGACGCAACCGCTGCGCTCAAGCTGGATAACCAGCTCTGCTTTGCCCTTTATTCGGCAAATCTGGCGCTTAACAAGCTGTACCGGCAACTGCTGGCACCGCTGAACCTGACTTACCCGCAATATCTGGTAATGCTGGTGCTGTGGGAGCAGGATGACGTCACGGTGTCGGACATCGGCGAACGCCTGTTTCTGGACTCTGCGACCCTGACGCCGCTTTTGAAGCGGCTGGAAAGTGCCGGGTTAATCAACCGTCATCGTTCACGCAAAGACGAACGTCAGGTCGCCGTCACCCTGAGTGAAGCGGGACGTGAACTACAGCAGCAGGCATTGGGTATTCCCCATGCGGTGGGTTGCGCGGCGCAGTGTGATACCGACACTTTGCTGGCGCTCAAACAGCAACTCGAACTTTTGCGACAACAGCTACACCGCGCGTAAAGCTATACTTTATGCGTGATTATCACCCATATATATCGCACGCTATTTAATAGCACACATTAAAGCAAGATGAGGAATCTGCCATGTCTTTAGAAAAAGTTGTTTATACCGCCAAAGCAAAAGCAACCGGTGGCCGTGACGGTCGCGCGACATCTTCCGATGGCGTACTGGACGTAAAACTGGGCGTGCCAAAAGAGATGGGCGGCATGGGCGGAGAAGTAACTAACCCTGAGCAGCTGTTTGCTGCGGGCTACTCTGCCTGCTTCCTGGGCGCGATGAAGTTCGTGGCCGCACGCGACAAATTCACCCTGCCAAAAGATGCCTTTATTGAAGGCGAAGTGGGTATTGGACCGCTGCCAACCGGTTTTGGTATCGAGGCAAAACTGAACATCCACGTTGAGGGTATGGATCCCGCGGAAGCTAAAAAGCTGGTCGATGCGGCGCACATTGTTTGCCCGTACTCTAACGCGACCCGCGGCAACATCGACGTGACCTTGAATATCATCGCGTGATAAATGCCTGATGGTGCTGCGCTTATCAGGTCTATGACTGTAGCCCCGGTAAGCGCAGCGCCACCGGGGAAATCCCCTCCTTCCCTTTCCTCTCTCTGTGCTACCATAAGCCCATATCACGCCCGTAGTAATCAGTAGAGTAAGCGTTATGTCCTCCAGAATTCTGACCACCAGCATTGCTGGCATTGATGCCTTTATGCGCGACCCACGCGGTGTGTTGACCCATGCCGAAGGCGGCACGGTTGCGGTTTTTGCCGACAACGCGCCAGCGTTCTACGCAATCACGCCGGAACGCCTGGCGCAGCTTCTGGAGATTGAAGCGCAACTGTCACGCCCGGCGAGCGATATTACGCTGGATAACCAGTTCTTTGATGAACCGGTTAACGTCCCCGTGACCGTTCCGATGGGAAAATTTGCCCTGTACGCGGGCTGGCAGCCGGATGCGGATTTTCAGCGGCAGGCCGCGCTGTGGGGCATTGCGCTAACCCAGCCGGCCACCGCGGAAGAGCTCGCCGCGTTTACCGCCTGGTGGCAGGCGGAAGGGAAAGTCTTCACCCATATTCAATGGCAGCAAAAGCTCGCGCGTCATCTTCAAATTACCCGCGCCGGCAACAACGGCCAGCCCAAACGCGATATCAACGCGTTTTCCGAACCGGATAAACAGATCCCCAGCGGATTCCGAGGTGCGAAATGAAGAACGTCGGCGACCTGATGAAACGTCTGCAAAAAATGATGCCTGCCAACGTGAAGCCCGCGTTTACCACGGGTGAAGAGCTTCTGGCGTGGCAAAAAGAGCAAGGTGAGATCCGCGCCGCCGCGCTCGCCCGGGAAAACCGGGCGATGAAAATGCAGCGCACCTTTAACCGCTCCGGTATACGTCCCCTGCACCAGAACTGCTCGTTCGATAACTATAAAATCGAGACCAGCGGGCAGATGAACGCCCTTGCCGCCGCCCGTCAGTACGTGGATGAATTCGACGGCAATATCGCCAGCTTCATCTTTAGCGGCAAGCCGGGCACCGGAAAAAACCACCTTGCAGCCGCTATCTGCAACGAGCTGCTTCTGCGGGGTAAATCGGTTCTTATCATCACCGTGGCCGATATCATGTCCGCGATGAAAGATACCTTCAGCAACCGCGAAACCAGCGAAGAGCAATTGCTCAACGATCTGAGCAATGTTGATTTACTGGTCATCGACGAGATTGGCGTTCAGACAGAATCCCGCTATGAAAAAGTGATCATCAACCAGATTGTCGACCGCCGCTCCTCGTCCAAGCGCCCCACCGGCATGCTGACGAACCACAATATCGACGAGATGACCCGCTTACTGGGTGAACGCGTCATGGACCGCATGAAGCTGGGTAATAGTCTTTATGTCATCTTCGACTGGGAAAGTTACCGCAGCCGCGTTACCGGCAAAGAGTATTAAGACAGTTCCAGGAATCGCCGCCAGGGCATAGGTATATACTGGAACCCCTTCGGCCCAAAACGGACCTTTTTGAGAGAGCCAAGATGAAAAAACAGATTCTAATCAGCACCTTTTTAGGCGCGCTGCTGGTGAGCGGCGCAGCGCAAGCGGCGTCCTGGCAGGAGTCCCTGTCAAGCGCGGCAAATGAGCTGACCAAAGAGAGCAGCAGCTCTCAGGGTGGACTCTCCGCCTCTTCCCTCACCAGCCTGCTGGGCAGCAGCTCTCAGAGCCTCAGCGCGGGCACGATGAACAACGCGGCGGGGATTCTGGAATATTGCGCGAAGCAAAAGCTGGCCTCCGTGACCGACGCGCAAAACGTGAAAAACCAGGTGCTGGGTAAACTGGGTCTGGATACTCAGGAGCAGAAAGCGGACACCAACTATATGGACGGCATTCAGGGCCTGCTTAACGCGCAAAACGGGCAGCAGCTAAACCTGAGCACCCTCGGCAACTCTTCTCTGGCAAAACAGGTGAAAACCAAAGCCTGCGATCTGGTGCTGAAACAAGGCGTTAATTTCATCTCCTGATCCACCCCTTTTTCTGCCACAACACGCCGCGTTTAATGCGATAGTCTTGCAACGCGGCGCTAAACGAGCGTTTTTCCTGGTTGCCACCGTCTCAGCGTCCGTTTGTCAGGATGCGACCTTCTTCATAAAAACGATTTTCTAAACCAAATCCTAACAACAGCACACTTTCGTGACACTAAAATTGCAGCTTAACGACATCGCAATTACATTGTATGACCCAAAAAATAAACAGTTAGCCAGCGAAGCACCTGGCGTCATGAGGATATGCTGTTGTCAGAATTCATGTCTCTTATCCTTTTTCTGGCTTCTGTCGGCGTTTACGCCTGGAAAGCCGGCCGTCACACCTGGTGGTTTATCGCCACGCTGGTAGTACTCGGCATTTTTATTATTTTAAACATTACCTTATACGCCAGCGACTATTTTACCGGTGACGGTATTAACGATGCGGTGCTCTACACGCTGACGAACAGCCTGACGGGCGCGGGCGTGGGCAAATACATTCTTCCGGGGCTAGGCCTTATCGCCGCGCTGGTGACGATTTTTGGCGCGCTGGCCTGGGTGCTGCGCCGACGTCGCCATCACCCGCACCATCATGGCTATAGCCTGCTGGCGTTGTTCCTGGCGCTGGCCTCCGTCGACGCCAGCCCGGCGTTCCATCAGATCACCGAGCTGGTGAAATCCCAGTCTCGCGACGGCGATCCGGATTTCGCGGCTTACTACAAAGAACCGTCCAAAACGATCGCCAGCCCGAAGCTCAATCTGGTCTACATCTACGGTGAAAGCCTGGAGCGCACGTACTTTGATAACGATGCCTTCCCCAACCTGACGCCGGACCTGGGCGCGCTGAAAAATGAAGGTCTCGATTTCAGCCACACCATGCAGCTGCCCGGCACGGATTATACGATTGCCGGTATGGTTGCCTCCCAGTGCGGTATCCCGCTGTTCGCGCCTTTTGAAGGTAACGCCTCAGCCTCAATGTCGACGTTCTTCCCACAGAATATTTGCCTCGGCGATATCCTGAAAAACTCCGGCTACGAAAACTATTTTGTGCAGGGGGCAAACCTGCGCTTTGCCGGAAAAGACGTGTTCCTGAAATCCCACGGTTTTGACCACCTGTATGGCTCAGAAGAGTTAAAAACGACGGTTGCCGATCCGAGCTACCGCAACGACTGGGGCTTCTATGACGATACGGTACTCGACGAAACCTGGAAGAAATTCGAGGAGCTTTCCCGCGCGGGCAAGCGTTTCTCCCTCTTTGCGCTGACGGTGGATACCCACCATCCGGACGGGTTCGTCTCGCGCAGCTGCAAACGCAAAAGCTACGACGTGGACGGCAAAAACAACAAGTCCTTCAGCGCCGTCACCTGCAGTCAGGAGCACATTGCCGCGCTGGTCGAGAAAATCAAAGCCTCGCCCTGGTTTAAAAACACTGTCATCGTCGTTTCGTCTGACCATCTGGCGATGAAAAACAGCGCCTGGGATCGGCTCAACAAGCAGGACCGCAGCAACCTGTTCTTTGTCCTGCGCGGCGACCAGCCGCAGCAGGAGGTAATTGCCACCAAACGCAACTCCATGGATAACGGCGCAACCGTGCTGGACATTCTGGGCGGCGACAACTTTATTGGCCTGGGCCGCAGCACGCTGTCGGGACAATCCCTGTCGGAAGTGTTCCTCAACATGAAGGATAAAATCCTCGCCTGGAAGCCAGACATTATCCGCCTGTGGAACTTCCCGAAAGAGATGAAAGACTTCACCGTCGATCGGGATAAAAACACGATTGCCTTCTCGGGCAGCAGCTTCCGTCTGCCGCTGCTGGTGCGCGTGTCGGAGGGTCGCGTCGAGCCGCTGCCGGAAAGCGAGTACTCCGCGCCGCTGCGCTATCAGCTGGCCGATTTTGCGCCACGCGATAATTTTGTCTGGGTCGACAGGTGTTACAAAATGGGCCAGCTCTGGTCGCAGCCGCTGGCGCTTTCTACCGACTGGTGCGTCTCTCAGGGTCAGCTCGGCGGGGAGCAAACCGTGCAGCACGTGGATAAAGCCCAGTGGAAAGGCAAAACCGCGTTCAACGATACGGTGATTGATACCGCGCGCTATCAGCACAACATCGACATGCTGAAAGTCAGCGATAACGATATTCGCTACAAAGCGGACAGCTTTATCTTTAACGTGGCCGGCGCACCCGAGGAAGTGAAGCAGTTTAGCGGCATCTCGCGTCCTGAGTCCTGGGGACGCTGGTCAAACGCGCAGCTGGGCAACGAGGTGAAAATTGAATACACCCATCCCCTGCCGGAACAGTTCGACCTGGTGATCACTGCCAGAGCGTATGGCCCTAACGCTAACAAGCCCGTACCCGTGCGCGTGGGCGATCGGGAGCAGACGCTGACGCTCGGGAACGACGTGAGCACGCAGACGCTGCATTTTGAGAATCCTTCGCGCAGCAATACCCTGGTGATCGTGCCGCCGGACCCGCAGTCCACGAACGAGGGGAATATCCTTGGGCACTCACCGCGCGAGCTCGGGATCGGCATGGTTGAAATCAAAATCGTCAGCAAAGCGGGTTAACACGCGTCGCGCCCGGCGTGCTGCCGGGCGCTTATGAAAATAAATAATCCTATATCAGGATTATAAATTAGATAAAAACACTTTATATAAGCCATTTTTATCTATAAATATCCCGCAAAAATACAAATCCATAAAATGTGCGACTCCTGAAATCACAACGGAGCGTTACGCACTTTTATCATGCTAACCGGCTATAAGTTCGAATCCATCCGGGCACTGCGCAGTGAAAATGTGATTGCCTGGGAGGTATTGTCTACGGCAAAGCCCCACGTCAATCTTGAAGATTACTTTAGCTCGATGCCCGCGACGCAGCGTAAAGCGCACTTCTTTGCGCAGCTTCGTCATGCCATGTTTTGCAAGGATGGCGACAAGTATTATCTCAATGCGACATCGGATTTACTGCTGGAAACGGACTTCCTCGACAGGCTAAAAGAAGAGACACCCTGCCCGGAGAGACTTGCTATCGAGGTCACCGATCTCCATACGATGGTCCAGCTCGAGGATACGCAAAGCCTGGCACTGCGGAAATGCATCGCGACGCTCCATCAGTGGGGGATAGAAGTGTGGGCAGACGATGTCTGCGAAGACCTTCTTCCCGATCTTCTGACCAGCCAGATCCGCTTCTGCGGCATCAAAATTGACAAACATACCTTCTGGAACGGGCGGATCGAGCAGGCAAAGTTTCTGCATCTCACCCACCAGTGCAAGCGCGTCGCCAGCAAGGTGCTGATCGAAGGCATCGAAACCACGTGTGATTTCGCGCTGGCCCGCGCCAGCGCGGCCGATTACGGTCAGGGCTATCTGTGGGGTAGAAAATGACCCCTTTCATTCCGAATGCTGGTTATCAGGTTATCGTTCTGAGCGGGAATACGTTTTTATGGCTTGGCCTCACTTCGATGATCTCGACGGCCGTTACCCCGCGCCCGAAGATGTATTGGATCCATGACGTTAATCCTGAAGGGCTTTTGCACCTGCAGGAACGGCTGCTTAATACACACGCTGGAGAGAACTGGCTGGTATTTACGGATGCCGCGCGGGTCTGCGACGTTCACGCCTGCCTGCGCAACGAGCGGGTCCGAGTGGTCGCGGACAACCTCTCATTTGCGCAGCTAAGCCACTGTTTTAGCAACACGACATTCGCCATCGAAAACGCCGCCACGCTCTCGCATCAGGAGAGGCGGGTTTGCATGTTGCTCCATAAAGGATTTAGTCCGGTGCGCATCGCAAAAATCATGAATAAGTCCCCTAAAACGATCTACACCCACAAGCGTAACGCGATGAACAAATTCTGTTGTCACAGCCTGGCGGAATTCCATCGAAAACTCTGCCTGCTGGACGCTCAGTCATTCGCTTTGTAATTGCACTGTTACTCACGTCAGGAAATAAGATCATGAAAATTATTCCCACCCTTGTATGTTGTTCCGCTCTCCTGCTTCCTGCTGCTGCGATCGCCGCAGACAGTACCGCAAGCGCGACGATGCACGTATCACTTGAGGTCGTGAAGTCGTGCACCCTTAAAGCCAACGACCTCAACTTCTCGCGTCACGGCTCCGATGAGTCGAGCGAAATCCAGGCCAAAACGCAGGTCGATATTGTCTGTACCAACGGCACGCCTTTCACCCTTACAGCCACCAGCAACGACGGCGAAAACGGTACCTTCTGGCTGAAGCCGGAAAACGGCGAAACGGGCGCGCAGAAGATTGCGTGGAAACTCTTTGCCGACGAAGGCAAACAGACGCAAATCACCGGCACGAATGGCCTGGACGATACCGGCAACGGTGCGGAACAGGAGGAAACGCTGTATGGCGTCATTGACGCCGGGGCGCTGACAACCGCCCAGGCAGGTACCTACAGCGACGATATCACGTTAAAACTGGAGTACTGATCGTGCGTCGCTACCTTCCCTGCTTCATTCTGTGGCTCATGATGCTGGCGCTGCTGTCGCGCTACGCGCTGGCCGCCACGCTTCAGGTGGCCCCGGTAACGCTCGACCTGCAGAGCAATCAGCGGGCAGCGGCGGTCTATCTCACTAACAGTGGGAAAGCGGCCATCCATGCGCAGATTCGGGTGTACGAATGGACGCAAAAAAACGGTAAAGATGTTCTGGTGGCCACCGAGGAGGTGGTCAGCAGCCCGGCGATGACATCACTGGCGCCGGGCCAGCAGCAGCTGGTGCGCATTATCGTCATGCAGCCTGGCGTCCGTGCACAGGAGCAAAGTTACCGGCTGGTCATTGACGAGCTGCCGGACGCCACGTCCCGTGCCGCCAATCCCAACGCGGTGCACTTCCTGCTGCGCTACTCGATTCCGGTGTTTATTGCCGGGAACCAGGACGCGCCAGCCAGCCACGATGCACTGAGCTGTGAGCAGGCAGAAATGCCGGCCACCCTCCGCTGCTTTAACGCCGGAAACCGCCACATCCGCCTGAGCCACCTTGAGGCCCTGACGGCCGATGGGCAGGTTGTAGGGTCGATTAAAGGCCTGGCGGGCTATGTGCTCCCGGGACAAACCGCCCTTTTACCGCTTAAGCAGGCTTCACGACACGCGCTCAGCACGCTACGCGTCTATCTCAATGATGACCACCATGCCAGCCAGATACCCTTGCGCCCGCTCGCTTCTCGCGCTCCTGTTTTGGGTACCGCTCATGCTGTCAGCCCGGACTGAACCCGCCGACACCGTGCAATGGCTGGCCATTACCGTGAACCACGCTCCGCGAGGAGAGCTCTGGGCCTGCCGGGTGGTGGATAATGCGCTATGGATAAGCCGCAGCGACATGAAAAAGCTGGGGCTTCACGCCCCGGACGATGGCGCCGGGTGGGTTGAACTGACGTCCCTGCCGGGCCTGAAGGTCAATGTCGACGTGCTGTCCCAGCAGGTGTCGATTACCGCAGAGGCAGAGGCGTTCGAGGGCCAGCAGCATCTGACCGTCACAAAGCCCACGCCGCTGTTTCGCTATCCTGATGCGCAGCCCGTCAACGCTTACACGCTCGGATACGCGCTCTACGCCAGCGACGCGCAGGGGAAACGCCAGCTTAATGCCCAGACCATACTGACCGCGTCCGGAGGGCTACCCGGAACGTTCAGCAGCAGTTTTTCAAGCCATGCCGGGGAGGAAAACAGCGCCGGTCGACCGACCCACACGCGTCTCGAAACCCGCTGGCAGTGGGATAACACCGACTCGCTGACCACGCTGGCGCTGGGCGACAGCATCACCACCGGCACCCGCTGGAGCCGGCAGGTACGCTTTGGCGGTCTGCACTGGGCACGTAATTTTGAGCTCAATCCCCAGCTCAATACCGAACCGCGCAGCCGCTACAGCGACACGGCCGTGCTGCCTTCCACGGTCGATCTGTATATCGACGGCCTTAAGCAGAGCAGCCAGCGCGTCACGCCGGGAGACTTTCTGCTGGATACCCTGCCCTCCTTCACCGGAAGCGGGCAGGCGGAGGTGGTCATTACCGATATCAACGGCCAGCGTCGCGCCGTACAGCTCGATCTCTACGGCGCGCCGGGCATGCTGGCGGAAGGGCTCAGCAGCGGCTCGCTGGACATCGGCTGGATGCGGGAAAACTACGCCCTGCATTCCGACGACTATGCCGCCTCGCCTCTGCTGGACGCGGGCTGGCGCTATGGGGTTAATAATGACCTGACGCTGGCGCTGCATACGGAGCAGCAGCGCAGGCTGCGCAACGTGGGTATGGGCACTGACTGGCTGGTCTCTCCCGCCGTAGGGGTGGTCAGCCAGCACGTTGCCGTGAGCGACAGCCCTTACGGCCAGGGCGTTCAGTGGGGCCTCGGCTGGCAGTGGAGCGGCAGAGGAACGGGCATTTCAGCCAGCACCGTCCGTACCGGGGCGGATTTCACCGACAACGCCCGCATGAGCGGTGCTGCGCCCGTCAGACGCAGCGACAGCGTTTGGGTAAGCCACTCCGTCCCCCACTTCGGCACCGTGGGCGCGGGCTGGGTACAGCAAAACATTCAGGGCAGCACACAGCGCTACCTCAACGCCTCCTGGTCGCTGTCGCTGCCGGCACACATCTCCACCACGCTGAGCTATACCCGCTCGTTTACGGATTCATCGAGTCACGTTCAGCTGCTGTTTTCCGTCCCATTGGGTCGCGAGGACACGCTCTCCGTCCAGGCCAGCCGGGATAAACCGCGCATGGATTACCGCCACCAGCCGGACGATGAGGCCGGCGGCTGGTCATGGGAGCTGGGCCAGGGCTTTGGCGAACGACGTGAAAGATATGCGGACGTAGGCTATCTGGGCCGGGCGGGCGAATGGCACGTTGGGCTGCAGCAAAGTGCTCACCAGGGCAACCAGTACGCCTCAGCCGAAGGTAGCCTGACGCTGCTGGACGGCAGCCTGCACGCGCTGCGCTACATCCAGCAGGGCATGGCGCTGGTGTCCACGCGCGGCATTGGGCACGTACCGGTGATGCTGGAAAACCGCCCGGCCGGTGAAACGGATAAGAACGGTTATCTCCTGCTGACCGACCTGCCGCGTTACCACAACAGCAAAGTCAGCATTAACCCGCTCGATTTGCCTGCCGACGTGATCGCACCCGTCACCGACATGCATGCCAGACCGGGCAACAGCAGCGCGGTAAAAGTCGAGTTTAACGTCCATCACGCCGTCACGGTTCAGGCCCGGCTGGTCGACAGCCGCCGCAGGCCGCTCCCGCTGGGCAGCGTCGTGTCAACGCCGCAGGGTGCCACCATCGTAGGACGCGACGGCTTTATCTGGCTTGAAGATCCGCCTCTGCCGGGTGAACTGGTGGTGAAGACCGGTGAGGGGGAGTGCCGGGTCACGCTTCCGGCGCCGCGTACCGCGTCATCAATACAGAATATCGGAGAACAACTGTGTCATTAAGGGCGCCATTATTATTGCTGCTCGTCCTGTCCGTGAAGGCGATGGCGGCAGCCTGCTGGATCACCTCCACGCCCGCCATTAACTTTGGCAACGTCGTGGCGGGCAATACAACCTCCGTCAACACCGAGGTCAAATTTAGCTGCCAGGCCGACCAGGTCGACAACGAGGGCAGGATGGAATATATCAACGTCTGCCTGAGCAGCGTTGATGCACCGCCCATTGAGATGATCTCGCAGGGGGATCAGGAGGGGAAACAGTACACCCTCCTCTTCCGCCTGCTTAACGGCGCAGCGCGCTCTCAGGAGCTGGCGCCTGCCAGCAGCGGGAACCTGATCCAGCAGACCCTTGCCGCGAAAAGCAATGCCAACGTCAGCGGTATCTTTCCGCTTATCGCTACCATTCCGGCAGGGCAAAGCCAGCTCCCGGCATACCACTATTACAACTACAACATGAATCTGCGCATCGCCTGGCACAGCGCGGTGCGTCAGGATGCGCTGCAAAACTGCTCGGACGGTTCTGCTGAGGGAGAGCAGGTGCAGGGCGGCACCAGCGCGCAGGCCGAAATCAGCCAGGGATGCTACATCGAGCGCGTGACGCCGCTTAACTTCGGCACCCTGACCAGCACCGCTACCCTGCGCCCGACGCGATCCACCGCCACCGTCACCACGCGCTGTCCGGCCGGAATCGCGTTCACCCTTGCCATGGGCAACGGCAACCATGCCAGCGGTAGTCAGCGGCAGCTCTGTAACAGCGAGGGCCAGTGCCTGCGCTACGGGCTCTGGCAGGATGAGGCGGCCACGCAACGCTGGGGGGATCAAAGCAGCGGTGATGCGCTGCAGGTCACCAATCCCGCTGGCGGCACCCAGAACTACACCGTTTACGGCGAAGTCCCGGCACAGCCAACCGGTACCGGGGAATTTATTGATGACGTGATTATCACGCTGACTTATTAAACCACCCAAAATCCTGTCTGGATCAATGTTATCGGTAACAGTGGCGTTAAAATAGCCAGCAGTGCTGCCCGGAAGGCGTAAGCCTTCTCTTTTTATTCGTTATCTCTGTTTTTAATACAAGAACTTATGAAATACCTGCTTGCTGACGCCATCGTCTATAACGACGAGGACGGTTCTGTTTCTCTTATCAATGCGCCGGATGAAGATGCGCAGCTCCTCACCTGTACGGCGAATACCATCCTGAGGCTGCTGGTTCAGCATCATGGGAACGTGGTCGAACGGGAAACCTTTCTTCAGGAAGTCTGGGATCGGCGAGGGCTCCAGGGGTCTAACAACTCCTTAAACCAGTACATCAGCATTCTGCGCAAAATGCTGGCGACTCTGCTTCCCGACGAGCTCTTTATCGTTACCGTACCGAAAACAGGCTTTATGCTCAGCGCAGACGTCACGGTCACCCCGCTTGAGGAGGCCCCGCCGACCGCGGAAACGGCGAAACCGGCAAGGCGCGTTCGCCCGGAATGGCTGTTCTGCGGCGCGCTCACGCTGGTCGTCGTTGCGCTATGCCTCTGGATCGCGCTCATCAAGCCAGAAAACTCGCAGCGGGAGATCCATCTGCTCACGCATATAGGCACCTGTCCGGTCTACACCTTTACGCCGCTGGCGGACGTTTTTCACGGGAAGGCGATTACGCTCGCGCAAACGCTTCAAAAGGACGGCCATCTTCCGTGCCTGAAAAATTCGATTTTCTACATGCACATTCAGAGAACGCTTTTCTACGGCCACGAAGGGCGGCTGGTGCTCTCCCAGTGTTCCCTCACGCGGGGTAAAGCCAGCGCCTGTCGTACGCTTTACTATTACGAGTGGTGATATGAGACACAAAAAAGTTTGGCTAATCCTGATCCTGAACCTGCTGCTGCTGGGCTCCGCGCTGGCCTGGTACTTCCACACGCCCCCGCTCTCGGTAGCCTGCGATGGAAACCTGACCTTCTCCGACAGGCGCGACAGCCACGATTTCACCTTTGACGGTGAGATCATTATGCGTTTTCATCCCGACAAAACGGGATACATCACGCTAAACGGCAGCGTGGTGAATGCCCCGCGCAGCTGGGAGGTTTCCCGCCAGGAGATGTTTAAATGGCGTCACGTGGAGGGCGAACTGTATGAGATCGCTATTCAAAAAGTGGAGCGTTTTAGCCACGATGCCATGCCGCCAGGAGTCTTTGAAAAGTACGTCGCGGGCCTGACGCTGGGCAATAAAAGGCTCCTGACGATAGAGCGCACGCCGGAAGACGCGCTGGTGATCAGCAATTTTTACTCGCCGGTGCTGATCTGCTCGGAATAATGTCGACGGGTCAGGCTATACTTGCCGCCATGCACATTCATATTCGCCCCACTACCCCTAACGACATTATCGCCCTGCCCGCCATTGAACGCGCGGCGGGCGAGCGCTTTCGTGAAAGCCCGGATCTCGCCTGGCTTGCCGACGGCGAGGTCATTTCCGCTGAGCAGCACCTTGAGTATGCCGAACGTGGGCTAAGCTGGCTGGCGCTGGCGAACGACCAGCCCGTCGGGTTTATCCTTGCCGAGGCCCATCCTTCATCACTGTTTATTGTCGAACTCTCGGTTGATCTGGACTGGCAGGGAAAAGGGATCGGCAGGCAGCTCATCGCCTGCGTGGCAGACCATGCCCGTAAAAGAGGGCTGACAGCGCTGACGTTGACGACGTTCAGGGACGTACCGTGGAATGCGCCGTTCTATGCGCGGCTGGGGTTTGAAAAAATGACGACGCTGACGCCTGAACTGCGTCAGAAAAGGGAAGAAGAGACAGCGCACGGTTTCGCCTTTGAAACGCGCTGCGCCATGCGCCTGCCTCTGTAATATCGCCCGGTGGCGCTGCGCTTACCGGGCCTACAAAACCCTGAACCGTAGGCCGGGTAAGGCGCAGCCGCCACCCGGCACAACGCACCGGGTTAGAACGTTTCCCAGTTATCGCCTGAATCGGCCGTCGCGGTTTTACGCGCCATCACCGGCGTGGAAACCGCTTTAGCCGCAGCGAACTCGCGCGCTTTCATCTGCTCATGTTGAATGCGGAACACCGCCACGGCCTGAGTCAGACGGCTCGCCTGCTCTTCAAGCGCGGCCGCCGCTGCGGCAGATTCCTCAACCAGCGAGGCGTTCTGCTGGGTCACGCGATCCATCTCAGCTACCGCCAGACCCACCTGGTCGATACCGCGGCTCTGCTCGTCAGACGCAGAGGCGATTTCACCCATGATGTCCGTTACGCGGGTCACCGCGTTCACGATCTCACCCATGGTTTCACCGGCGCTTTCTACCAGCGTTGAGCCCACTTCCACGCGGCCCACGGAGTCTTCAATCAGGCTCTTGATCTCGCGAGCCGCCTGGGCGCTGCGCTGGGCCAGGTTACGCACTTCACCTGCCACCACCGCAAAACCACGACCCTGCTCGCCCGCACGCGCCGCTTCTACCGCCGCGTTCAGTGCCAGAATGTTGGTCTGGAAGGCAATGCCGTCGATCACGCTGATAATGTCGGCAATTTTCTGCGAACTGCCCGCGATATCACGCATGGTCTGCACCACGTTATCCACCACTTTGCCGCCTTTCTGCGCGGTTTCAGAGGCGCTCAGCGCAAGATGGCTCGCCTGACGGGCGTTTTCGGCGTTCTGCTTAACGGTCGCCGTCAGCTGCTCCATGCTGGCCGCGGTCTCTTCCAGGGAAGCGGCCTGCTGTTCAGTACGGGAAGAGAGGTCGTTATTGCCCATCGCAATTTCGCTCGCGCCGCTGTAGATCGCGTTCGCGCCGTTACGCACGTCGCCGACGGTACGCACCAGCTCACCCTGCATATGGCGCAGCGAATCGGCCAGTTCACCCATCTCGTTGGTGCCCTGAACCTCAATGCGCTTCACCAGGTCGCCGCTGGCGATATGGCGAATGTTGTCGATCAGACGATTCAGCGGAGAGATCAGCGTCTGCTTGATGTTGAGCCAGACGGCCACGATCACCACCAGCACGGCAATCAGGACGCCGATCAGCACCCAGATAGCCTGGCTGAAGGAGCTGTTGCTGTCTTCGACCGCCATCTGGTACAGCTTGTCGTTCTGCTGCAGGTAGCTCACGTACTGCTTCTCAAAACCGTCCTGATAACTCTGGGTCGGCTGGTCGAAGAAGGCGTTGATTTTGCCGGCACCCAGCAGCTGAATCAGCTCCGCCAGCGCGCCGTGGTAAATATCATAGTTGCGCTTGATCTCCATGGCATCCGCATCGCTTTGACGCGGATCGCGCGGCAGGGCTTCGTAGGCAGCCCAGTTTTTTTCCGCCTGTTTCAGAGACGCAGACGCGATTTGCATCAAATCGTTAACGGTCGCGCCGCTGCCGATATTGCTCTGATCCATCATGTAGCGGATACCCGCACGGTTCAGGGTATTACGGGTTTGCAGCAACGCTACCCAGCTGGCGTTCAGCGTGGATTGTTGCTGGCGAATGGTTTGCAGGACGGTGAAATTCTCTTTGTCATTCTTAAGGGCATTAAAGAAAAGACCACCGGACGTGAGTTGTAAAAGGCCAAATATCGCTAAAACCAGCATTAAGCTGGTGACAATCTTGATACGGTTTAACATGTTTTCTCTTTCCTCAGACAGATACAGAATTTTCGGCCTGGAAAGGGAAAACTTTACGAAAATCATCCTGGAATTTGTGGTTTTTACTCTTCTTCCCGCGCTGCGTTATGCTGGTTTCCGAGTTCAATAAACTCTTCCAGCAGCGCCGTCAGCTGTTTCATCTTCTCCGGCGTATATTCCGCCTCAATCTGCTGATACGCCTCTTCCACCTGCGCCTGGGCGTGCTCATACAGCGCATTGCCCTCTTTGGTCAGCGAGACGTACAGCTTGCGCTGGTCGTTCACCGGCTTTAAGCGCAGCACCAGGCCGTCGCGCTCCATCCGAGTCAGAATGCCGGTCAGGCTCGGACGCAGGATGCAGGTGCGAAACGCCAGATCGTGAAAATCCATCGACGGATGTTCAGCCAGCACGCGCACGATGCGCCACTGCTGCTCGGTCAGGTTATGGCGCTTCACGATCGGGCGGAAGTAGGACATCGCCGCTTCCCGCGCCTGCAGCAGCGCGATGGTTAATGAATCATGCATAGCCTTTCCCCTTAACATCATTAACAAGTAAACAATCACTAAAAGATGTTTTTATAAACAACACGTTTTCCGTCAAAAAGTCTAACAGAAACCCAATAATTTTATTAACTCTATGATTTTACTATAAACAAATCACAGAATGTAAATTTATTGTTACTCCCATCACAAATCTTTCACTTCTGATTGCGAAATAAACAGCAAAAGCATAAAACCAGATCATTAACATATTAATGAAATCCAAACCGGACCTCCGGCCTGAGGAGTATGTGAATGAAAGGTACCGTTTTTGCCGTCGCCCTCAACCATCAAAGCCAGCGTGAAGCCTGGCGTGAGGCCTTTGAAAAAGCGCCCTACAACACACCGCCGAAAACGGCGGTGTGGTTTATCAAGCCGCATAACACGGTGATTCGTGCGGGCGAGCCGATCCCCTTCCCTCACGGGGAAACGGTGCTGAGCGGTGCGACGGTGGCGCTGGTCGTGGGCAAAACCGCCAGCAAGGTGCGCCCGGAGGACGCCGCGGAGTACATCGCGGGATATGCGCTCGCCAACGAGGTGAGCCTGCCGGAAGAGAGCTTCTACCGCCCGGCCATCAAGGCCAAATGCCGGGACGGATTTTGCCCGCTCGGCGAACTTGTCGCCGTTGGTAACGTGGATAACCTGACCATCATCACCGAGATCAACGGCCGCGAAGCGGACCACTGGAGCACGGCCGATCTTCAGCGTAACGCCGCCGAACTGCTGAGCGCCCTGAGCGAGTTCGCCACCCTCAATCCCGGCGATGCGATCCTGCTCGGCACCCCGCAAAGCCGCGTGGAGATCCGCCCGGGCGATCGCGTGCGTGTTCTGGCAGAAGGCTTTCCGCCGCTGGAAAACCCGGTGGTGGATGAACGCGACGTCGCTATCACGCACAGCACGCCGCCGCACGCCACGCTGTTTGCCCTCGGTCTGAACTATGCCGATCACGCCAGCGAGCTGGACTTTAAGCCGCCGACCGAGCCGCTGGTATTTATCAAAGCGCCAAACACCTTCAACGGCGACGGCCAGACGTCGGTGCGCCCGAACAATATCGAATACATGCATTACGAAGCGGAGCTGGTGGTGGTCATCGGTAAAACCGCGCGTAAGGTCAGCGAAGCCGAGGCGATGGACTATGTTGCGGGCTATACGGTCTGCAACGACTACGCCATCCGCGACTACCTGGAAAACTACTACCGCCCGAACCTGCGGGTAAAAAGCCGCGACGGGCTGACGCCCATTTCCCCCCACATCGTGCAGAAAGCGGCAATTCCCGATCCGCACAACCTCGCCCTGCGCACCTTCGTTAACGGCGAGCTGCGCCAGGAAGGCACCACCGCCGATCTCATTTTCAGCATCCCGTACCTTATCGCGTACCTGAGCGATTTTATGACCCTGCAGCCTGGCGACATGATCGCCACCGGCACGCCGAAGGGGCTGTCCGACGTGGTGCCGGGCGATGAGGTGGTGGTGGAAGTGGAGGGTGTGGGACGCCTGGTGAACCGAATTGTCAGCGAGGAGACTGCAAAATGAAAAAGATTAACCACTGGATCAACGGTAAAAACGTCGCCGGAAGCGAGTACTTCCACACCACCAACCCGGCTTCCGGCGAGGTGCTGGCAGAAGTCGCCTCCGGCGGTGAAGCTGAAATTCACCAGGCCGTCGCCGCTGCCAAAGAGGCGTTCCCGAAATGGGCCAACCTGCCGATGAAGGAGCGCGCGCGCCTGATGCGTCGTCTGGGCGACCTGATCGACCAGAACGTGCCCGAAATCGCCGCCATGGAAACCGCCGATACCGGCCTGCCGATCCACCAGACCAAAAACGTGCTGATTCCGCGCGCCTCGCACAACTTCGAGTTCTTCGCCGAGGTGTGCCAGCAGATGAACGGCAAAACCTACCCGGTCGACGACAAGATGCTCAACTACACCCTGGTGCAGCCGGTGGGCGTCTGCGCGCTGGTGTCGCCGTGGAACGTGCCGTTTATGACCGCCACCTGGAAGGTTGCGCCGTGCCTGGCTCTCGGAAACACCGCGGTGCTGAAGATGTCTGAACTCTCCCCGCTGACCGCCGACCGTCTGGGCGAGCTGGCGCTGGAGGCGGGCATTCCGGCGGGCGTGCTCAACGTGGTGCAGGGCTACGGCGCGACGGCGGGCGACGCGCTGGTGCGCCATCACGACGTGCGCGCCGTCTCCTTCACCGGCGGCACCGCCACCGGGCGCAACATCATGAAAAACGCCGGGCTGAAGAAGTACTCCATGGAGCTGGGCGGCAAATCCCCGGTGCTAATTTTTGAAGACGCTGACATCGAGCGCGCGCTGGACGCCGCCCTGTTCACTATCTTCTCGATCAACGGCGAGCGCTGCACCGCGGGCTCGCGCATCTTCATCCAGCAGAGTATCTATCCGGAATTCGTGAAGCGATTTGCCGAGCGCGCCAACCGCCTGCGCGTAGGCGATCCGACCGATCCGAATACCCAGATTGGCGCGCTCATCAGCCAGCAGCACTGGGAGAAGGTTTCCGGCTACATCCGCCTCGGCATTGAAGAAGGGGCAACCCTGCTGGCAGGCGGCCCGGACAAACCGACCGACCTGCCTGCGCACCTGAAGGGCGGCAACTTCCTGCGACCAACCGTGCTGGCGGACGTCGACAACCGCATGCGCGTGGCGCAGGAAGAAATCTTCGGGCCGGTGGCCTGCCTGCTGCCGTTTAAGGACGAAGCGGAAGGGCTGCGCCTGGCCAACGACGTGGAGTACGGCCTGGCGTCATACATCTGGACCCAGGACGTCAGCAAGGTACTGCGCCTGGCACGGAATATCGAAGCGGGGATGGTGTTCGTCAACACCCAGAACGTGCGCGACCTGCGTCAGCCGTTTGGCGGCGTGAAGGCCTCCGGCACCGGCCGCGAGGGCGGGGAGTACAGCTTTGAAGTGTTCGCGGAGATGAAGAACGTCTGCATCTCCATGGGCGACCATCCGATTCCAAAGTGGGGGATCTGACCATGGGTAAATTAGCGCTAGCGGCAAAAATCACCCACGTGCCGTCGATGTACCTCTCCGAGCTGCCGGGGAAAAACCACGGCTGCCGCCAGTCGGCCATCGACGGGCATAAAGAAATCAGCAAGCGCTGCCGCGAGCTGGGCGTGAACACCATCATCGTGTTCGACACCCACTGGCTGGTGAACAGCGCCTACCACATCAACTGTGCGGACCATTTTGCGGGCGTCTACACCAGCAACGAGCTGCCGCACTTTATCCGCGACATGACCTACGACTACGACGGCAACCCGGAACTCGGCCAGCTGATCGCCGACGAGGCGGTGAAGCTCGGCGTGCGCGCCAAAGCGCACAACATCCCGAGCCTAAAGCTGGAGTACGGCACGCTGGTGCCGATGCGCTACATGAACGCGGATAAACACTTCAAAGTAGTCTCCATCTCGGCGTTCTGCACGGTTCACGACTTCGCCGACAGCCGCAGGCTGGGCGAGGCCATCGTCAGCGCCATTGAGAAATACGACGGCACCGTGGCGGTGCTCGCCAGCGGCTCGCTATCGCACCGCTTTATCGACGACCAGCGCGCGGAGGAAGGGATGAACAGCTACACCCGCGAGTTCGACCGTCAGATGGACGAGCGCGTGGTGAAGCTGTGGCGCGAGGGGCAATTCAAAGAATTCTGCAGCATGCTGCCGGAGTACGCCGACTACTGCTACGGCGAGGGCAACATGCACGACACGGTGATGCTGCTGGGGATGCTCGGCTGGGACCAGTACGACGGTAAGGTGGAGTTCCTCACCGAGCTGTTCGCCAGCTCCGGCACCGGCCAGGTTAACGCCGTTTTCCCGCTGCCCGCGTAAGGAGTCACCATGCCGCACTTTATTGCTGAATGTACCGACAACATCCGCGAGCAGGCGGACCTGCCGGGGCTGTTCGCCAAAGTCAACGAGGCGCTGGCCGCCACGGGCATCTTCCCCATCGGCGGCATCCGCAGCCGCGCCCACTGGCTGGACACCTGGCAGATGGCCGACGGCAGGCACGACTACGCCTTTGTGCATATGACGCTGAAGATTGGCGCCGGGCGCAGCCTGGAGAGCCGGGAAGCCGTGGGGGAGATGCTTTTTGCGCTGATCAAGGCACATTTCGCGGAGCTGATGGCCGACCGCTATCTGGCGCTGTCGTTCGAGCTCGACGAGCTGCACCCGACGCTCAATTACAAACAAAACAACGTGCACGCGTTGTTTAAGTAATACCGGCACGGCCAGCCCCCTGTCCCTTTGGGAAAGGGTTAGGGTGAGGGGAAATCTCTGCGGCCTGATGCCCTCACCCCGGCTCTCTCCCACGGGGAGAGGGAGAAAACAAACGTAAAACAGGATATCGCCATGCTCGACAAACACACCCATACCCTGATCGCCCACCGCCTGCATCAGGCGGAACAAACCCGGGAGCAGATCCGCGCGATCTCGCTGGACTACCCTGAGATCACCATTGATGACGCCTACGCCGTTCAGCGCGAATGGGTCAGCCTGAAAATCGCCGAAGGCCGCGTGCTGAAGGGCCATAAGATCGGCCTGACCTCCAAAGCGATGCAGGCCAGCTCGCAGATTAGCGAGCCGGACTATGGCGCGCTGCTGGACGACATGTTTTTCCACGACGGCAGCGACATCCCGGTCGATCGCTTTATCGTTCCGCGCATCGAAGTGGAGCTGGCCTTCGTGCTGGCGAAACCGCTGCGCGGCCCGAACTGCACGATCTTCGACGTCTACAACGCTACGGACTACGTCATCCCCGCGCTGGAGCTGATCGACGCCCGCTGTCACAACGTTGATCCGGAAACCCAGCGCCCGCGCAAGGTGTTCGACACCATCTCCGATAACGCCGCCAACGCGGGGGTGATCCTCGGCGGCCGCCCGATTAAGCCCGACGAACTGGATCTGCGCTGGATCTCCGCCCTGCTCTACCGCAACGGCATGATCGAAGAGACAGGCGTCGCCGCAGGCGTGCTTAACCACCCGGCGAACGGCGTGGCGTGGCTGGCGAACAAGCTGGCACCGTACGACGTGCAGCTTGAGCCCGGCCAGATTATTCTCGGCGGCTCGTTTACCCGTCCGGTGCCCGCCAGCAGAGGCGACACCTTCCACGTCGACTACGGCAACATGGGCTCCATCAGCTGCCGCTTTGTTTAGGAGAGGACCATGCAAAACGCATTCAAAGCGGCGCTGAAGGCGGGCCGCCCGCAAATCGGTTTATGGCTGGGGCTCACCAGCAGCTACAGCGCTGAGCTGCTGGCCGGGGCAGGCTTCGACTGGCTGCTGATCGACGGCGAGCACGCGCCGAATAATGTGCAAACTGTCTTAGCCCAGTTACAGGCCATCGCGCCCTATCCCAGCCAGCCGGTGGTGCGCCCGTCGTGGAACGACCCGGTGCAGATCAAACAGCTGCTGGACGTGGGGGCGCAAACCCTGCTGGTGCCGATGGTGCAAAACGCCGACGAAGCGCGGCTGGCGGTACGTGCCACCCGCTACCCGCCCGCGGGCATTCGCGGCGTCGGAAGCGCCCTGGCGCGCGCCTCGCGCTGGAACCGCGTCCCGGATTACCTGCAGCAGGCCAACGACGCCATGTGCGTGCTGGTACAGATTGAAACTCGCGAGGCGCTGAAAAACCTGCCGCAGATCCTGGACGTGGAAGGCGTCGACGGCGTGTTTATCGGCCCGGCGGATCTGAGCGCCGACATGGGCTTTGCCGGCAATCCGCAGCACCCGGAGGTGCAGGCCGCCATCGAGCAGGCTATCGCGCAGATCCTCAGCGCGGGCAAAGCGCCCGGCATCCTGATGGCGAACGAGCCGCTGGCGAAACGCTACCTCGAGCTTGGCGCGCTGTTTGTCGCCGTCGGCGTCGACACCACCCTGCTCGCCCGCAGCGCCGAAGCGCTGGCGGCACGTTTTATCGAACAACCGGTTACGTCAGTTAATAACAATAAATCCGTCTACTAAACGTAAGATCTGGAGCGCACCATGACGACCTCTCCCCTGCAAACTCATGATAATAAAGCTGTTGAACATCGCGCCATTAACAAGCTGTTCCGACGCCTGATCGTCTTTCTCTTTATCCTGTTTGTCTTTTCGTTTCTCGATCGCATCAACATCGGCTTTGCCGGGCTGACGATGGGCAAAGATCTGGGCCTTACGTCGACCATGTTTGGCCTGGCCGCAACGCTGTTTTACGTCACCTACGTGCTGTGCGGGATCCCGAGCAACATCATGCTGGCGAAGATCGGCGCGCGGCGCTGGATCGCCGGGATCATGGTGGTGTGGGGCATCGCCTCCACCTGCACCATGTTCGCCACCAGCCCTGAAACGCTCTACGTCCTGCGCATGCTGGTGGGCATTGCCGAAGCGGGCTTCCTGCCGGGGATTTTGGTCTACCTCACCTGGTGGTTCCCGGCCTATCACCGCGCCCGCGCCAACGCGCTGTTTATGATCGCCATGCCGGTGACCATGATGCTCGGCTCGATCCTCTCCGGCTATATTCTGGCGATGGACGGGCTGTGGAACCTGAAGGGCTGGCAGTGGCTGTTCCTGCTGGAGGGGCTGCCGTCGGTGGTGCTCGGCGTGGTGACCTGGTTTTACCTCAACGACACGCCTGATCAGGCCACCTGGCTGGACGACGACGAAAAGCAGGCGCTGAAAACGATGATCGCCCGCGAGCAGGAGGTCGCCGTTGCCCAATCCGTCACGCCGCGCTCGACGCTGCGCGAAGTGCTGACCCCGGCGGTGCTGCTCTACACGCTGGCCTACTTCTGCCTGACCAACACGCTCAGCGCCATCAACATCTGGACGCCGCAGATCCTGCAAAGCTTCAACACGGGAAGCAGCAATATCGTCATCGGCCTGCTGGCGGCGATCCCGCAGTTTTGCACCATTCTCGGGATGATCTGGTGGAGCCGACGCTCCGACAGGCTGAAAGAGCGAAAAAAGCACACCATCCTGCCGTACCTGTTCGCCGCGGCGGGATGGATGCTGGCCTCGGCCACCGATCACAGCCTGATCCAGCTGCTTGGCATCATTATGGCCTCAACCGGATCCTTTACCGCCATGGCCATATTCTGGACCACGCCGGATCGGGTGATTAGCCTGAAGTCCCGCGCGGTGGCGCTGGCGGTGATCAACGCCATCGGCAACGTCGGATCCGCCGTTAGCCCGCTGCTGATCGGCATTCTGCGCGACGCGACCGGCAGCTTCAGCTCCGGGCTGTGGTTCGTGGCCGGGCTGCTGGTGGTCGGCGCGCTGGTGTTGACGCGCATCCCGATGACGCAGCGCGAAAGCCTTGAGCGCGAGCCGGGCATCGCGGCGCAGAAGATCCACTAGGGAGCCGCCATGTGCCAGAACCCCATTACCAACATCGACATCAGCAAGGAATACGACGAAAGTCTGGGCACCGACGACGTGCACTACCAGTCGTTCGCCCGCATGGCGGCCTTTTTTGGCCGCGACATGCAGGCGCATCGTCACGACCAGTATTTTCAGATGCACTTTCTCGATACCGGACAGATTGAACTCCAGCTCGACGATCACCGCTACTCGGTGCAGGCGCCGCTGTTCGTCCTCACGCCGCCGTCGGTGCCGCACGCGTTTATCACCGAATCCGACAGCGACGGGCACGTGCTGACGGTGCGCGAGGATCTGATCTGGCCGCTGCTGGAGGTGCTCTACCCCGGCACGCGGGAAGCATTTGGCCTGCCGGGGATCTGCCTCTCGCTGGCGGATAAGCCGGACGAGCTGGCGGCGCTGAAGCACTACTGGCAGCTGATTGCCCGGGAATCCACGGAACAGCTGCCGGGGCGCGAACACACGCTGGTCCTGCTGGCGCAGGCGGTCTTTACCCTGCTGCTGCGCAACGCGAAGCTTGACGACCACGCTTCAGGCGGCATGCGCGGCGAACTGAAGCTGTTCCAGCGCTTTACCCAGCTGATCGACATCCACTACCACCAGCACTGGACGGTGCCGGAATACGCCAGCGAGCTGCACCTGACCGAATCCCGCCTGACCGATATCTGCCGCCGCTTTGCCAACCGCCCGCCGAAGCGGCTGATCTTCGACCGCCAGCTGCGGGAGGCCAGACGCCTGCTGCTCTTCTCCGACAGCGCGGTCAGCGACATTGCCTGGCAGCTGGGGTTTAAGGACCCGGCCTATTTTGCCCGGTTTTTTAACCGCTTAGTGGGGTGCTCGCCGAGCGCGTATCGGGCGCAGAAAGTACCGGTATCGCCTGTTCCCCTCACCCCGGCCCTCTCCCAAAGGGAGAGGGATTAACCGTCCCCTCTCCCTTTGGGAGAGGGTTAGGGTGAGGAAAATCACACTCTGCGATCTCTCGCGAAAAGTACCCGCCGTTGTCCCAATCGTCCCTTCACGTTCCGCCCCTCTCAGGCTTCAATTAAACAACAAAAACAAAACATAAATTTAACAACCCTATTCCGATACGAGGTCCCTATGAAGCCTGAAGATTTCCGCGCTGATGCCAAACGTCCGTTAACCGGCGAAGAGTATTTAAAAAGCCTGCAGGACGACCGTGAGATTTACATCTACGGCGAGCGCGTCAAAGACGTCACCACCCATCCGGCGTTTCGCAACGCGGCGGCCTCCATCGCGCAGATGTACGACGCGCTTCACAAGCCGGACATGCAGGATACCCTCTGCTGGGGCACCGACACCGGCAGCGGCGGCTACACCCACAAGTTCTTCCGCGTGGCGAAAAGCGCCGACGACCTGCGCCAGCAGCGCGACGCCATCGCCGAGTGGTCGCGCCTGAGCTACGGCTGGATGGGCCGCACGCCGGACTACAAAGCCGCGTTCGGCTGCGCGCTCGGCGCCAACCCGGCCTTCTACGGCCAGTTCGAACAGAACGCCCGCAGCTGGTACACGCGCATTCAGGAAACCGGCCTGTACTTCAACCACGCCATCGTTAACCCGCCGATCGACCGCCACAAGCCGGCGGACGAGGTGAAAGACGTCTACATCAAGCTGGAGAAAGAGACCGACGCCGGGATCATCGTCAGCGGTGCGAAGGTGGTGGCAACCAACTCGGCGCTGACCCACTACAACATGATCGGCTTCGGATCCGCGCAGGTGATGGGCGAAAACCCGGACTTCGCGCTGATGTTCGTCGCGCCGATGGACGCCGAGGGGGTGAAGCTGATCTCCCGCGCCTCTTACGAGATGGTGGCAGGCGCAACCGGATCCCCGTACGACTACCCGCTCTCCAGCCGCTTTGATGAAAACGATGCGATCCTGGTGATGGATCACGTGCTGATCCCGTGGGAAAACGTGCTGATCTACCGCGATTTCGACCGCTGCCGTCGCTGGACGATGGAGGGCGGCTTTGCGCGAATGTACCCGCTGCAGGCCTGCGTGCGCCTTGCGGTGAAGCTCGACTTCATCACCGCCCTGCTGAAGAAATCCCTGGAGTGCACCGGTACCCTGGAGTTCCGCGGCGTGCAGGCGGATCTCGGCGAAGTGGTGGCCTGGCGCAACATGTTCTGGGCGCTGAGCGACTCGATGTGCTCCGAAGCTACCCCGTGGGTGAACGGCGCGTATCTGCCGGATCACGCCGCGCTGCAAACCTACCGCGTGATGGCGCCGATGGCCTACGCCAAGATCAAGAACATCATCGAGCGTAACGTGACGTCCGGTCTGATCTACCTGCCGTCCAGCGCCCGGGATCTGAACAACCCGCAGATCGACCAGTATCTGGCGAAATACGTGCGCGGCTCCAACGGGATGGATCACGTCGAACGCATCAAGATTTTGAAGCTGATGTGGGACGCCATCGGCAGCGAGTTTGGCGGTCGTCACGAGCTGTACGAAATCAACTACTCCGGGAGCCAGGATGAGATCCGCCTGCAGTGTCTGCGCCAAGCGCAGAGCTCCGGCAACATGGACAAGATGATGGCGATGGTCGACCGCTGCATGTCCGAGTACGACCAGCACGGCTGGACGGTGCCGCACCTGCACAACAACAGCGATATCAACATGCTCGACAAGCTGCTGAAATAGCGCAGCGGGAGGTTGCAATGCATTCAGATGAACAACGCCTGCGTTTTCGCGACGCAATGAGCAGCCTGTCGGCTGCGGTTAATGTGGTCACCACCGAGGGCGAGGCCGGCCGCTGCGGCATTACCGCCACCGCCGTCTGTTCGGTCACGGACACCCCGCCGTCGGTTATGGTGTGCATCAACGCCAACAGCGCCATGAATCCGGTATTTCAGGGCAACGGCAGGCTGTGCGTTAACGTACTGAACCACGAGCAGGAGATCATGGCTCGCCATTTCGCCGGGATGACCGGTATGACGATGGAGGAGCGCTTTGCCCTCTCCTGCTGGCAGAAAGGGCCGCTGGCGCAGCCGGTGCTCAAGGGCGCGCTCGCCAGCCTTGAAGGCGAGATTAGCCAGGTGCAAACCATCGGCACGCATCTTGTCTACCTTGTTGAAGTTAAGAACATCATTCTGAGTGACGCGGGACACGGTCTGATCTACTTCAAGCGCCGCTTCCACCCGGTCATGCTGGAGGCGGAAGCCGCCGTGTGATCCCCCCTCGCGCTGGCCTTTTTCTTCGGCCAGCGCCGCTTTCTACAAAAACTCCTAAGGTTTCCGCTAAATCACGCCGTTATATAACCATAAGAGAAATTTTCTGTGACTGAATACTGACACCCTTTGTCAGTGCATCCGCATCATTCAGCGCATACCTAAATATACAGGATGACCTTATGGCTAAAACGACGCGGAGCCGCTCGGCTGAACGTCTGGTCGATATTCTGGTTGAGCTACATTTAAACGGTGTGGTAAACCGCAGTGCGCTAATGGAAAAATTTAAAATTACCGAGCGTACCGTCTACCGGGATTTAAATGCCCTATCTCCTATTGTTGAACATACCGGTAACGGGCTATATCGACTGATCCATTCTGCGCAATCGCCCGGCGGACAAGGCTTACATCACACCCTTGCTAACTTCCTGAATGCTGACAGCTTTTTCCCTGAAAGAAATACGGAATTCTGGCAGAAGCTCGAAACGCGCGTTGACGAAAACCATATTCTTATTCTTGGCAATGAGGCAGAACACACGGTAGAACGTGATATTCGCCGTCATTTAACGAAAATCGAGAAATCGATTAAAAACCATAATGTTTGTCAGATCGTTTATAAGGGGAAAACCCGTCTGATTAATCCCTATAAACTCATTAACAAAAAAAATATATGGTATTTACAAGCCACCGAAAATAGCCGCCTGAAATCCTTCTCATTGAGCCAGATTAGCTGGTTTGATATTCAGAAAACGACCTTCACGCCCGAAGAAAATGTCCTTGAGCTGCTGGAGAAAAGCCTCGACCCTTGGGTCTCTGAAAATACTTTCGCAGTGAAAATATTTATCAAAGATAATATTTCACATTACTTCCTGCGCCGCGATCTTCTGCCGGAACAGGAGCTGGTGGAGGAGCAACAGGGCGGCGTCACGCTGCGCTGCCAGGCGGCGCACGAGAACCAGATCCTGCCGCTGCTGTTCTACTGGCTGCCCCACATTCAGATTCTGGAACCGAACTGGCTGAAGGAAAAACTGATTAGAACCCTGGAGAACTATCTGGCCGTGGAGCGTAATCCGAATAATCAAGTGATCTCAATCACATAATTTCGCCCCCTGGCGGCGAGCCGGAACCGCTCGTCACCCCCTTTGACCGCTCACCCGGCACTTTCAACCACTCATTCATTTACCGTCCTTTACACGCGCGAGGATCTGGCACGATCGCTCCAGCATTAATCAATACCTCCTCACAACGAACCCTGACCCTTTTTTCTTTACATAAAAAACCAGGTCTTACTATGGATACTAAAAAACTACTGAAGCACGTGCCCTGGGCCTTACTCGGGATCCTCGGCGCTTTCTGTCTGGCGGTTGTCGCATTACGCCGGGGCGAACACGTAAGCGCCCTGTGGATCGTGGTCGCGTCGGTTTCCGTCTATCTTGTTGCTTATCGCTACTACAGCTTGTACATCGCGCAGAAGGTCATGAAGCTCGACCCGACGCGCGCCACCCCGGCGGTCATTAACAATGACGGCCTGAACTACGTGCCAACCAACCGCTACGTGCTGTTTGGTCACCACTTTGCCGCTATCGCCGGCGCAGGCCCGCTGGTGGGCCCGGTGCTGGCCGCGCAGATGGGCTACCTTCCGGGAACCCTGTGGCTGCTCGCCGGCGTGGTGCTGGCGGGTGCGGTGCAGGACTTTATGGTGCTGTTTATCTCTTCTCGCCGTAACGGGGCCTCTCTGGGTGAGATGGTCAAAGAAGAGATGGGCCGCGTGCCGGGGACTATCGCCCTGTTCGGCTGCTTCCTGATTATGATCATCATCCTCGCGGTGCTGGCCCTGATCGTGGTGAAAGCGCTGGCCGAAAGC
Organism: Enterobacter sp. 01-M-02-SI-ECC; assembly: GCF_047530595.1. Taxonomy (NCBI): domain Bacteria; kingdom Pseudomonadati; phylum Pseudomonadota; class Gammaproteobacteria; order Enterobacterales; family Enterobacteriaceae; genus Enterobacter; species Enterobacter sp. 01-M-02-SI-ECC. The sequence continues at coordinate 3,031 of NZ_JBLKCZ010000005.1, read as the reverse complement.
CCGTGGGGTGTCTTCACCGTATGCTCAACCGTGCCGATTGCGCTGTTCATGGGTATCTACATGCGCTTCCTGCGTCCGGGACGCGTGGGCGAAGTGTCGGTGATTGGTATCGTGCTGCTGGTGGCCTCCATCTACTTCGGCGGCGTGATTGCGCACGACCCGTACTGGGGCCCGGCGCTGACCTTCAAGGACACCACCATTACCTTCGCGCTGATTGGCTATGCGTTTATCTCAGCGCTGCTGCCGGTCTGGCTGATTCTGGCCCCGCGTGACTACCTCGCGACCTTCCTCAAAATCGGCGTTATCGTCGGTCTGGCGATCGGCATCCTGGTGATTAACCCGGATCTGAAAATGCCGGCAGTGACCCAGTACATCGACGGTACCGGCCCGCTGTGGAAAGGCGCCCTGTTCCCGTTCCTGTTCATCACCATCGCCTGCGGTGCGGTCTCCGGCTTCCACGCCCTGATTGCCTCCGGTACCACGCCTAAGCTGCTGGCGAACGAGAAAGACGCGCGTCTGATCGGATACGGCGCGATGCTGATGGAGTCCTTCGTGGCGATCATGGCGCTGGTTGCAGCCTCCATTATCGAACCGGGTCTCTACTTCGCGATGAACACCCCACCGGCGGGCCTCGGCATCACCATGCCAAACCTGCACGAAATGGGCGGTGACAACGCGGCGCTGATTATGGCGCAGCTGAAGGACGCCAGCGCACACGCGGCGGCGACCGTTAGCTCCTGGGGCTTCGTGATTTCGCCGGAGCAGATTATGCAGACGGCGAAGGACATCGGCGAACCGTCCGTGCTGAACCGCGCCGGTGGTGCACCGACGCTGGCGGTGGGTATCGCACACGTGTTCCACAAGGTGCTGCCGTGGGCGGACATGGGCTTCTGGTACCACTTCGGTATTTTGTTCGAAGCGCTGTTCATCCTGACCGCGCTGGACGCCGGTACCCGTGCGGGCCGCTTCATGCTGCAGGACCTGCTCGGTAACTTCGTGCCGTTCCTGAAGAAAACCGACTCTCTGGTAGCGGGCATTCTGGGTACTGCGGGCTGCGTCGGACTGTGGGGCTACCTGCTGTATCAGGGCGTTGTCGACCCGCTCGGCGGCGTGAAGAGCCTGTGGCCGCTGTTCGGTATCTCTAACCAGATGCTCGCAGCCGTTGCTCTGGTGCTGGGTACCGTGGTCCTCGTGAAGATGAAGCGCACCAAATACATCTGGGTAACCGTTGTTCCTGCGCTGTGGCTGCTGCTCTGCACCACCTGGGCGCTTGGCCTGAAGCTGTTCAGCGCCAACCCGCAGCTGGAAGGCTTCTTCTTCATGGCTAACCAGTACAAAGAGAAGATTGCCGCAGGCGGCGCGGACCTTACCGCGCAGCAGATTGCCAACATGAACCATATCGTGGTGAACAACTACACCAACGCGGGTCTGAGCATTCTGTTCCTGGTGGTGGTGTACAGCATCATCTTCTACGGCATCAAAACCTGGCTGAACGTTCGCAACGCCGACGGCCGTACGGATAAAGAAACCCCGTACGTGCCGGTGCCGGAAGGCGGCGTGAAGACCTCTTCACACCATTAATCCGCAATCCCAGCCCTCTCCCTTTGGGAGAGGGCTGGGATGAGGGAAACATAAGCCCAGCGGACTCACATCGCCGGGCTTTTTCTGTCTGGAACCCACAATGTTTGGTAACTTAGGCGAAGCAAAAAAATACCTCGGTCAGGCGGCGAAAATGCTGATTGGCATTCCGGACTATGACAACTACGTTGAGCACATGAAGACCAACCATCCGGATAAGCCGTACATGACCTACACCGAATTCTTCCGCGAGCGTCAGGAAGCGCGCTACGGCGGAAGTGGAGAAGGCGGCGTCCGCTGCTGCTAAAGGAGAGACCATGACCCCGATTGCCGTTACCCTGCTGACCGGTTTTCTCGGCGCCGGTAAAACCACCCTGCTGCGCCACATCCTGAACGAACAGCACGGCTTCAAAATCGCCGTCATCGAAAACGAATTCGGTGAGGTCTCCGTTGACGATCAATTGATCGGCGATCGCGCCACCCAGATCAAAACTCTGACCAACGGCTGCATCTGCTGCACCCGCTCTAACGAATTAGAAGACGCCCTGCTGGACCTGCTCGACAGCCGCGATCGCGGCGAGATCGACTTTGACCGCCTGGTGATCGAATGCACCGGCATGGCCGACCCCGGCCCGATTATTCAGACCTTTTTCTCTCACGAGATCCTCTGCCAGCGCTACCTGCTGGACGGCGTGATTGCCCTGGTGGATGCGGTTCACGCCGACGAGCAGATGAACCAGTTCACCATCGCCCAGTCTCAGGTGGGCTACGCCGACCGCATCCTGCTGACCAAAACCGACGTGGCGGGCGAAAGCGAAAAACTGCGCGAGCGCCTGACGCGCATTAACTCCCGCGCGCCGGTTTACACGGTGACGCATGGCGACATCGATCTGTCTCAGCTGTTCAACACCAATGGCTTTATGCTGGAAGAGAACGTCACCGCGAAACCGCGCTTCCACTTTATGGGAGACAAGCAAAACGACGTGGCGTCGATTGTGGTGGAGCTGGACTACCCGGTGGACATCGGCGAGGTTTCGCGGGTGATGGAAAACCTGCTGCTGTCGTTTGCCGACAAGCTGCTGCGCTACAAAGGGATGCTATGGATTGACGGCGAGCCAAACCGCCTGCTGTTCCAGGGCGTGCAGCGCCTGTACAGCGCCGACTGGGACAGACCCTGGGGCGAGGAAGCACCGCACAGCGTGATGGTGTTTATAGGCATACAGCTGCCGGAAGAAGAAATTCGGGCGGCGTTTGCGGGGCTGAAGAAATAACCGCTATGCATCTCCTCTCCTCTGTGGGGCTGAGGGATCCCCGGTAATTTTTTAACCTGAAGCGATGAATGTTGCTTCAGAAAAATTAATGGCTTACAGCGATGCCCTGGTCCGGCTGTAAATCGCCGAGGCGTTTCCGTAAGGCCGAGGCGAGGCGCAGGGATGCGCCGAGAGGGCGGGCT